>JABLXM010000019.1 GCA_013177815.1 Anaerolineae bacterium | reverse complement strand
TCCACGATGTGCGTTATGAGGATAGCGATCATCACTGCCTGGCTTCCAGCGGACAGCACCGCCGGCTGTATCCGCGCCAGGGTGAGCAGGCGCTGGAAAGTTGGTAACCCGGAATATATAGGCGTGATGGAAACTCGTATCTATTTGATAGTTGAACGTTAATGATTGGAGGCAGGTATGGCAAAAGGTCGATTATTGATCGTCGAGGATGATCCGGATATCTCGAACATGCTGAAGATCTTCTTCAGTGCGCAGGGTTTTGAAGTCGACACCGCCATGCGCGGCATGGAAGCATTGGAGCGCACCCGCGCCGTGATGCCGCACCTGATCGTGCTGGATATCATGCTGCCCGATATCGACGGATATGAGGTTTGCCGCAATCTGCGTACCCAGACCCGTACCAGCCACATCCCGGTCATTTTCCTGACCCAAAAGGATGAGCGCAGCGATAAATTGCAGGGGCTGGAACTGGGCGCGGATGACTACATCACCAAGCCTTTCGATATCGAGGAATTGCGGCTGCGGGTTCAAAATGCCATCTCACGTGCGGAACGGGAGAGCCTGATGGATCCGCAATCCGGCTTGCCATCCGGTCGGCTGATCGAAGACCACCTGCGCAAGATCATTCGCGAACAAGGCTGGGCGTACATTGATATCAGACTGAATTATTTCGAGCCATTCAAGGAGGTTTACGGCTTCATCGCTGCCAATGACGTGCTGCGCTTTACCGGTATGCTGGTGGGTGAGGTCGTCGACCAGGCTGGCAGCAGCGACGATTTCGTCGGTCACGCCGGCGGCGATCACTTCGTCATCATCACCACCGAAAAGGCGATGCCGACGGTTCGCGCAAACCTCCAAAGCCGCTTCAGTGATGAGATCCTGAGTCATTATAATTTCATCGATCGCCAGCAGGGCTACCTCAGCCTGAAGGATGAAAAAGGGCAGGAACAACAGGCGCCCTTGATGGACCTGTCCTTTGGCGTTGTCTCGCCGGCGACCCACCAGTTTTCAGATATTCGTGAGATCACCGAATTGGCAGCAGAGGAGAGGCGCCAGGAGCAACACCTGGGGGATTAGGCGCCGGTCACTATGGATGCCCATCATGCGGTTTGGATCGGGTTGGTGCTGCTCGCCAGCGGCGTTGCCGTGTGGCTGGTGGCGCGTATCCTGATCGTGCGTGCGCATCATCGTCGGTCCGCTTTGCCCGAACAACTGCCCACAACCGCTGAGTCGCTTGCACCTCACAATGATTGCGTCTTGCGGATTGCGGCAGGCGGCAGGCTGGAGTCGATCAACCCGGCTGCGGAGCGGCTCTTTCACATCCGCAGCGGGGAGAAGATCAGCCTGGAGCGGATTGCACGCCAGGTGCGCCCATCTGACACGTTCATCGAATTATGTGTTGCCGAAGGACGGGCGCAGTTTGTCGTCGAAGAGCAGAGCATGGAGGGGAATTCCTTCAGCGTGGCGGGCGCCACCGGCTGCGGCATGGTGGTGACCCTGCGCCCATTGGAGTCTGGTGGTCGAAAGGGCAGGTCAACCCGCAGCGCCAAAGGCATCCCATTGGAAGCGCTGGAATTCTCCCAACAGGTCACCGGGAGTTTGATGCTGGAAGAGGTCTTGCAGGCTGCGGCGATCGCCCTGGACCGCATGATACCCGCAGATATCTTGGAGATCACTCTGTATGACGCCGATCAGGATCGCCTGGTGCCGTACCGCTCGCAGGGTACGCCTGGAAGCGGGCGGACTTTCAAAGCGCTTGGTCAGAGCTACCAACCTGGTGAAGGATTGAGCGGCAAGGTTTTCCAACGGCAGGAAGCCATCCTGGCTTCCATCCTGGAGGAGCGCCCCGAATTGCAGCCCGCGGTAGACCTGCGCACGCTGCCGCTGCGCTCCTATCTGGGGGTGCCGTTGGGCACCGGTGAGGTTTGCATCGGCACGTTGGAACTTGGCAGCTATATCCCCGGTCAGTTCCAGCAAAATGACCTGGATCTACTTAATACGGTTGCTGCTTCACTCGCCAGCGGTTTGATGAATGCGCTGCAATATCAAAAGGAGCAACAACGCGCCAATGAACTTGGGGGTATCTTTGAACTTTCACAAGCGTTTCATGAAGCCCGTGAACCGCAAACATTGTTCGCCAACCTGGTCAATGCCATTACGCCACTGGTAGATGTGAATATCCTCGGCTTTTTCTTGGTCAACGAAAACCAACGGTCATTGGAAAGCCAGGCGCCGTTCCAGGGTTTGCCGGAACAGGTGTTGGAACTTTACAAGGTCGAGATTGCATCCGGCAGCCCGTTGGAGTCGGCGTTGCTTGCGCAGCAGACCCTGGTCAGTGAGAACGCCTTCGAAGACCAGGCATGGCTTGATCTTGGACTGGAAAACCTGGCGCGCGGCGCCAGCCTGCGTGAAACGGTGATGATGCCCTTGACCAGCGGCGGTCGCATGCTGGGTTACTTGCAGGTCGCCAACCATCGCAATCACGAACGTCCGTTCACGGATGAAGAGTTGCAATTGTTGCGTATCATTGCCAGCCAGGCGGCACCGGTGATCGAAAACGCTAACCTGGTGATCCAATCGCGCCAGCGCGCCATACGCGCGGAGGGTTTGCGCCGTATTGCCAGCCTGGCGGGGTCGGATGTGAGCACCGATGAGATACTGAAATATTCGCTGCAGGAACTCGTTCACCTGTTGCAGGTTGATCTGGCGGCGGTCTTCCTGTTGGACCAGGCGCGTTCCGTATTGGGATTGCACCGCGAATCGCTCTACGGCAGCCATAAACGTTTGAAACGTCAGGTCACCCACCTGCCGGTGGATGATGCCCAGTTTCCCTTCACGGTAACGGGAACGCAGCATGTTCTCCAGTTCAACCGCTTCCAGGTGGATGAAAAACCGCTGGTGCCCTTCTACCAGGAATTGATGATCCAATGGGACCTGGACGCCATGATCATCGTTCCCCTGCTGGTACGGGATGTGGGCATTGGCGAGATCTGGTTGGGCGTCAGCACTTCGCGCACTTTCGATCAGGCTGATATCCAGGTGGCGTTCACCGCCGCCGGGCAACTTGCCGGAGTCATCGACCAGTCGCATCGTTCCGGGCAGACGGATGCCGCCCTGCGCCTGCGGGTGGACCAGTTGACCGGTCTGGCTCGTTTTAGCCGAGAATTGAGCGCCCTGCGCGAGCCGGCGGGCATATTAAATCTGGTGTATCACGAAACGCTACGTATCTCCGGCGCCGATTGCGGTACGGTCATGTTGGTTCGCCCCGGACAGGAGATCGATGAAACGTTCACCTCAACGACGTTCGCCGGTTGTGCCCCGCCTGCAGCCATGCCGGAGGCAGAACTTTCCGCGCTGCGCAACCAGGAGATGTTGGTGATCGAAGATGTGGCAGCGGAGGGGCACAATTCCAGCCATCCGGACGGATCGCTGCTGTTGCTGCCGGTTGCCTTCCAGGGTGAGGTCAATGCAGTCATTCACTTGCACGCCAGGAGAACGAATTTCTTCGCCGGCACACCGGTCGACATCCTGCATTCAATTGCCGACCAGGCGGCGGTGGCGCTCGCCAACGCACTGCAATTCGAAGAGCGCGGTCGCCAAAGCCATCTGCTCAAGCGTGAGTTGGATACATTGGGTGAATTATTGGATTTGCTGAAGGGCTTGCAGCCGCTGCGCCCGTTGAATGAAGGTCTGGACTTGATCGCCGCCGCCATCCAGAAGGCAACCCCGTTCCGGTCGGTATTGATCAGCACATATGATGCCGCCAGCGGTGACCTGCAGCGTGTTTCCGGGTGCGGAATACCGCCAGAGGCGTGGGAGGAACTGCGTGCACGAACCCAACCCTGGTCTGCTGTTGTGCGCATGATGGATGATGAGTTCAAGGTGGGCTGCGCCTACTTCATCCCGGCGGACCGCATGCCGTTGGTTCCGGCGGATGTGCATACCGTTACCATCCTCGATCAACCGGCGGGCAGCGGGGCGATGGACTGGCAGCCGGATGACCTGCTCTTGATACCATTGGAGGATGCCCAGGGTGAGGGGCTGGGTCTCATCAGCCTGGATGACCCGGCGGATGGCAGACGCCCAGATACCCTGACGATTGATGCGCTGGAAATTTTCTCCCGGCAGGCAGCCATCTTGATCCAGAATCAGCGCCGGATGGCTGAGATGGACGCCGAGATGGGCGAATTAAGCGCTCAGGCTGGCATGTTCGATCAGACCCAGGCGCTGGGGGCAGATCAAACCGCTATGCTGCTGCGCAAGGACCTGGAACAAACGCTGGCGATCCAGACGCTACAGTCCCAAATCGAACGCGCCGATACCGGCATGACACTGGCGGAACAGATTGGCGCGCAGGAAGAACCGCTGCTCGTTCTCCGCTTGTTGGCACACGCTTTGATCGACCAGTACGGATTGTCCTCGGTGTTGTTGGCGGAAGAAGCGCCCGAAGGCGCCTGCTTGCTTCAAGTGATCGGTGAAATGCCCAAACGCGCCAACCCGGAGGCGCTATTTGGACAATCCAACCCGCTGCGTCATTTGCTGGTGGAAGACCGGATCATCCTGGATGAGGAATTGGTGGAAGGAATGACCTGGTACGGGAATTCCCTGCTGACTGCATTCAAGGGCAGCGGCTTGTTGGGTTTGCCATTCCACCCTGCCGAAGGTCGTCGCATGGCGTTGATTGGTGTCAGCAGGGCGCCACTGGCTGCCATCACCGAACGCGACCACCTGGAACTCACCCGCCTGACCCGCCAGGTCAACGAAGCTTTACAGAAGTTGCACTTGCTTGCGTCTGCGCGCCAGCGATTGGAGGAAATGAACCTGTTGCTGGATTTCAGCCGTCGTTTGGGCTCGTTGAACGAGGTGGATATCCTCCGTTCCTTGGTGGAAACGCTTCAGCAGGCTATTCCGGCGGCTCAGGCATGTTGGGCAGGCAGACCAGTTCCTTTTTCGGATCACCTGCAGCCGGTCGCTGCCGCCGGTTACGTCAACCCGGATAATTTGCTCAAGCTGCGCCTGCATATAAAGGGATCATCGACTGACAAATTGTCCCTGCCTGCCAGGGTCTATCTCTCCAGGCAGGAAGTGATGTTGCCGGAAGTCGCCTTTGCTGCGGAGTATCCCCTGTTGGCGGAAGAATTACTTAAATTACGCCGGGCAACCGGCGGCAAGTTGCCAGTCGCGACGTTGGTTTTGCCGTTGCATCGTGGCGAGGAACGTTTGGGGGTGGTAGTGATCGAGTCCTACACCGGCGCGGTTGGCTTCACAGGGGAGGATCTTAAACTGGCGCAAGCGCTGGCGCAGCAGACCGCCCTGGCTTTGGAGAATAGCCGGCTCTTCGCGGATGCTCAGCAGCGCACCGCCCAGTTGCAGGCGCTCACCGAAGTATCCACTACCATCACTTCTTCGCTGATGCGTGAAGACCTGGTGCAATCCCTGCTGGTGCAATTACGGACGGTTGTTCCATATGAGACAGCCACCTTGTGGCTGCGTGACGGGCGCCAATTGACCGTGGCAGCCGCCAACGGCTTTGATGATAATGAGAGTAGGAATGGTTTGACGGTCTCGGTGGAGGACAGTCGCTTATTCCAGCAGATGGCTGAATCCGGGCAGCCGATCGTGGTTGCCGATGTTGGCGAGGATGATCGCTTCCAGAGCCTGGTGGAGCCGGAATACCGTGCCTGGATGGGCATCCCGTTGATCGCCAAATCGCAGTTGGTGGGCGCCATCGCGCTTGAAAAGCGCGAGCCAGGTTTCTACAACCAGGAGTACGTCCAGGCTGCAGGGACATTTGCCGGTCAGTCGGCGGTTTCGTTGGAGAACGCGCGCTTGTTCGAAGAGAGTCAGGAGCGCGCTGCCGAACTCGATGACCGCTCCCGCAGGCTGGCATTTCTCAACCGCTTTTCGGCTGAACTTGGTTCAACCCTGGATATCAATTTCATATGCAGGATGACGTCCAAATATCTAAAAGAAGCCCTGCCGGTTGACAGGGTGGCTTTGGTGCTGATGGATGAGGAGCTTCAACCTGCCCTGGTGCACGAAATTCCAGCCACGGATGATCGTTTGCCGCTGACGTTGCCGCGGCTGTCCTGGTTCGAAACCCTGGCGGAGACCGGCGGGTTGTTTTCGAGCGATCAAGTTGGTGAAGAGCCGGATCTGAAGCCGCTCCAGCAAGCCTACTTTTCCTCGCGGGGTGTGCAGTCGCTGCTGGTCATACCGTTGATCGCCGGCAACGCCGTTACCGGATGGCTGTGGTTGCAGAATAATATGCGTTCCCGTTTCGACATGTCTGAGATCGAACTGGCGCGCACCATATCCAACCAGACGTCCATCGCCTTGCAGAACGCGCGCCTGTTGCAGGAGACGATCGATCTGACCCAAGACCTGGAAGCCCGCGTGGTCAACCGCACCGAGGAATTGCAGCGCGAACACGCGAACACGCAAACCCTCCTGCGTATCCTGACCGAACTTACCGCCAGCCTGGACCTCAAACGAGTGCTCACCGGCACGCTCAATGTTCTGAACGAAGCATTAGGCTCAGAGATGGGCATGATCCTGTTGGCAGCCATGGACGAGGTTTACCAGACCGGCAGGTTGGCGCATTTACGCTGGAGTGGGAACCCGGCATCGCTGGAAGCTGAGATCGCTCGCTGGGTGGTGAACAACCGCATGTCGGCGAAATCTGATGAGATTGCCCTCGATGAGCGCTGGAAACTGCGCACGGCGCAAACCATCATCTATCGTAGCGTGATCGCCGTGCCGCTGATCCTCGGTGA
Source organism: Anaerolineae bacterium (assembly GCA_013177815.1). GTDB lineage: Bacteria > Chloroflexota > Anaerolineae > Anaerolineales > Anaerolineaceae > JABLXM01. The sequence continues at coordinate 23,044 of JABLXM010000019.1, read as the reverse complement.
AGAGGTGCTCGGCTCGTTGCTGCTCTTCCATCGCAAGAGCGCCCAGTTCCAACAGGCGCAGGTCAACCTGGTGGAAGCCGCTGCCCGGCAGATCAGCATCACTTTGAATAACGCCGAACTGTTCAAATTGATCCGCGAACAGGCTGAGAATTTGGGCAACTTATTGCGCGAACAGCAGATCGAGACCAGTCGATCGCGCGCCATTCTCGAAGCCGTGGCGGATGGCGTGTTGGTGACCGATGACGAGAAGCGCATCACACTCTTAAATCCATCCGCCAGCCGGATCCTTGGGTTGGACCCAGCCACAGCCATCGATCGGTCACTGGATGATTTTAGCGGTTTGTTCGGTGGGGGAGCCAGCCGGTTGATTCGGACCATCGACCAGTGGACCAGTGATCCTTCCACGTACCAACCGGAAGTCAGCCACGCCCATCAGATCGAACTGGAGGATGGACGCGTAATTGCCATCAGCCTGGCGCCCGTCATTTGGCGGATGCAATTCCTGGGCACCGTCTCCATCTTCCGCGATATCACCCAGGAGGTCCAGGTGGACCGGCTGAAATCTGAATTTGTTGCAAACGTCAGCCACGAATTACGTACGCCCATGACCTCCATCAAGGGGTATGTTGAGGTGATCCTGATGGGCGCTGCCGGTCCGGTCAATGAACAACAGGAGAAGTTCCTGAGTATTGTCAAGAGCAACACCGAGCGTTTGAATGAACTGGTGAATGACCTGCTCGACATCTCGCGCGTCGAAGCCGGTCGGGTCGTGCTCAACCTGCAACCGCTGGATATGGCGGAAATCGTTGAGGATGTCCGCAGTGATATCTTGCGCCGGGCGGTGGAGGAGAACAAGCCCATCCATGTCGACCTGGTGTTGCCCAAACGGCTGCCCCGGGTGGTGGGTGACGCGGAGCGGGTGCGGCAAATATTGAGCAACCTGATCAGCAATGGTTACAACTACACCGAACCGGATGGGCAGGTGCAGGTGCGCTTGCGCGTCGACGGTGAATTCCTGGAAATAGCGGTCGAAGACAATGGTATCGGCATCAAGCCGGAAGATCAGGGACGCATCTTCGAGCGCTTCTATCGTGGTGAGGATGCGCTGGTTCTGGCGAGTTCGGGGACGGGTCTTGGGTTGCCCATTTCCCGAACGTTGGTAGAAATGCATCATGGCAAAATGTGGTTCGAAAGCACAGGCGTCCGTGGAGAAGGCAGCACCTTCTTCTTTACACTGCCTATTCATCGGAAGGGAGACAAGTGATGGCGAAAATATTGGTTGCTGAGGATGAACGCGATATTCGCGACTTGATCGCGTTCACTCTGCGGTTTGCCGGACATGAAGTAGTCACCGTGGAGAATGGCGCCGAGGTGGTCGAGCAAGCGCCGCTGGTCATGCCGGACCTGATCATGATGGATGTGCGCATGCCGCGCATGACCGGCTACGAGGCTTGCACTGCGCTCAAGCAGGACCCACGGGTGGCGAACATCCCGGTGGTATTCCTTTCCGCCAAAGGTCAGGAGGCGGAGATCCAAACTGGTTTGGAGCTTGGCGCGGCGGAATACTTGTTGAAACCCTTCATGCCGAATGAGTTGACCGAGCGGGTGGACCAATTGCTGGCTCGTAAATCCGGTTGACCGATGAGCGTCATTCTGCTGGACCGTGAAGTGATTCATTACGAGAGCCTCGGGCGCGGGCGCCCGCTGCTCATGCTGCACAGTTGGGCGGGCTCGTGGCGTTATTGGATTCCTGCCATGCAGGCAGCATGCGGCAACTTCCGCGTCTACGCGCTGGATTTGTGGGGTTTCGGCGATTCCAGCAAAAATGTTGGGCGATATACGTTCGAAGAACAATTGGGGTTGATCGAGCATTTTCTCGCCGAAATGGGCATCGGTCGGGTGGCAGTGGTGGGGCACGGCTTGGGCGCAGTTTTGATGGAGGTCTTCGCCACCGCTTTCCCGGAACGGGTGGATCGCATGATGAGCATCTCATATCCATCGTCCATCCATGCCTTACAAGCCCGCGCCTCCGGCGCCGCGCCCGGCGCGATTGTCGATTGGTTGATGGAACGGGATAATATCGACCCGGCGGTTCGTATCGAGGCGCTCAAAGGGGATGTGCGTGCGTTGCCACCCAGCCTGAATGCAATTGCGCAGATGGATCTGAATGCCATGACGACGAATACCAACATCGCCAGGTTGTTCGTCTACGGCGCCCGCGACCCGGTTGCCCCGCCGCCTGCGCAGGAGCAATTGGAGGCGCTGCCGGAATATGCCCACGCCATCATCTTGGAAGAATCCGGTCATTATCCTATGATCCAGGAAGTCAGCCGCTTCAATCGATTACTGTTGGATTTTATCTCGTTGCCGGCGGGCGAAAGCCCGCGCTCGTTACAATTGAAGGAAGAGTGGAAGCGCCGCGTTCGATAATAGGGGATTGACGCACGCCCTCGACGCCCTTATAATAAGTTCAACATCAACCACGGGGAGCCCGCGTATACGGGCTGAGAGGAGGGTTTGCCGCCCTCGACCCGCAATACCTGATCCGGATCATGCCGGCGGAGGGATGTGTTACAAGGAAAGACAGGCTCAACCCTCCGCCCCTGGAGGGCTTTTTTTTATGAATAATTCGGCGGTAGTTTTTGCCAATGGTGACCTGCTGAATGTGGCGTCCTTGGCGGCGCGCATTCAGCCGGACGATCTGCTGGTGGCGGTGGATGGGGGGCTGCGGCATATCGCCGGCATGGGACGCATACCGGATGTCCTGATCGGCGACCTGGATTCAGTCGCGCCAGAGGATGTGGCTGGTTCCCGCCTGGCTGGCTGTGAAGTCATCCGCTTTCCCCCACAGAAGGATAAGACCGACCTTGAACTGGCAGTAGACCTGGTGCTGGAGCGGGGATTTACCAACCTGGTCATCGTTGGCGCGACGGGTGGTCGGCTGGACCATACCCTTGGCAACCTTTACCTGCTCATGCGCCCAGATCTGGTGAGCTTGGACGTGCGGCTGGATGATGGCGTTCAGGAAGTGATGCTCGTCCGTAGTTCATTGTGCATCCAGGGTCAACCGGGGGATATCGTCTCGCTCATCCCGCTGACGGCGCGGGTTGAAGGCGTGTGCACGCGTGGCTTGCAATATCCCCTTGATGATGAAATACTCTACCAGTACGCAACCCGCGGCATCAGCAATGTGATGATGACATCCGATGCGGACCTTCGCATCGGGTCTGGTTTATTGCTGGGTGTTCATACCCGGCAACCCGAGAAAGGTGAAGATAAAAATGATTAAGCATGATCGACCAAAGATATGGATCCAGGCGCTTGGCGTGCTGATCTTGCTGGCAGCCTGTTCGCCAGCGAATGCGCCGGAGGATGCCCGCCGTCAATTGACCATCATGACGCATGACTCATTCTCGGTCAGCGAAGTTGTGGTGCAACAATTCGAAAGCGAGAACAATGTCCAACTGGTCTTCCTTCAAAGTGGCGATACCGGCGCGGCGTTGAATCGCGTCATCCTGACCAAAGCCAATCCCCAGGCAGACCTTTTCTATGGCATCGATAACACCTTCCTTTCCCGTGCGTTGGAGGAGGATATCTTCGAGCCGTACCAGTCTCCGCTTCTCGCGGATGTTGCGGATGAATTCCAACTGGACACCGGGCATCGTGTTACCCCGGTGGATTTCGGTGATGTGTGCATCAACTATGATAAAGCCTATTTTTCCGAACATGACCTGGCGTTACCCCAATCCCTCGCCGACTTGACGAATGAGGCGTATCGCGGGTTGCTGGTGGTGCAAAATCCAGCCACCTCATCGCCCGGGTTGGCTTTCCTGCTGGCAACCGTGGCGGAATATGGACCACAGGGTTACCTGGATTACTGGTCAGATCTGCGCGCCAACGATGTCATCGTCGTCAACGATTGGGAAACAGCGTATTACACCAATTTCAGCGCTTCCTCCGGGCAGGGTGCGCAGCCGATGGTGGTTTCTTACGCCAGCAGTCCACCGGCGGAAGTCTTCTTCTCGGAACAGCCGCTCGATCAAGCTCCCACCGGCGTGCTCGCTGCGCCGGGCATGTGCTTTCGCCAGGTCGAGTTCATCGGCATCCTCAAAGGCACTGCCAACCTGGAGCTGGCTCAAAAGTTCGTGGATTTCATGCTCAGCCCTGTCTTCCAGCAGGATATCCCGCTCCAGATGTTCGTTTATCCAGTCAATACAAATGCTGCGCTGCCGGATGTCTTCGTGCGCTTTGGTGATGTTCCGGCGGAACCTGCCCGTCTGGACCCGGCTGAAATTACGGTGAATCGCGACGATTGGATCCAGGACTGGACGGAAGTGGTCCTGCGGTGAGATCGGCTCGCACAGCCAGTCAACGCTTGACTTCGCTGTTGCTGTGGGCGCTGCCGTTGGCGTTCCTGGCTGTCTTCTACGTCTACCCGCTCGCGGCGGTGATTGGGCAGGCTTTTCGTATGCCGCCGGGTGATGGCGGGCAGCACATCTGGGCTGTCGTCTGGAAACCACTGCGCTTCACCGTCCTGCAAGCCAGCCTCTCGACCTTGTTGACGCTGTTGGTCGGCATGCCGGCAGCGGCGGTGATGGCGAGGTTCAAATTTCCGGGTAAACGTTTGTTGCGCGTGTTGACCACCCTGCCGTTCATTTTGCCGACCGTGGTGGTGGCTGCCGGCTTCAACGCGCTGCTTGGACCGCGTGGATGGGTCAACCTGGCGCTTATGGGATTGTTCAACTTAACAGACCCGCCGGTGCAGTTCCTTAACTCGCTGGGCGCCATCTTGCTGGCGCACGTCTTTTACAACACCACCATCGTCCTGCGGGTGGTGGGCAGCGAGTGGTCGCGGTTGGATACCCGCCTGGCGGATTCAGCTCGCACTCTGGGTGCCACGCCCTGGCGGGTATTGTGCAAGGTCACCCTGCCTTTGCTGAAACAGCCCATCCTGGCAGCCACAGCGTTGGTGTTCCTGTTCAACTTCACCAGTTTTGGCGTCATCCTGCTGCTTGGCGGTGCGGGCTTCGCCACCCTCGAAGTCGAGATTGCCACCCGCGCGCTCAACCTGCTGGATTTTCGTTCTGCTGCGGTACTCTCGTTGGTACAACTGCTGTGCACCCTCATGATCACGCTGGGATACCAGCGTGTCGGACGGGGACGTGTGATCTCGCTGACGCCGCGCATCAGCGGGGAAAATGATCGGAAGCCAGTCACATGGATGGAACGATTGTGGGTTGGTGTGGTGGTGCTGGTGGTGGTCATCCTGCTGGTTACGCCCCTGGTCGCGCTGGCAGCCCGATCGGTGACCAAATTAGAGCCGGATCGCGGTGAGCGCGGCGGATTCACGCCGCGCATTACGCTCGCTTACTATCAGGAATTGTTCACCAATCGCCGGCAGTCGATCTTCTACGTCCCGCCCATCCAGGCGGTCGCCAATTCCTTCCTGATCGCCAGCATTGTGGTGGTGATCTCGCTGGTGCTGGGGTTCATCACCGCCTACCGGCTGCAAAGCGGGGGCTGGGCGCGGCGGGCTTTCGATGTGTTGGTGATGTTGCCGATGGGAACATCCGCCGTCACCCTGGGGTTGGGATTCATCCTGGTTTTCGGGCGCGTCATCATGACGCTCGGCATCGGTTTCTGGCTGGTGCCGCTGGCTCACAGCCTGGTGGCATATCCATTCGTCGTCAGGACGTTACAGCCCGCCGTTGCCGCCATTCCACCCCGCTTGAAACAAGCGGCATCTGTCCTGGGCGCTTCTCCCTGGCAGGTCTGGTATCGGGTGGAGTTGCCGATCCTGAAGCGCGCTGCCATGGTGAGCGCGATCTTTGCCTTCACCATCTCGATGGGAGAGTTTGGCGCGACCACTTTCCTCGCCAGACCGGAATACCCCACCTTGCCAGTAGCCATTTACCGCTTCATCTCCCAGCCGGGAGCGCTTAATTACGGTCAGGCTATGGCGATGTCGACCATCCTGCTGATGGTTTGCGCCGCCAGCATTGCACTGTTGGAACGGCTTGAACAAGGCGAAGCCTGACCACCTGATGAGCGGTTAAAATGATCAGTCTGAAGTGAACGCAATGACAAATGATAGTAAGATATCACTGGAAGTGATCGATATTCACAAAGATTATGCGGGGCGTCCCCTATTGGATGGCGTCTCCCTGGACGCACGGCAGGGTGAAACCTTGTGCCTGCTGGGCGAATCCGGCAGTGGCAAGAGCACGTTGCTGCGCATCATCGCCGGTTTGGAGACGCCTGAAGCGGGGCGCATTTTTTGGCGCGGCGAGGATGTTTCGCAAGTGCCGGTTCACTTGCGGGGGTTTGGCTTGATGTTTCAGGATTATGCCCTCTTTCCACACCTGAACGTCTACGAGAATGTCGCCTTTGGTCTGCGGATGCAGAAACTGGTTGAGGCGGAACTGCGCCAGCGCGCCAATGAGGCGCTGGCGCAGGTGCACCTGGAGGATTTCACCCATCGCAGTGTGCGAGAACTTTCCGGTGGTGAGCAGCAGCGCGTGGCGCTGGCGCGCACCATTGCCTCGCGACCGCGACTGATCATGCTGGATGAACCCCTGGGCGCACTGGACCGTACCCTGAAAACCGAATTGCTCGCCGAGATCCGCGCTCTCTTGCGCGCCACGCGCGTCCCCGCCATCTATGTCACCCATGACCAGGAGGAGGCGTTCTCACTGGCAGACCGTATCCTCATCCTGCACGGCGGCAGGATCATTCAGGGCGGCACCCCGGCGCAGGTCTACCGGCGCCCGGTCGATGCCTGGGTGGCGCGCTTCCTTGGGCAGACCAACTTGGTTGCGGGGAAGGTCATCACCACCACTCCGCTGGTCATTCGCACGCCGCTTGGTGACCTGTCCAGCGCCGAACCACCTTGCGCCGACCGCTCGGTTGGGGATGAAGTAACCGTTCTGCTGCGGGCGGCTGGGTTCGAGGAGGGGGCTTCCCGGTCGCCAAATCGATTGGCTGGTGTGGTCGAAGATTCACGCTTCCAGGGGAACGATTACAAGGTTACATTGCGATGCGATGGACGGATACGTTTGGCATTCCACACGGCGGAAACGTTTACGATAAGTGAGCCGGTGCAATTTTCCATCAAACCTGAAGATGTGCTGTGCCTGAGCAAGCCGCAGGGTATGCGATTATGAGCACGCCAGTGGTGGTCATCAAGAAGAACTTTCAGGGTGAAGAAGTGTGGCGGTATTCGGGGACGATCCTGGCGCGCAATGACCATGCCGTCCTGTTGCAAGCCACCTTCAACAATCAGGATACCAATACTTACGGTATGTGGATGCGCAAAGGCGACCGGTTTTTGGAGGTTTATTTTTCCGACCGGTGGTACAACGTCTTCGAAATATACGACCGCGAGACCGGGCGCTTGAAGGGCTGGTATTGCAACATTGCCCAGCCGGCAATCATCGCAGAAGATAGCATCGCCTATATCGATATGGCGCTCGACCTGCTGGTCTTTCCAGATGGTCGCCAGGTCGTTCTGGATATGGATGAATTCAATGCCTTGGCGATGGATGGGGATATGCGTATACAAGCGTTGGCAGCGCTCGAGGAGTTAAAAATCCGCTTCTCACTCCCGGCGCGGGTGGATGTGCGTGATCTACTGCACGCACCGGATTGAATTTATCTCATCGGGCGGATTGGGTGTGCAATCAGGATATGATCTCATAGGAGGCGGAACCGAAGCCGGTTCCGCCGCGAGTCTGTCTCGGAATATCAGATGAACTTTGGCAGCAGCGCCATGTTTTGCATCCAACCGCCGGCACCCAAACCCGTAAGAAGGGCAACGACCACGATGGCAGCACAACAGCAAAGCAACAACGTCGCTACAATGATCAGCACGATGATCAAAGTCTTGTTGTTTTTCTTGCCTCCTCCTTCAACCGCGTCATGATAATATTGTTGGTCCATGTCATCCTCTCTTGGCAGTTCATGATGCCGATTCGCCAGATGGTGGTTCATCGCCTGGCTGAATCGTATGATCATAATAGCGTAATTCCAGCCGTGGCTACCCTATGTTTGGTTTACATTTTGTGGATGAGTGCGTCTGCAATGGGATGATCGATAACCTGCTCATGAGACAGGTGTGACCGAAGCGCTGGGGTGTGGATGGTCGGTTCTGGGGTTGATGAGGTTCCCGTCGGTCGTGACTGGCATGGATGCTACGCCGCGTTCACCTGCTGACCGGTTTACGGAAGTTGAAAGCCACCCCAGGTGCTGCTCCAAGCATAGCGTGCCAGGTCGATGATAGCGATTTGCATCAGCGCAAGCGTCAAGCCCGCCGTGGCTGGCAACCACAATTGCTTGATGTTGGTGAACGTATTTTCGCGTTTGAACAACAAGACCCAAACGATGGTATAGATCATCCCCAGCAGCATCCAGACGGTTGCGCTGCTGACCAGAGCCAGTGGGTAGAGAAAATAGAAATTCTGGCTCCATGCCAGGATGCCGAGCGTCGCTGCGGTCAAGATCAACTGCAACATTTCGCGCCAGTTGCCGATTAATGACGTGTTACCCCAATCCTGCCAGATGGTCTGGTTGAAGGTTGGCACCAGGACCACTGCCATGCCCAACCCCAGCCCGGTGCCGGTCACCAGGCGCAATAAATTGGTGGATTCGTATAAGTGGGGTGCGTTTGGGAAGAAGTGCAGGTACGAGTTGCTGCCATCGATTGCGAACGCCAGGAAAAACACTCCAAAGACTGCCAGGAACTTCCCTTGGGGCAAGCGACCGCCCCGCCCCTTGCGAAACTGGTAAATCAGTCCGACGAAGGCGCCCAGGTACATGCCCGTGCAGCGGGCGCACAGCGGGACGGGTCGATCTTCGATGAAAAACGATCGAGATGGAATGCGATGGCAAACGGCATAGGCGATGGCATCGGCTTTCCCCAGCAACCCGGGAGGTGTGAATTCCAGCCAGATGACCAGCAGGATGACAGCCAGGATGGGAACGATGAGGGGTGCGAATCGTCGACTCGATGGTGTGTCCGGCGGCATGGACGGATTATAGTTGTATCTCAGTTGGGCTGCAAGCAAAGGGCTGCCATTTCATAAGGTACAATTGATTTCGACAAGGAGCCTTTGGTATGAAATCCAGATGGATGATATTCATGCTGCTGGGCGTGTTGCTGGCAGCATGTGGCGCGGTCGGTACGAACGCCCCCCAACAGCCTACTGCGGACATAGTGGTCGCAATCACCGCCACGCCCCGCCCAAGCCCTACCCTCACGCCGGAACAGCCTGCCACCCCTGCACCTGGCGGGGATGGCGATGTTGTGCTCAACCCACTCACCGGCTTGCCGCCGGCATCTCCGGATTTGCTGGAGCGCCGACCGATCATCGTCAAAGTGCAAAACGTCCCGCGTGAAAGTCGACCACAGTGGGGGCTTTCTGCTGCCGACCTGGTGTTCGAATATTACATAGAATATGGTGATACGCGTTTTGCGGCGGTGTATTATGGTCAGGACAGCCAACAGGTGGGACCGATCCGTTCCGCGCGGCACATCGATGCGCGCCTGATCCGCATGTATAAAGCCATGCTGGTCTTTGGTGGCGCCTATGAGGATTTGCTGGATGAACTGCTTTCCGCCGATTTTGGCAGCCGGCTATTCCGCGAAGGGCCCAACACCTCCCCGGCTTTGTATCGCTATGAACCGGAGGGCGTCAATTATCTCATGTTGGATACCACCAAACTGGAGGACGTCTACCAGCGTTATGGGGTGGATAATTCCCGCCAGGACCTGACCGGGATGACGTTCGCCCCCGAGATGCCGGCTGGCGGCTCCCCTGGAGAAACGATTTATGTGCGTTTTTCTGGCGGTATGTACCACTATTGGCAGTATGACCCCGTCAGCGGGCGTTACCAACGATTTTCAGAGACGCAGGACGATGTCAACCGCAATGACCCGGCTTATGCGCCCTTGCTGGATCAATCGACCGGCGAACAGATCGCGGCGGATAATATCGTAGTATTGCTCGCCGGCTATACTGAAGTGATCGTTGGCGGACAGGTCTTCGATGTCTACCTCGAAGGCAGCGGACCGGCTTATCTTGTCCGCGATGGTCTGGTCATCCCTGTCCGTTGGCAGGTGGATGCGCCTGACCAGTTGCTGCACCTGGTCGATGAGTCCGGTCAGCCGGTTGCGTACCGCCCGGGCACGACCTGGTATGAGGTGATCGGTTTGTCCTCGCTGGTCAGTTCGGACGGTCCGGTCTGGAACTTTGATTTCCTGTTCCCTTAATCGACCAAACGCGTCAGATGTGAGCGTTCGACCGCTATGACGCTGCTGATAATCCGGTACAGTAACTTGACGCCGGTGCCACTTTATGACATACTATTAATCGGTCAGCAGGTAGACCATAACAACGCCATCCTTATGAAGAGGAGGTGATGTACAGCATGTATGACAGTAGTAGTTACCAACAGGGCGCTGTAGCATCCCTCCTCGCTCTTTGCTAGCAGGGAAGCTGCAGCGCCCGGAGAGGGATCGCTCATTTGAGTGGTCCCTTTTTTATTGCCTCATAGCCATGGTTGACGCAGGGTTGACATGTGGTGTCCGGTGTATATGCAGGTCTACCCCCGGGTCTATTTTGGAAATGTTGCTCCGAATTGATTGATATAATTACCGCAGTGGTTCATTCTCGTATGGGAGGAGTTACATGATCCGCAATCAGTGGTACGGTGTTCTGGAATCGAACGAAGTCAAGCGCGGGAGGATCACGGCTGTCACCCGTATGAGTGAAAAACTGGTCTTTTGGCGTGATACGGATGACCATGTGGTTTGCATGCGCGATCTCTGCCCACACCTCGGTGCGCCCTTGCGGCGGGGGAAATTGAAGGATGGGCATCTGGCATGCCCGTTCCACGGGTTCGAGTTCGATCCTGGTGGCGCCTGCGTTTACCTGCCCGCCTATGGACGTAATGGCGAGATCCCCAAAGCGCTCAAAGTTGGCACCTACCTGACCCATGAAGTTCAAGGCATGGTTTTTATCTACTGGGGTGATCCATCGACCGGACCCCAGCCGCCAAAATTCTTCGAGAGCATCGGTGAGGGTTTTTCATTCAGCCGGGTATCGCAACATTGGTCGGTGCATTATTCCCGCATGGTCGAGAACCAGTTGGATGTATCCCACTTGCCGTTCATTCACGCCAGCACCATCGGTCGCGGCGGCAGGATGGTGGTGGACGGTCCGCTGGTGGAAATGAGGGATGGCGACATGGAGATCTGGGTCTACAACCGGCGCGATGACGGTACACCGCCGCGCAAAGCCGAAGAGCTTCCTCCGCCCACCCGCCACCCGTTCCTGCAATTTCGTTTTCCAAACCTTTGGCATAACTGGATCAGTGATGACGTGCGCGTCACCGCCATGTTTGCGCCGGTGGATGAGGAGAATGGTGTGCTATACCTGCGGTTCTACCAGCGCTTCATGTCCCTGCCGGTCTTACGCGACCTGGTCAACCTGGTTGGAAAGTGGGGCAATATCGTCATCGCCAACCAGGACCGCCGCATTGTGAGCCATCAGATGCCCAAGAAGACCGACCTGAAAATGGGTGAGAAGATCATGCAGAGTGATCGCGCCATCCTGCTGTACCGTCAGCAGCGTCACCGCCTGCAAAAGGAAGCCGGTCAGGTCTGAGATAACCCGATCAGGCTGGGCTAATGCCTGTCATCCAGAATGGTCTCGACCAGCCGATCGATCACCTCGCGCTGGTGGTGTGTGTCCTGGATATTCAGCCCAAGTGGGCTGTGGGGGATGTTTTGCAGCAGGATCGCCATCAATAACCCCATCAACGCGCCGTGCACCTCGAAACGGATCAAATTTGCGTCCCGCCCTGGCTGTTCGGAAGTCAATTCCCCACTGACACGGTCCAACCAGAAAGCGTACAAAGTCAGGAACGTCCCTTCTGAGGCGCAGTTCATGATCGGATCGAACAGGTGCGCGCGGATGATGTTGGGATAACGCATGCTGCCCTCGGTCAGGTATTCCAGCAGGGCTGTCAACCGCACCCGCAGGTCGAGCGGACGTGATAGGATTTCGTTGGTATCCTCCATCCAGTTTTGCAAGGTCATTACCAGCGCCTCATTGATCAGTTCCTCTTTTGTGCCGAAGTAATAATGCAACGCAGCGTTATTGACGCCAGCCTCCTCGGCGATCAAGCGCGTGGTCAGGTTGTGCACCCCATGTTTCTCGATCGCATTGATGGTCGAGATCAGAATATGTTGCTTGGTAGGCTGCTCTTTCATGGCTTGGTTATCTCCTCCCTGCTGCCGGGAAGGGTTGCCTCACGACGTGGATCGTTATGTGGCAGATTGAAATTTTCCACCAATCCCTGCTGCCGGCGGGCGTGCAATGCTTTCATGAATCGCCTCTGGACGAAAGATGCTGCCAGATCTGCGGGAACGATGGCAGCTAACCGGTAGATAATGCGATTGATGGCGCCGGGAACGTATGTACTGCTGCCTGCCAGAGTGTGATCGATCGCGCGCCAGGCAACCGTGCCAACGTTGGTGGTGGTCAATTGCCCTGCCAACCCTTGCGATTGGATACGCTGTAGCGCCGCGCGATGGGTTGGCAGACCAGCCGGGCTTAAAGCCAGTACGTGGATGCCATTTCCTTTGAGTTCCTGATGCAGCGCCAGCGAAAAATTGAGCAGGAACCGTTTGGAAGCCGCATAGACAGCTTTGACCGGCATGGGGTAGAGCGCAGCCAGGCTGCTGATATTGATGATGAATGCGTGTTGCCCGGTTGGCAGCAGTTGTAATGCCTGGTGTGTATTTTCGACCGTGGCTTCGATGTTGAGTCGGATGATGGTGCGCAGTTCCTCCAATGTGCGTTCGCGGAAGGGACCTTCGTACTCCAAGCCTGCCACGTTGATCAACCCATGCAGCGTGCCAAATCGTGAACGCACCTGCTCCCACAACGCATTTCGTTCCTGCGGGTTGGTCAAATCGCAAGCGATGATGGCAACGTCAACGCCGAACATGCGCCTCATGCCAACCTGGAGGCGCGGCAGCGCATCCTGATTGGCGTCCACCAACACCACATCCCAACCGCGCGCGGCGCATTCGCTTGCGAAGGCTTTGCCCAAGCCCCCCGCCGCGCCGCTGATCAATACCGTCTTTGGTCGATTTCTATCATCCAATCAGATATTCACCTTTTGCATTATGACATTGGTTCGATTTTAGCAAGTTTGACGGATATTTTCACATCAGGCAGTTGGATGAGGGCGGGATCGCGCCGCTGCTCGCGTGCTTTCTGCCAGCGCTGACCCACCAGGTAGGAGACCAGGTAGGGCGGCAGCAGCCCGGACGCCAGTTGGAGCAGGCGGTTGAAGACGCCGGGGATCACGACTGCCCGCCCTGCCAGGGTCGCGTTCAGCGTCTGCGCTGCCACATCGCCGGTGTTCACGGTTGTCAGCCTGCCTAACCAGCCCTGCGCCCGGATGCCCTCGACACAAGCCGGGGTGGTCGGCATGCCCGCCGGGCACAGGGCGGTGACCACGACGCCGTGCGGGCGCAATTCGTGGTGCATCGCCAGCGAGAAGTCCAGCAGCAGCCGTTTTGAGGCGGCGTAGACGGCTTTCACCGGCATCGGTTGATACGCTGCCAGGCTGGAGACATTGATGACGTGGAATGTGCCGCCCTTTTCCCGCAGGTGCAATGCGTGGTGGGTGGTTTCCAGGGTGGATTCAACGTTCACCCGTAATATGGTCCGAATTTGTTGGGTATCGCGTTCCAGGAACATGCCTTCATAGTCCAACCCCGCCACGTTGATCAACCCCCGCAACCGGATTCCCAATTGGTCGATCTGCGCCCACATCTGGTCGCGCGCTTCGGGCGAAGACAGGTCACAGGCGTGTGTCAGCACATCGATGCCATAGAGATTGCCCAATCCCTGCGCCAGGTGGGTGAGCGGCGTTGGCTGAATATCGGTCAGCAGCAGGTTCCAACCGCGCATTGCGCACTCGGCGGCGAACGCCTTGCCCAGCCCGCCGGTTGCGCCTGTGATCATCATATACGACCGTGTCATGGTTGCCTCACTGAGATTTCGTATTGTTTACAATAAAGTCATGATACCGAGAACCTTGTAAAAAGTCAAGCAATTGGTTATACTAATTGGTGTAACCAAATGGTTATATTGTTAATAATAATATGAATGGATAATATGAAAACCTATTCTGCCAATCGAAAAGTCATGGTCGTCACCGGCGCATCGTCCGGCATTGGCTTAGCCATTGCCACCGCGTTGTGTGCCAAAGGTATCGATGTCATTGGGGTGGGTCGCTCGCCAGAGCGCTGTGACCAGGCGACCGCCAGCATTGCGGCTGCCGTGCCCGGCGCCGGCATCGCCTTCGAGATCGCAGACCTATCATCACAAACCCAGGTGCGCGAGCTGGCAGCCCGCCTGCGCATGCGCCTGGGTGCCGCTTACTCCGGTCAACTGGCGGCGCTGATCAACAATGCCGGCGCGATTGCCAACTGGTACACCGCCACCGAAGACGGCTATGAGTTGCAATTCGCCCTCAACCATCTGGCGACCTTCTTGTTGACACTGGAATTATTGCCCAACCTGGCATCCGGCGCCCCGGCGCGGGTGGTGACCGTCAGTTCCGCCTCACATCGCAACACGCGCATCCACTGGAAGGACGTCATGCTGCGGCGAAATTACAACACCCTGCTGGCGTACAAGCAAAGCAAGCTTGCCAATGTCATGTTCACCGCCGAGTTCAATCGCCGCCATGCCGCCAGCGGCGTGCGGGCGTATGCCGCCGACCCGGGGCTGGTAAACACAGAGATCGGGATGAAAGGCACCAGCGGTATCGTCGCCTGGTTCTGGGATCGTCGCCGGCGCGGTGGCAAGTCGCCCGAGTATGGCGCCGCCACGGCGGTTCACCTGGCAACCGATCCATCGGTGGCAAGCTTCCCCGGGATTTACTGGAAGGACTCTAGACCTAAAGCTCCCAGCGCCTATGCCTTGCGGGAAGCCGAAGCCAGCCGATTATGGGAACTTTCGGAACGGTTGTGCGGCATTGGCGAATAGCAAGCCCTTCGCCCTGACGAATGCCGGCAAGATGCCGTCATGATGATGCGCGGGCGGGGTGCATGAACGATGAATAGATCATCCTTGCGGTGAGAACTGCGAAGCGAATTTATTCCATCAATGTTTATATGTATGATAAGGGGATGACGGGTGGTTCACCCGGCATGGGCATGTTACGTACTTGTCGCAGGATGCCGGGCAGCATCGACACCTTCTGCCAAAAGGTGGTATGCGCCCGATGCTTGAAGACATCGAAATCCAGTTTTACGATCTCATCCAGAATGGCGCGGTAAAGCAATGCTGCCACGCCGACTGCCTGCCGCGCAGAAGATGCCAGGTAGCGGATGCCCGGCAATGATATTTCGTATAGGTATTCAGCGCGCTTGATCTGGAAGCGCATCAGGGCGCGGAAACGATCATCCACCAACTGTTTGCGGATATCCGTTGGAGTCAGGTCGAAGGATCGTAGATCTTCCAGCGGCAGGTAGATGCGATCACGCTGCAAGTCCTCACCCACATCGCGCAAGATGTTGGTCAGTTGCAGCGCGATCCCCAGGTTCACGGCATAGGGCAGGGCGTCACTCATGGTTGCGCTTGGGGCAAGACCGACGATCGGGATCGAGAGCAACCCCACCGTCGAAGCCACGTGGTAGCAATACTGCACCAGGGCGTCCCAGGTGGCGTAGGTTTTGCGCGTCAGGTCGAATGAAACCCCGTCGATCAACTCGTTCTCGTAGCGCCGGTTGACCCGGTAACACTGGCGCACCTGCGTCCACAGCAGCAGGTTGGGATCGGTTTGTTGCGAAAGTGGCAGGTCCGTTTTGGCGCGCCAATTTTCAACATCCTGCGTTGTGGCTTCAGTGCGGTCCACCAGGTCGTCCGTAGCCCGGCAGAAGGCGTACAGCGCGCGAATCGCCTGGCGCGATTGCACCGGCAGTAGACCCGTTGCGAAGAAGAAGGTCTTGGAGTGCCGCCGGATGACCTTTTCGACCTCTTTTTTGGCTACCCTGAATTCTGTGGTGGTGAATTTTGTCAACATTTTCATGCCAGATACCCTAAAATATATTAACCCCTCAAAGTAAATCAGGTATCGTTTTGGATCAGGTTCTCCGCTATGATCGAGGACGATAGTACGCCCGGCAGCCCTGCGCCTGGGTGGGTGCCGGCGCCGACGAAATACAGGTTGTCCACTTCATCCGATCGATTGTGCGGTCGGAACCAGGCGGATTGCGTCAGGATCGGTTCGATCGAAAAAGCTGAACCCTTGTAACTGTTGAGCGTGTTCTGAAAGTGAACGGGGTCGATGTGGTGTTCGGCAACGATATTTGCCCGCAGGTTGGGCAGGTAATTCTCTTCGAGGAAGGTCAAGATACGGTCGCGGTAGGGCTTTGCCATTTTTATCCAGTCGATATCCGCCCCCAGGTGTGGCACTGGGGAAAGTACATAGAAGGATTCACTGCCTTCAGGCGCCATCGAGGGGTCCGTATAGGTCGGCATGTGCAGGTAGAGGGAGAAATCATCCGCCAGGATCTTTTTCTTGAAGATGTCATCCAGCAGTTCGCGGTAGCGGTGACTGAGGATGATGTTGTGATGTGCCAGACCGCAATCCCGGTAGCGCTTCTTGGTGCCGAAATAGATCACGAACAGCGACATGCTGTAACGCGAGTTGCGGTAGCGCAGGTCGGAGTTGATCACCCGGCGCACGGACGGCAGTAGGTTCATATAGGTATAAGCCACGTCGGCGTTCGAGATGACCACGTCGGCGCTGTGGATGCTCCCATCTGCCAGTCGTACGCCGGTCACCCACCGTCCTTGCACCAGGATCTCGCTGACAGGCGTGTTCAAACGTACTTTGCCGCCCATTTCATTGAAGAGTTTGCTCATCGCCTGGATGATGGCGCCGGTGCCGCCCATGGCGTAGAAGACACCCCACTCGCGTTCCAGGTAGTGGATCATGGCGTAAATGCTGGTGGTTTCGAACGGGTTTCCGCCCACCAGCAGTGGGTGGAACGAGAACACCTGCCGCAAGAAGTCATCCTGCACGAACTGGGTGATATAGTTGTAAACTGATTTGTGGGATTGCAGTCGGAGCAAATCCGGGATGATCTTGATCATGTCGCCAATCTTCAAGAAGGGCTTGTCCGCCAACTCCACGAACCCTTTTTCGAAGATCGGTTTGGTCGTTTGGATGAACCGGTCATAGCCCGCCGCATCGCCCGGGTTGACCTTTTTGATTTCGTTGACTATGAATTCGTGGTTGTTGTTGTAATCGAATTTGCGCTTGTCATGGTCGAATATGCGGTAGAACGGGTCGCAGGGAACGAATTCGACGTAATCCTCCCGCCGCTTGCCCCCCAATTCAAATATCTCGTCGAACATGAATGGGGCGGTGATGACGGTCGGACCGCCATCGAATTTGAAGCCGTTGATCTCGTAGACGTAGCCGCGTCCACCCAATTTGTCGCGTTTTTCGAAGATTTCCACATCGTGCCCGTGAGAAGCCAGCCGACATGCTACCCCAAGACCGCCAAAGCCGCTCCCGATAATGATGATCTTTTTCTTCATTATCCTCGTTCCTCCCGGTCGTCAGCTCTTGAATTTCATTTTACACTTGAAACCGGTTTATATATACCCCATGCGTTTGTTGACATCAATGCGCCGGTACCTGGTCAAATATCCGCGTGAGATGCATCTTCCTACACATCGACCCGGCGCGGGAGTCAATGTCAATTGCTCAGTAACATACCTTCGATCCTTCTGACAGCCTGGTCGACCGGCATATCGAGGTAAATCGCCGGCAGGGATGCAAGATCCATTGCATCGAAACCATGTCCTCCCAGGACCACGATTGGCGACGGTTTAGAGAAGCCTTGTATGATCTTCTCCAGCCCAAACATATTCTCGGCATTTTGCTGTCGCGTGGCGGAGAACAGTAGCATGCGCGGGCGCAATGGGCGCAGCGCAGTCTCCAGGTTTTCCAGGGTCAAATCTGCGCCAAGGTACAGGACATCCCAACTGCGCCAGCGCAGCAGGGTTGTCAACATCATCAATCCAACCTGGTGCGTTTCGCCGGGTGCGCATGCCGCGATGATGACATCATTGTGGGTTGGGGGAGCAAAACCAGATACCAGCATCATCAAATATTTCATGACGAATTGGGTGGCGAAATGCTCCACTGCAACAGCAAGCTCCCCCCGTTGCCAGGCTGCGCCGATCGCAACCAGGCAGGGTTCGATGACGCCGGTCAATACCTGATCCAATGGGTGCAGGTTCGATGCCTGCTGCAGGACACTCGAGGCGAAATTCTCGTCGAACCTGACCAGGGCGTGCTCCAGTTCCATAGCGCTGGTGGATAGCGCTGCGGAGGGTGCCCGGGATATCTCATCCTTTGTTTCTATTTGCGTTGGGTCCTGGTCTTGCGAGCGTAATTCTCTCAGGTATTCGACCGCCCGGCTGATGCTCATGCCGCTGTTGACCTGTTGTTTCAGCCAGCGCAGGATACGAATATCATGGTCGGAATATAACCGGTACCCCTGGCTGCCGCGTTGCGGCGTCGGTATTTCATACCTGCGTTCCCAGGCGCGCAACGTCACAGGCAGTAGACCGGTCAATCGCGCCGCTGCTTTGATATTGTAGACCGGGAATTGGCTATCATTCGATTTGATATCGTTCAATTTTGTATCATTCTTTATCGGTATTCTTAATATATCAACAAACATAGGATCGCATAAGTTTGGCAACCTTAAGTGAATATTTCGATGTTTTGTAAAGCGTTGCCAGGGAAAAATAATAACTCAGCGGTTTTGGTGGCGGGGCGAGCCGCGCGATAAGCCATCATCCATCATGGCAACCGTGTGCCACACAATCAGCCTGTCTATCAACATCGATGCCTCCGAGATGCCGGCAGAGTCAGTCGATTATCATCTCAGCCATCGTTTTGGCGCGGTTGCGTGAGTGTGAGCGACCTTTCATCAGCATCTGCACATTGCCAAGGGCTGCATCCAACGCTTCTCCCAGGTTCTTTCCCAGGATCATTTTGTGCAAAGCGGTGTCATCACTGAAATCCTTTGCGCTGTAACCAAAGAGCGGTGCCGGGTGCTGTTTTTGCAGGTTCTTGACCATGTTGTTGATATCTGGGATGGAGTCTTCCCTGACGCCGGAGAGGATGACCATATCCGGGCGCTCCAAACGGGCGTAATCCACCAGGTCATCCAGGTAGATATCGGCGCCCAGGAATTCGACCCGGAAACCGGCTTCGCGTAACAGGGTGGCGAACATCAGGCTGCCGATCTCTTGTTGTTCTCCAGGGGCACAGCCGATCAGGATATGCTGCGCGATGCGTCGCGATGGCAGCGTCTGCATGATCGAAAGCAACTTGCCGTGCAGATAACTATTTGCGAAATGCTCGGTGGAGATGCTGATGCGACCGAAATAGCGGCTCTCACCGATCTTCGCCAGGGTTGGTATGATGATTTTCTGGAAGAACTCTATCAGGTCATACATGTGATTGGCGTCCCGCAGCAGGTCCGAGGCTTTGTCCTCATTGGTTGCAACCAACGCATCGTATAATTGCTGTGCGATTTGCTCGGCGGGGATGGCGGGTTTTTTCTCTGCCGGCATCACCAGCGTGGGGATGGCTTCGGGCCAGATGCCGTTGCGTATCATTGACCGTAATTCGCTGACCGCGCTGCTGATCGATATGCCGTTTTCCACCCGGTTCTTCAACCAGCGCAGGATCGCCACCTCCTGGTCGGAATATAACCGATAGTGATTTTCCGAACGGTGTGGATTGAGTACCTCATGTCGCCGTTCCCAGGCACGGATCGTCACCGGACGGATACCGGTTTGAGAAAAGACGGATTTGATGGTGTATTTGGGTTCATCGGATAGTTCGGCTACGGTTTGCATGTCTACCACCTTTAACATAGGTTGCTAAACGTTTGTATAAACTAGATAAATATTATCATTTTTATATATAAAATTCAACACCTGAAAGTTAATATCAGGTTAGAGTTTTTTCGATTTGTGATAAACTTCCCCCGTTCATCATCTGGTGAAATCAAATAAATTTCTGGAGGTCAAAGTGAGTTCGACTCTGGAGCGTTTCCTGCGATATGTGCGGGTGGATACCCAGTCCAAATTGGACTCCGAGGAGCAGCCCAGCACCCGCAAGCAATTTGACCTGGCTCATATGGCGGTGGCTGAACTGCAGGCGTTGGGCGTGAACGATGCCTACGTCGACGAGCACTGTTACGTTTGGGCGTCGCTGCCATCCAACCAAACCAAAAAGTTGCCGGTGATCGGTTTGATTGCTCATCTGGATACCAGCCCCGAGGTTAGCGGCGCCAATGTGCAGCCCAGGATCGTTTCGGACTATGATGGCGGCGATATCGTCCTGGATGCGGAGGAAAAGATCATCCTGTCGCCAATGGACTACCCGGACTTGTTGAAGTATAAAGGGCAATCCCTGGTGGTCACCGATGGTCACACCTTGCTGGGCGCGGATGACAAAGCCGGCGTCGCCGAGATCATATCCGCCCTCGCCCACCTGCAAATGCACCCTGAGTTTCCGCATGGAGTGGTGAGGGTTTGCTTCACGCCGGATGAAGAGGTCAGCCGCGGGACGGAGTGTTTCGATGTTGAAAAGTTTGGTGCCGATTTTGCCTACACCCTGGATGGCGGTGAGATCGGGGAATTGAACTTCGAGAATTTCAATGCCGCCCGCGCCCGAATCATGATCCGGGGTCGTAGCGTACATCCCGGCGATGCCAAGGGCGTCATGATCAACGCCATCGAGGTGGCGATCGAATTGCACAACCTGTTGCCGTCCAAAGAGCGACCGGAATACACCGAGGGCTATGAGGGCTTTTATATGATCGCACCTTTCGAAGGCAGTGTTGATGAGGCACGCTTGAGCTATATTATCCGTGATCATGACTCTGCCATCTTCGAGCGTCGCAAGCAGACTATGACCGCGGCTGTCGCCTCCCTGAACCAGAAGTACGGTCAGGGCACCATCACCATGTTATTGGAAGATCAGTATTACAACATGCGGAGAGAATTGGAGAAAGTCTTCCATGTGGTTGAACTTGCCAAACGCGCCATGCAGGAAGCGGGCATTCAGCCGCACATCGTTCCCATTCGCGGTGGCACCGACGGCGCGCGCCTGACGTATATGGGTTTGCCTACCCCAAATATCTTTGCCGGCGGACACAACTTCCACGGGCGTTATGAGTACATCCCGGTTGAATCGATGGATAAGGCGGTGGAAGTGATCCTCAACGTCCTGCGGCTTGCAACGCAGGAATGATGCTTCCCACTTCCAATTGATGATTTTACGCGTTCATAGGCGACAATTTAGAAAAGCATTGCCTGACGAAATGGCTTTCAGTCAACCTCACGATGCGTACGGTCACCAGGTCTCGTAGTGCACCCGGGATGGGTCGTACCGGTCAACCTCCGGCGTGATGACGGACGGTATGCCCACGCTGATCAGACTTACCGGGTGGATGTGCGCCGGAAGTGAAAGGAACGCCGCCAGCATCTCGATGCGTTCCTCGCGCGGGTAGATGCCAAGCCATACCGCGCCCAACCCCAATGCGTGCGCAGCCAGCAGGATGTTTTGAGTGGTGGCGGCGCAGTCCAGCGCCTGGTAGCCTTCCATCGGTTGGCGTTGTTCATCCGCGCACACCGCAATCGCCAGCGCTGCCTCCTTGAGCATTTTGCCGGATGGGTGGATTTCCGCCAACCGCGCCAACGCGGCGTGGTCTTGGATTACGACAAAATGCCACGGTCGCGTGTTTCGGGCGGATGGAGCGTGCATGCCGGCACGCAGTAATTGGTCGATCAGCCTTTTTTCAACGGTTACATCGCGATAATTGCGGATGCTGCGGCGGGTGAGAATGCACTGGTAGGCGTCCATGCGAGCGAACCTTTCATTTGGAATGTTATCATTATAAGGACATTGCCGTCTCAGATGGTAACCGGTCATGATGCCTCATTGACCCAATCGGTCGGGAAAGCGCCGGATGACCATCGGTTATAATCGCCCATATTGCCCACCGAAATACAAGGACGATGATCGTGATATTGCAGAAGATCAGGGACAAGATCACCCATTCCGAGTGGTTCACGCTCGGTATGTTGGCGTTGGCGATTGGGTTTGCCAGCGGCGCGGGGGTATGGTTTTTCAAATTACTGGTGGATTTTTTTCAGGATCTGTTCTTTACCCTCATTCCGCGCGCCTTCCCTGAAAGCGCCGGCAGGCTATTGATGGTGCTGGCGCCGGTCGTTGGTGGTTTGGTGGTGGGGCTTTTGGTTGCGCGCACCGTCAAGAAGGAAAAATCCCACGGCGTGGCAGGCATCATGGAAGCCGTCGCGCTGGCTGGCGGGCGTTTGCCTGTCGCGCTGCTGCCTGCCCGGATCATGGCTGCGGCGATTTCCATTGGCAGTGGCGCTTCTGTCGGTCCGGAGGATCCATCCGTTCAGATTGGCACGCACCTGTCATCCTTCATCGGTCAGCGTTTGCACCTCACCGAAGACCGCATGCGTTCCGTGGTGGCAGCCGGTGCCGCCAGTGCCATTGCGGCAGCCTTCAATGCGCCCATCGCCGGTGTTTTCTTTGCCTTGGAAGTCATTCTGGGTGAGATCAGCAGCGGTTCGCTGGGGTTGATCGTATTGGCTGCCGTGGTTTCATCGGTGTTCACCCAGGCTGTCAGCGGGGCGCAACCAGCCTTCCGCGTACCCGCCTACCCCGTACAGTCCGGGCTGGAGTTGCCGCTCTACCTGGTGCTGGGTGTGCTCGCCGGGCTGGTCTCGGTAGCGTATATCGGCTTGTTGTTCCAGGCGCGCGACCGGTTTGCTGCGCTTAAGATGCCAGCCTGGTTGAAACCAGCCCTGGGGGGCTTGCTGGTGGGTTTGGTGGGCGCCTTTTTACCACAGGTCTTCGGTGTTGGTTATGAAACCATTGATCTGAT
>JABLXM010000189.1 GCA_013177815.1 Anaerolineae bacterium | reverse complement strand
TTGAAGGTTGTTCGCAGCCTCAGCCCCGCCAAACCGGAGAGCCAATAATGACTATGGATCAGGTCGTAAGACAGGTTCTTGTGCTGTGTGAAACGAATGATCCCGTCCACAAATTCGTCCAGGTGAGAGATCAATGCGCCCTTTTTGATCGGGCTTTGTGGTCCCGCCGGGATATGCACGATCCGATTCCCATAACCCAGGTCGTGCAAGATCTGTGGAACGTGGTCGTCCTGTGAGCGCGTGAATACGTCCACGTGAACGCCCATCCTGCCAAGCTGGGTGGTGAGGTCCCGCACATAAACATTCATGCCGCCGGTGTCTTTCCCGCCTAATGTCGCCAGGGGACAGGTATGGTACGATAACATGGCGATTCGCATGCCCCTATTGTAGTCGAGTATTGCTCGTTTGATATTACAACTGGTATAATCTCGGCTGCGCCACCATAGCTCAGTTGGTAGAGCAGGCGTTTCGTAAACGTCAGGTCATGGGTTCGAGTCCCATTGGTGGCTTATCGCTTCTCCTCGCATGAGAGGGGGTTTTCCTTCTTGGTGATGTTTATGGTCGTTTGCGAGTGTATTGAAGATGCAATCCTGGTTGTTGTTTTGCCTCACCTTTCTGTTGGTTCCCCTTTTTCTTAATCTGTTGCGATTATCGATCGTCATTTTTACCGGTCCGCGAGGCAGGCAATTGATCGCGCATGAGATCTACCAGGAAAGAGCCAGCCGTAGCGCGGTTGAATTGGTACTCACGTGCATCATCATTGCATTATTGCTCCTGGTCTTTATATTCGTCTTTGGGAAGCTCGCAGGTATAATTGCGGTATGACCGAAAAACGTTCGCCCCTTGTCATCGGGATTGCCGGTGGATCGGGTTCAGGAAAGACGACTGTTGCCAATGTCATTCTTGAACGGGTTGGCTCGCACCGCATTGCTTTCTTGCCCCATGATGCCTACTATAAGGACCTATCGCAGTTACCCTTGATTCAGCGCGAGCAGGTTAATTTTGATCATCCCAATTCCCTTGAAACCGAATTGATGATTGCCCACATCCGCGCTCTTAAGCAGTGGTTGCCCATCAACCTGCCGATCTATGATTTCACCCGGCACACCAGGACGGATGAAGTAAAAGTCATTCAGCCACAAGGGGTGATCATGGTTGAGGGCATCTTGATATTCGCGGAAAAAGAATTGCGGGAATTGTTCGATGTCAAGATCTTTGTCGATACCGATGCCGATGTCCGCTTGATTCGCCGGTTGGAGCGGGATATCGCCGAGCGGGGACGCACCACCCAAACGGTCATACACCAGTACGTCAATACCGTACGTCCCATGCATCTGGAATTTGTCGAACCCTCCAAGCGCTATGCGGATATCATCATCCCGGAAGGTGGGTTGAATGAGGTCGCGCTGGAAATGGTCATTGCACGCATCGAAGATCTGCTGCGACCAATGGCGACCAGATGAGCCCGGAAACTCGAAAAAAAATCTTCCGGGCGCTTATCCTCGTCTTCGTTGTCTCCATTACCATCATCATCTTGATAAATCGCGAACGCATTGGCGAGTTGAAAGTGGTCGGGTATCCGGGCATGTTTCTGATCTCCATCATCGCCAATGCCACCATCATCATACCCATCCCCGGTGTTTTGATCACTTCTGCGATGGGGGCGGTCTTTAATCCGTTTTGGGTTGCTGTCGCCGCGGGTTGTGGCGCTGCCATCGGGGAACTGACCGGTTATCTCGCGGGTTATAGCGGTCAGGGCGTCGTCGAGCGGTCGGATTGGCACGATCGCTTGGTCTCTTGGATGCGACGATATGGTGACGTGACCATTCTGGTATTGGCTTTTATCCCCAACCCGGCGTTTGATGTGGCAGGCATCACTGCCGGCATGTTGAAGATGCCGTGGTATCGCTATTTGATTTGGAGTGCCATCGGCAAGATGCTCAAAATGGCTATCTTTGCCTACGGGGGTTCCACTATCCTGGGCTTGTTCCCGCAATAACGCAAACCTGCCCCCCGCAGGTCATTTCTTCCTCGCGCGTCGTTGCTTCCTAAGTTGAATTCGACCGCTTTGTTGGATCATCTTCCAGTGATCTTCAACCGTCTGCAGGATCGCAGGGTCCTCCGGCATCTGTCCATACCGTACTGTCTGGTACGTTGCAGTGATCAATGCCAGCCCCGCCTTGTGTTGCGGGAAGATGTGGTTCAGGCGCTCCAGGTATTCTTGGGGTGTGTTTGCTGTATGGCGAACTTCTCCCAGCCGTTTACCGAGCAGGCATAACCGGGCGTAGATCCATCGGATTCGTGCGGATTGATAGAAAGCGCCGGGTCGTAGCCGCTCCCGTATCTGCCGTGATAGTGTCTTGGGCGTTCTTTTTCTTGCCGTTGAAGTCGAGCCTGAGGCATCGGTTTCCACTGGGATGGCGCGCAGCATCATCTGCCGTCGCGCCAACCACAAGATGATGATCAGTAACAGGGTTACTAAACCCGCCCAAAGGTAAGGTTCGATGCTTTGTAAAAATGGTCCCAGCGATTCTCGCGATGTTGCGCCTTCGAACATGCGGTTGAAATTTTCGGTTCCCATCAGGTCCACCGGTTCACTGCCGGTCTGGGTGGCGTAGTAATCGGAGAGTATATTGATTCCCAGGAAGATCAGCACTAGAACCGGGGAAAGCACGACCCCGATCAAGGCAATCAGCCCAAACACAATCAGCACCGTCGCCTGACCCACCAGGATGGATAACCTGCCGTTGAACAACCAGCCCAATCCAAGCCCCGCCAGCAGTACTGCCGCTGCAATCGCCGCCATCCATAGCCCCCATTGATGATCCATGTATGGCAATCGCCCACCATGCAGCTCTCCCAGGCTGGCAACTTTGCGGGTCATGAAGCTGATGACGCCCAGTAAAACGATGAGATAGAATGCCGCCAGACCGTAACCCTGACTGTAACTTGGGAAAGCAATGCCAAAGAGAAAGACCAGGATCAACTGTGCCTGCAAGCTTTTTCCGAGATCGCTTGCCTCCGGAAGCCGGCTTGCCAGCGAGGTGAAGCGCCAAAAAAGTACCAGGATCGCCAGCGCGGGGAGCATCGTTGCTGCCGAGTTCGACACGGTCATCCTGCTCAAGATGAAGTTGATAAAATTACCGTTTATCTCGTACAAAAGATGGTAAGAAATTGGGATGCTGAGTGCCATCCATGCAAAAATAATGATCAACCGGACGCCAGGATTGATCTGGATGTATTGGTAGAGTTTGACGATTAGATAAATCCCGATGGTGGTGCTGAGGAACACGCTCAATGTCAGCGGGAACCCGGATTCGATCTTGCCCAGTTGCTGCACCCACAGCGCCATCGGTATGACCTCGCCGAACGCCTGGATGAGTACGGTGATCTCCGCCCAAATCCGGTATCGCCATGTCACCGCTGGTGGCTGCGTGCTGGTTGCTCTCGAACTCACGTGCCCATCTCCCCTTCCAGGTATGGCAAATGCACCATGTTCACGTTTTGTATCTTGGGTGGCGGGGTTTCATCCAATGAAATCAGGGTGATGACCGGGCGGTATTTCATCAACCGTTGCAATGTTGCCCAAAGTGTGTCCGAATTCAGCCCGGTGATCAGCACCAGCGTCGCGCCATATGGCACTTTGGACATTACATTCAAGAGATATGCCTCGAATGATGCGCTTGTGTAGGGAGTGACCGCAGCCAACGCGTGTAGCAGCGTCGCCAGTTGATCTGGTGAGCGGTTGGGTGGCAGGATGAATGGGTGATCGGCGTGCGTCAGGCACCCGTTGGAGACCAGCCCGACCGCGTAGCCATCATTGACCCCCTGGTAACATATGCTTGCCGCCGTGCTGATCAGTTGCTCCATCAGGTTTCGCCGTGTACCTAACCACGGTTTTGCCGTTGTGAGCACATTCAAGCCGACCATCATCACCCGCGTGCTGACGGGTTGGTATTCCTTCACCTGTAGTTCGCCTGTCCGGGCGCTCGCGGACCAGTGGATGCGTCGGAAGTCGTCTTCCGGGTGGTACGGGCGTACGCCAATTGGTAGGTTCTGGTCGAAGAACAACCGTCGCTTGCTCGATCGTTCGCCAAAGGGATCGTTGCTCCGCAAGCCCAGGTTTGAAAAAGGCAGTAAACGAGGAAAGACCGTGATCTCTTCGACCGTGCCCTGTTCCCTTTGTGTACTGAAAAATCCGAACGGGTCGCCGCTCTCGAGCGTTGCCGGTCCAATCTTGTAGACCCCGCGTTCGCCCAGTTCGAGCTTGAGCTGCCGGGTGATTCGTTGCTTCGGTCTTAGCGCATACAGGCTCGCCAGTTCATTCTGCTCGACGGTGTAAGATCGTTTTTCGTCATCCTTCTCAGGGAATACCTGGTGAGGCCAGGGTTCCGTCACTCGCAGCCAGGTCAGCGGTAGCGGCTTTTGGTTTTCGACAGTGACCTTTATCGTGATTTCTTCGCCGGGGAATCCGCGCCGGTACCGCCATCGGTGCTGAAAGATGACCTTCGCCAGCGCCAAGCGTTTCCATGAATAGGCGATCAGCAGCCATGCACCCAATGCCGTAGCGCTCAAGATCAACCAGCGCGATTGCAGCACTGAACCGGCGATCAGCGTGACGACGACCAGGAATATCCATAAGGAGGGCGACACGAAGCTACTGCGATTCCACCGGCACCGGGACGCTGGCGACGATATCCGCGATCAATTCGGATGATGTCCGTCCTCTCAGTTGTGCCTGAGATGAAATGATCAATCTGTGCGATAGAACCACGGGCGCCAGGTATTTGATATCGTCCGGGATGACGTACGATCTGCCGGAGATCAGCGCAAACGCTTGCGCCGAGGTGTACAGCGCCAGCGCCGCCCGTGGGCTGGCGCCGAGTTGTATGTCGCTGTTTTCCCTGGTTTCCCGTGCGATTCGGACGATGTAGTCCCGTACGGATTCTTCCACCAAAACCTGCTTCCGCCGCTCTTGGAGTGCGATGATCTCTTCCAGGCTGATGACAGGGCTGAGTGAGTTCAGCGGGCTCTCTGCGTAGAAACGCTGCAAGATTTGGTTCTCTTCACTCTGGTCCGGATAACCGATCACCACCCGTATCAAGAAGCGGTCGATTTGTGCTTCCGGCAGTGGAAAAGTGCCTTCCAGTTCCACCGGATTTTGGGTCGCGAATACCATGAATGGGCGGCGCAAAGGGTGTGTCACGCCGTCGATCGTTACTTGCCGCTCTTGCATCGCCTCCAATAAGGCGGATTGCGTACGTGGGGTCGCCCGGTTGATCTCGTCTGCCAGAATGATTTGACTCATGATCGGTCCGGGGCGAAATTCGAATT
>JABLXM010000188.1 GCA_013177815.1 Anaerolineae bacterium | reverse complement strand
TCTCGCGCCATTCGGCGGCGAGTTGTACTCGCTGAAGGCGAAGGAGAACCAAACCCAGCGCGGCAATGATGACCGCAATGACAGTAATGGATATGCGAGTGACCGGTATGCCGGCTGAACCAGCCAGCCACGACAGGTAAGCCATTACAAGCATGACTCCCATGCGCACTGCCGGAAAACCGCGATCTGCCAAACCTGGCATCGCCAGGCGCATAATAGGGTAGAAAAGCCAACCCATCAAAGACACCACCAGATACCAGAGCAGCAACCCCAACAGCGGATAGCGATTTTGAAGCGCATCCCAATCGAATAGATCCGACCAAGTACCGCCCGCCCGCTGAACCGTCAGCCGTTGCAGCGGCAACATGAGGTTGCCCGGAAATGTGGATGCCTTGCGGGGTGTAAGGTGAATAACTTGAGAGAGATCGACCGCACGCAGGATTTCACGCACATTTTGCGGTGAATAATCGTCGGTTTTTTGGAAGATCAAAACTTTGGGGTGATCATATACGGTGAACGCCTCTTCGGCAAACTGGGTGTTGAATTCCAGTTCACCCAGGTTGGGGTACGACGTGAACACCTGCACCAATTCAAACCCCAAGGCGCCTTCAAACATACCTGGTTCAGCCACACGGTAACACCAGACGATATCCTTATCCGGCGGGCAACCAAGCAGATTGCGGTAGTAGGCACTGGTCAGCGGATAGCGTTCGGGGACGCGCACGGTCGTCCCCCATTGGCGATTCGAACTCATGAATATATAGTCGGCTTGGTCCAGAACGGTTTCGAAACGCGCCAATTTTTCTTTATTATCGTCCCAATACATCTCGAAATTCAGGTCCGACCGATACAGCCCCATGACGTAGTCAAAGGGGTTGTATCCCGCCATCGGTAGAGGCAACGGGTCATCCCAGGTGCTCTCAATCACCTGACGTTTGCTGTACAAAGCCACCGAACCGCCACCGGAGAGAATTTCCAACTTCAGAAGGTAGTTTTCACCCGCCTTGACCGCCAAGGGTGGATCAAGATCGATGGCATATTGCGAACCCCGCGGGTCATCCCCGGCGATGAAATCTGCCGAGACTTTGCCCTCGGTCAGGACGTCGGTCAAATCGCCGGACGTGATGGTGGCGGAAAGGATTTTGACAGATGGATCAGCCTCCCAATCGACAACCAAGGGGAAATCAAGCCCAGTCAATGTGCCATCCTGACGCGGCTGAAAATTGACCATGTAATTCATTCCCTGGCGGATGGCGTTGGCAGGTTCTGGAAGGGACTGATAGACCACATCACCATCCCGGTCGATGGCGATGTTCAATGGACCAGATAGATTAATCTGGACATATGACTCAACCGGCGCGACCCGCAGCCAGTAACGTTGACCAGCTTCAAGAGAATAGGGTTGGTCGAAAATCAATCGGTATTGATCTCCGCGCGGATCACTGGCAGGGGGAAATTGACCAACGATGAGCCCCCTTGCGAGAACATCCTGGCTATCCGACTGCGGGAGCAATGTTGCCTGAACCGCAAATACCTCTCCAGAGCCGTTGGGGGTGGCGTTGAGGACATGCGAGAAATTCATTTCGCGAAGCGTGCCATTGGATTGGGCGACAAAGGCAACCAGCAGCGGTTGTTGGGATGTGACGGTTGATTGAAGACGAAAAGCCAGGGGTTGGTTTGCCAACGAGCCATCATCCAACTCATATTCCAGGTTTATCGCGCCGGGGACATTTTCATAGATCCAACGACTGGCATCCACACGGGTCACCGGACGGGTGTAGATACGGGTGAATGCGAATGCCCATGCAAATGTGCCCAGAACAACCAAAGCCGCAATGAATACCGTCACCCCCCTGACCACCGGCTTGGATAATAGACGGTGTTTGATCTTGGCACGGGGCGCACTGTTCCAAAGCGCCAGGATGCCCCAGGCAGCGATGATCGCCAAGGTTGGGTAAACTGCCATCTGGTAGCGCATGGAGCGCGTGAAGTTCAACGATTGCCAGGTGAAATAGAAAGCGGTCCAGCCCCAGATCAAAATGTGCTGCTGCCAAGCGCCGCGGAATATTTTAATTCCCATCCAGATAAAAGCGCCCCAAGCCAGTAACCCCAGCGGCAGCCCCAAGCCCCAAGTTACCATGTTATACAAAGCAAACCACAATGGACGCCGCGCCCATTGCAAGGCAGGCGGAAAATCAACATCACCGCCGGATTGAGCCGCCAGTTCCCGCAGATTATTCAGCCATTGCTCGTTCAATCCAATTCCCAAAAAGCCCGGTCCGGTGAAAGCGTAAGGTTGGAAAATCCGGAACGTTATAAAAGCGATAAATGCAGCCAGAACCACATCACGCACGAATACGATCGCGGCAGTCTGCTTTTCGGATTGCGGAAGTTGCAGATAGCGAATCAACGCGGCGGCGGGTAAAAGCATGGCGAGAGGGGCAGCACTGATCTTGGACGCCATTGCCATCCCAAGCGCCAACCCGAAAAGCGCCGCCGGAGCCAACGATTGGGTGTTCTGTCGGATCACCTGCATCCAGGCGCGAACCCCTGAAGCACCTTCCTCTTGATCAGAATCAGAAAATTGCTGAGACAGGGTCATGAAATGGACGGCAAAGTAGAATGCGAGAAATACAAAAAAGTTGGTGTAACTATCGACCGTGAAGTAATGCGCCAGTTGGATGGGCAGAACCGAGGCGGCGGAAAAAGCGGCGGCTAACAATGCCAGAACTTTGTTCCTGAAGAGACGGTCAGCAATCAGGAATACCAGCAGGACCGTCATCAGATCAAAACTTGCAGATATGAAACGACCCACCAGGTGAACCTGGTCATAGCCCACCCTGCTAGTCCATTCAGCCACATAACGCACAATGAAGATGGGCAACGTGCCATAGACGTAGAAGCCATAGCCACGGTTGTTGGGGTTGAGCGAAGA
Source organism: Anaerolineae bacterium (assembly GCA_013177815.1). Classification (GTDB taxonomy): domain Bacteria; phylum Chloroflexota; class Anaerolineae; order Anaerolineales; family Anaerolineaceae; genus JABLXM01. Next base: position 2,435 of record JABLXM010000188.1, on the reverse strand, counting down.
AGTGGATGTGTCGAAATAATCCTTTAGACTATCCACCGGCTCCAATCCTGTTTCGACCATCGTCAGGAAGCGCTCATCGGGATGCAGATGATAGGTTTCGTCCCAGTTCAGACCAACGAAGCGGAAATAGGCACCGACCAAAAGGATATAGATCAGCAGCACCACCCAAAGCCAGGTGCGGTTTTTTTTACTTCGCGGCGCAGCTCGTTCTAGTAGTTGGTCGTTCATCATACGGTTATCTTCCCAGTGTTTCGACATCAACGCAAGGTGTACAGCCCGTAGAAATCCTTACCTTCCCACGGACTACGGTACCGATATAAATTTGACTCGGGATACATTTCCAACAGACGCTGCAAGTTTTCTTGATCATCGACCTTGAGGATGAACAGCTTCGGACCATCCAAATTTTTCGTATCCGAGAAACTTTCGGACCACAGGGCATAATCGCGCAATGGATAGCCGGCGTTGATTCCGACCAGGCGAGTATCCACCCAGTGGGGATATGGAACGACGAAGGCGCTCTCCGGCGTGCCACTCGAGTTTGCGAAAGACCTGATGACCAAACCAATTTGACTGGTATTCCATGCGCCGGCAAGGAATTGATTCTTGAAGCGATCGAATACCAGCGTATGGTTCTGCATGAGCGACATCGCCAGCAGAAACAGCACAAAGGAACTGGCAATCCAACGACCCAGGCGCCCGGAGGCACGCTCGATCAGTGTCCGATAAATTGCATCCAACGCAAGCGCGCACAAGATGAATACCGGGACAATGGCAGCAGAGGTTCGGTTCAAACTGGGATTTTCATCCGGGAATGACAACGAGAGGATCGACGGCAGCATCAGTAAAGGAACCAGTAATAACAGCGTGATATCCAACCAGTGCCGCTCGCGCAAATAGCGGATAAAAGCTGTCACAGCGCCCATGAACAACAAGACCGCGCTGACTACATCCAAGGCGGGACGACCGGGGATCGAGTGCACCCAGATCTCACCATTCTTCCAGAAGAACATGGTCAGCGCCTTCCAAAGATTGTCCAAAAAAATCAAGATCGGGTTGCCCGGAAAATCACGCTCGGTTGTGCCCAATCGACTAAATGCGCGATATGCAAACATCTGGGGATCTTCGGTCATATAACGCAACAATGGGAGGAAAACGATGAAAGCGACCACAGCCAGGATGACAAAGGCGGTTATTGTTTGCAAGCGTTTTCCACGTGCCTGCGCATGAAGCAGATAGATGCCCACTACAATGACGATGACCACGGGAATGATGCGCATGGGACTGTAGCCATGCAAGCCCAACCCCAAGAAGATTCCAGAAAGGATGAAATGACGCAGTTGCCCTGTCCTAAGTCCACGGACGAGAAAGTACAAGACAGGGGCAGTAAAGAGCGGATAAAGGGGGAAACGCAAGCCGACCCGGGAGATAACATTGGGCCAATAGGCAATGCCACATAAAAGGGCAGCCAATAAGCCGACACGCTTCCCACCCACCTCTTTACCCAGCAAGTAAATGAATGGCAGGGCGAGTAAACCCGAAAGCGCCGTTCCCAACTTAAGGCTCATGAACGACAAACCCGTTCCGAAAGTTTGGGCGATCCAGGCTGTCAGATACATCTGGATAGCTTCTCGCCCTGTGTTGCGGGGAAAAAATATCGGTCGTTGACCCGCCAGCACATCGGCGACATCGAGCAATTTTTCGGCGTGATCGCTGAACATCTCGCCGGGCACCTGGTCCAACTGGTAAAAACGGAAATAAACGACCACAATGGCTACACCCAACAGCAGCAAATGCCAGGGTGTTATCGTGATATTGAGTTTTGGTTTAAACAATTGCTCACGTATGCGCCGCCATGCCTCTCCGGCGCTTAGGCGGACATCACCAGAGCGAAAAGCCAGTAGCATTGCCAACAATGTCATCCCACCCAGAAAGAGGTTGAGCGTTGTGAAGCGGTTGCCGCTAAAAGCAAAGAAACTAACCACCATCAAAATCATGCCGGAGATCAGCGGGTATAAATGGATCTTGATGTGTGGGGGTTCTTTCGCATCGGGACTCAGAACTTCGAAACGGAATTCTTGTCGCAGCACTGCCCAAATGGTCAGTAAACCGCAGGCGATATAAAGGATGATCGCAGTTGTTGGTTTTTGGTCAGGAGGTTCGAGCAGGCTTTGGGCGATCAAGCCCAAAGCCAGCGCCAGCAGCATTCGCCAGGGCAGCGGGTAAGGTTTGGAGGCTCGCAGCGAGGGCGCTTGTGGTGCAATGATTTTTGGCGGCTCTTTAGGCAGGTTGGTTAGTTCGCCCGTACCATCGAAATCTCCAAGGTGAATGCGTCGGTCACGTGGTTTGAACCAGGAGGTGAAATAATCCCAAACGCTCGGTTCAATCGGATGAGTATCATCCGGTACGCTCTCCGGAAGTAGCGGTTCAGTCTT
>JABLXM010000187.1 GCA_013177815.1 Anaerolineae bacterium | reverse complement strand
CCGCTGGATGGACCTGGAAGCGTTGTTCGGTCCGCGCGGCGCCGTGGGCGGCTGCTGGTGCATGTGGTTCCGTCTGACATCGCGCGAATACGAGCGTAGCAGCGGCGAGGAAAATCACCGCTTGTTCAAGCAGGTGGTCGATTCCGGCAGCCAGCCCGGCGTTTTGGCTTATGTCGATGGCAACCCTGCCGGCTGGTGCGCAGTTGCACCCCGCGCCGAATATCCTCGTTATAAGACCTCCCGCGTTGCCAGGTCGATCGACGACCAGCCAGTGTGGGTCATCTCATGCCTCTTTATCGGCAAACAATACCGCGGTCAGGGCTTGATGACCTGCCTCATCGATGCGGCGGCGGCGCACGCCAGCCGCTCCGGCGCTGCCATCGTCGAAGCATACCCGGTCGATACGCAGGGCAAATCGGAAGCCGATGCCTTTCTCTATCACGGCACATTCGATGCTTTCGAGCGTGCCGGGTTCACCGAGGTTGCACGTCACACACCGCGCAGACCCGTGACGCGCAAACAGCTCTCCCCATGATCAGGAGGAACAATGGATTGGAAGGATAAAGTCATTTTGGTGACCGGTGGCACCGGTTCGTTTGGTAAGAAATGTATCAAAATCCTGTTGCAGGAATATCATCCCGCCAAGATCATTGTCTTCAGCCGTGATGAGTTGAAACAGCACGAGATGCGCGTGGCGGGTTATGAACACCCCAGCCTGCGCTATTTCATCGGCGATGTGCGTGACCTGGATCGCATGCGCCGGGCGTTGCAGGGCGTCAATGTGGTCGTGCATGCCGCTGCCCTCAAACAGGTGCCCGCCTGTGAATATAACCCGATGGAAGCCATCAAGACCAATATCCTCGGCAGTTCCAATGTAATCGATGCTGCCCTGGATGCCGGTGTCAGCCGCGTGATTGCCCTCAGCACCGATAAAGCCGTCAATCCGGTCAATCTTTACGGCGCCACCAAATTGGCGGCGGAAAAACTGTTCGTCCAAAGTAACGCCTACGCCGGCGGCAAAACCACCCGCTTCGCCTGCGTCCGTTACGGCAATGTGGTGGGCAGCCGGGGGAGTGTGGTGCCGGTATTCCTCAAACAGCGCAATTCAGGCAAACTGACCATCACCGATGAACGCATGACGCGCTTCTGGATCTCGCTGGAGCAGGGCGTGCGTTTCGTCATCCGCTGCGTTGAGCAGATGCAGGGCGGCGAGGTCTTCGTTCCCAAGATTCCCAGCATGACGGTTACCGATCTTGCCCGGGCTGTTGCGCCCGAGGCAGCCGTTGAAGTCATCGGCATCCGTCCCGGCGAGAAACTGCACGAGGTGCTGATCTCCGATGATGAAGCCCGCACCACGGTGGAGTTGGAAGATATGTTCGTGGTGCAGCCGGCTGAAGCCCTGTGGTTCGGACACGGTTGGGAAAACCTGGGTAAATCGCTGCCGGATGGTTTCCGTTATGCCAGCAATGAGAATGCCGACTGGCTTTCCACCGAACAGATTCAGCGCATCATCGCTCCCATCGAAAATGCGTACGAGCAGGGTACCTTGGAATGAGCCGCATCCTGGTGACGGGCGCCAGCGGGTTGCTGGGATTGAATTTCTGTATGCAATTTGCGCATCGGCACACGGTGACCGGTGTGGTCAATAACCACCCGCTGCCATCTGCCTCCTTCCCCATCATCCAAGCCGATCTCACGGCTCCCGGCGAGGTTGAGCGCGTGCTGGCTGCGGCGCAGCCGGAGATCATTCTGCACTGCGCTGCCCTGGCTAACCTGGAAGCCTGCGAGAACCGCCCTGAGTTGGCGCAACAGGTCAACGCGCTGCTGCCGGGCGAACTGGCGCATGCCGCTGCGCGCACGAAAGCCCGCCTGGTGCATCTATCCACCGATGCCGTATTCGATGGCGTGCGCGGCAATTACAGCGAGACTGATGATCCCAACCCGCTGGGTGTTTACGCCCGCACGAAACGTGAAGGTGAGTTGAACGTCATGGCAGCCAACCGGGATGCAATCGTGGCTCGCGTCAACTTCTACGGTTGGAGCCTTTCGCGCTCCCGCAGCCTGGCGGAGTTCTTTTTTTACAACCTGCGGGATGGCAATCCGGTGCGGGGTTTCACCGATGTATTCTTCTGCCCGCTGGTGGTGGACGACCTGGCGGATATCCTGCTGGAGATGGTGGAACTGCGTTTGAGCGGGCTTTACCACGTCGTCAGTTCACAAGCGCTCAGCAAGTACGATTTTGGCTGCGCCATTGCGCGGCGGTTTGGGTTGAATGCGTCCCTGATTGCGCCTTCCTCCTGGACGGAGGGTGGGCTCAAGGCAGCCCGCTCGCCGAATCTGATGCTATCGACCGCGAAGCTGGTTCGCGAGCTTGGGCGTTCCCTGCCGGATCAGGAAGAAGGGCTGCGGCGCTTCCACCAGAGCTACCTGAGTGGTTTGCCGGATGCCATTGCCAGCCTGGGAGTTGCCGCTTGAGCAGCGCCTGTCGGGCAATATGACCGTATGACATGATGTTGAAAAGGAGATAATCAATGGATATTCAGATTCTGGATCGCACCATTGGCTTGGATCATCCCACCTACTTCATTGCCGATATTGCCGCCAACCACGATGGCAGCCTGGAGCGCGCCAAGTACTTGATTCGCCTCGCCAAGCAGTGCGGCGCGGACGCTGCCAAGTTCCAGAACTTCCAGGCGTCCAAGATCGTCTCGGATTATGGCTTCAGGAACATGAGCGGGCAGGTCAGCCATCAAGCCAGGTGGAAGAAATCGGTCTTCGAGGTCTATCAGGACGCTTCCATCTCCTTTGACTGGACGGAGGAACTGAAGTCGGTCTGCGATGAAGTTGGCATCCACTATTTTTCCTCACCCTATGATTTCGATGCCATTGACCATCTCTTCCCCTACGTCCCTGCATATAAGATCGGTTCCGGCGAGATCGATTGGCTGGAAGCGCTCGAACGCATGGCGGCAAAGGGCAAACCGGTCATCCTTGCCACCGGCGCCGCGAACCTCGGCGAGGTGCAACAAGCGGTGCACGCCATCCTCAAGATCAACCCCCAACTGATCCTGATGCAGTGCAACACCAACTACACCGCCAGCCTGGAGAATTTCGATTACATCAACCTGCGGGTGCTCGAGACCTACCGCCTGTTGTTTCCGGATATCGTACTGGGGCTTTCGGATCACACCCCTGGGCATGCCACCGTGCTGGGTGCGGTAACTCTGGGCGCGCGCGCGGTGGAAAAGCACTTCACCGATGACAACAACCGTGAAGGACCCGACCACAAGTTTGCCATGGATCCGGATAGCTGGGCGGAGATGGTGGAGAACACCCGCCGCCTGGAACGCGCACTTGGCTCTGCCGACAAGGTCATTGCCGGCAACGAGCTTGAGACAGCGGTGGTGCAGCGTCGTTGCCTGCGCGCGGCGCGCGAGATCAAAGCCGGAGAGCAACTAACCCGCGAGATGATCGATGTGTTGCGTCCCGCCACGCCCGGCGCCATCAAGCCCGATCAGGTCACGGCAGTCATAGGCACCAAAGCCAGCGAGGATATTCCTGCCGGCAAGGAACTGCGCTGGACCATGTTGGGAGCCTGAATGCGCTTGCTGTATCTCTCCCGTGGGCTGACCATGCACGACCTGCGTTTCATCACCTCCCTGCTTTCTGCCGGGGTGGCGGTGAAGTGGTTGCGCCTGGGAGCAGATGCCGGCTTCGAGACTGAATTACCCTCTTCAGCGCTGCTGGAGGTAATTCGTTGGGTGGGGGATACCCGTGATCATCCATTGGACGAACTGCCCAGCCTTGTGCCCGCCTTGCAGGCGGTCATCCGCCAGACCCAGCCGGATATACTCCACGCCGGACCGATACAGAACTGCGCCTACCTGGCGGCGCTCTCGGGTTTTCAGCCGATGGTGGCGCTGTCCTTCGGCTATGACCTGCTGATGGATGCCGGCAGCAGCCCGCAAATGGCGGCTGCCACACGTACCGTTCTACAAAAGACCACGATTCTTTTTGTGGATTGTGACGCCGTGCGCCAAAAAGCCGTCGAGCTGGGGTTTTCCGGACGACCGGTTGTGCAATTCCCCTGGGGTGTAGACTTGGTGCGCTTCTCGCCCGGCGATGGCGATGCGATTCGCCGCCGCCTGGGTTGGCAGGACGATTTCATCTTTCTCTCGCTGCGCGCGTTGGAACCGCTCTACGGCGTCGACGTGGTGGTGCGGGGCTTTCTGCAAGCTGCGCAACGGGATTCCAGCATTCGCCTGGTGCTGTTGGGTTCTGGTTCACTCGAATCTGGTTTGCGCCGGATGGTCTCCGAAAGTGATTGCGCGGAGCGCGCTCATTTTGGCGGTCGGGTCATCAATCCCGATCTGCCCGCCTGGTACCGCGCCGCCGATTGCTACGTCAGCGCTTCGCATACGGATGGCTCATCCGTCTCGTTGATGGAAGCGCTGGCGTGCGCCAAGCCCGTGCTGGTGTCGGATATCCCCGGCAACCGTGAATGGGTGGAAGAAGGCGGGCAGGGTTGGCGTTTTGAGGATGGCGACGCCGGCGCGTTGGCTGAACGTATGCTGGCGATTGCCGCACACCCCCGCCTGCAAGTGATCGGCGCGGCTGCCCGCCGGCGGGCGGAGGAAAAAGCCGATTGGGATGTGAACTTCAAGACCATGCTGAATGGCTACCGCCAGGCGCTCCGCTTCGCCAGCCCGTGGACGGTGTCATGAAATTGGGTCTGCTCGCGCTGGTCATGGTCGTCTTCATCAGCGGCTTGGTGGCTGTCGCGCTGCTCTATCGTGGCAAGATTGGAGCGCAAGCGTGGTCGATTTATTGCTTCGATGGCGATCACATCGACCGGGAGCAGCTCAGCCCCGTAGTTCCCCTCCATCACCCCAGCCAGGGAGGTGCTCCGTTATGAAGACGCTCGCCGTTATTCAAGCCCGACTGGGGTCCAGCCGCCTGCCGGGCAAGGTGATGGAACCGATCCTGGATCGCCCCATGCTCGCCTGGGTGGTGGCACGCGCCCGCCGCGCCGCCGCGGTGGATGCAGTCGTCGTTGCTACCACCGCCGAAGCCGGCGATGATGCGCTGGCTGCCTGGTGCCGAGAAAATGACATCCTGGTGCACCGCGGCAGCACCTTCGATGTGCTCGACCGCGTCTACCAGGCTGCCCGCCAGCAGGGCGCTGAGCGGGTGGTGCGCCTGACCGCCGATTGCCCCCTGATCGACCCGTTGGAGATCGATCATGTCTGTGGCGAGATGTTGGCGCGGGAGGTGGATTTTTGCGCCAACCGTCTGCCGCCGCCCTGGACGCGTTCTTATCCCATCGGCTTGGATACCGAGGTCGTTACGATGGCAGCGCTGGAGCGTGCCTGGCGCGAAGC
>JABLXM010000186.1 GCA_013177815.1 Anaerolineae bacterium | reverse complement strand
TGTGCGTTTGTCAGAACCGGAGATTTTTATTGCAACGCTGGATAACGATAAATCCTATGTTTATGACCGCGAAACAGGCATCTTGACCAGGGGAAACATTGATTTGGAAACCGCTGCCCGGCGGGCTGCCGAAGTTGAGATTGAGAAAGCTGCTATCGAGGATGGCATCCTTGACCAGGCTGGAATCAACGCCGAGGTGTACTTGGAGCGCCTTTTCAACCAGTTCGGTTATACGGAAGTGATATTCTTGAGTAGCACGGATTAAATGATCTATACCCGGTGATTCCATTCCCTTTGGGTGTATTTTGTTCGTCGCAATTCCTGGGAACGCTGTTGCTCCCGTTCGCTTAAATCCGCTATCTGGAACTTTATGCCAAACGTGGATTGAAATCCATGCGTGAACGCTTCAACGGCGGTGTTCCAACTGTGAACCGTCCCGGTTGCCCCCTCCAGCGTTGTTGCATGTTGTAGCAGGCGTTCAGCCGCTTCTTGCCGTTCGGTGTCCGGGACTGCCAGCGTCTGCGTGATTCGTGCCAGGTCGCCGTGGAGTGGGAGTGAACCGTGTTGTAATAGCGAGTTCTTTCTCCGTGCTTGCGCGCTGCCGATCAATTTCTTGCCGTCAGCCGTGATCTCATAGTTGGATGGCACCTCGAAACACACTGGCGCTTTCCCCCTGGTTCCCGATGGTGTTTCATAGTGTGCGTCGGAACGAGGGGCGCATCCCAGGTGATTCAAACTCGCCAGGAGGGCTTGCCCTAATCGTTGATAGCTGTCGATGAGCGAGCCTGCCGCAACCGGGTGGGATAGAGGCAAGATGACCGCATAGGTTAGTTCATCGATATGTAGAATAGCGCGCCCGCCGGTAGGGCGACGAACGAGTTCCCATCCGGCGATCTCGAGCGCCGCGAGGTCGATATCGCTCACTGGTTGGGCATATCCGAGTGACAGGCAGCCTGGCTTCCAAGAATATAATCTTAGTGTGGGCACAAAGCTGTCTTCGCTTGCCTGGTCAAGGATTGCCTCATCCACAGCCATTTGGGTTGCCCCATCCAATTCGGGCATCAGGATTAAACGCCATCGGGATTCATCGTGCATATCGATATTTTACCCTTGACTTTACTGTTTGGTCACGGCTGGGAATTTTGTATTAAGATAATGTTAAATGACTTGACAATAAATATAGAAATGTTATAATGATTAACATAACTTGATATATCATTGGACATGATACCAATTTACCTGCCCAATCCCTCGATCTCGATCAAAAATATTAATAAACATACCATTATTGACATGATACGCTTTATCCCCGGAGGCGTGTCCCGCATTGAATTATCCCAGGCGCTGGGGATAACGCGCGCCGGGGTGACCACCATCATCAATGACCTCTTAGCGGGTGGGGTCGTCAGAGAAATGAACGGCTCGCATGGGCGTTCGAGACGGGTGGCTTTGGAGATTAATCCACAGATGGGGTTGGCGCTCGGAATTGATATTGGCGCCACGCACATCTCGACTTATCTGGCTGATTTTTCCGGGCGGGTGATACAAGAATCAGAAATGCGCATTCACATTGATCAGGGTCCGCTCCCGGTGTTGGCAGCCGTTGATGAGCAGATTCACCATGTCTTGGATCTCGCTGGGGTGCCGCTTTCTCGCGTTTCCACCATGGGCATTGGCGTGCCTGGACCAATTAATATTGATGCAGGCATGGTGGATACCCCGCCCATTATGCCGGGTTGGAATCGTTACCCCATCCGTGATGAACTTCAAGCGCGCTATGGCATCCCGGTGACTTTGAACAATGATGCGGAGTTGGGCGCGCTGGGTGAGTGGGCGTATGGAGCCGGCAGGCGGCATGATAATCTGGCTTTCGTCAAGGTCGGTTCGGGTATTGGTGCCGGTTTATTGCTGAACGGTCAGATCTACCGCGGCAGCACCGGTAGTGCCGGCGAAATCGGTCATATTACCATTGATGATAACGGTCCCCGCTGTACCTGTGGCAATATCGGATGTTTGGAGTCGCTGGCTGGCGGCATTGCCATTGCCCAAACGATGAAAAAAGAGATCCGACGCGGTCAAAAGTCCATCCTGGACCTGAATGCATTGACCGAAGACCTGAGTTACGAGCATGTCATTGATGCTGCCTTCAAAGGCGACTTGCTGGCGCAAAATATTATTAACGATGCCGGTTATCGACTGGGAACCGCCGTGGCATCTCTGGTTAATTTATTCAACCCTGGCATTGTCATTGTAGGAGGAGGCGTCTCGGTCGCTGGGGATATTCTGCTCGAGCCGATGCGTAAAGCCGTGCGAGATCGAAGCCTTGCTGCAACGTCCTCGCCGCTGACGATCATGACTTCTGTATTGGGCAAACGCGCGCCCGGGATGGGCGCGGTTGTGCAGGCTGTGTCTCAAGTGTTGCATAGACAATTAGCCTAACGTATAATTGAACTATCAATAATGATGGAGGTGCTTAATAAGAGATATTCTCTTCCCAAGGTCTATTTCCGCAAGAATACCTACCTAATCTTATTTCCTGAGGAGGAAAAAATGTCGAAAAAGCTGTTGACTTTGCTTAGTGTTTTGATGATCGCGGTCTTTGTGCTTGCCGCATGCACACCCGCTGCCACTCCTGCACCAGAAGAACAACCCACAGCGGAAGATGCCCCCACACAGGTGCCCGCAGAACCAACCGCTGAACCGGTTATGGAAGAGGTCACGATCCAGTTGTGGACCAAGGAAGGCGAAACCGATGGCGGCTTGCAGTATGTTCAGAGCCTGACCGATGCCTTCACCGCTGCCAACCCGAATGTCACATTCGAGGTGATCAATAAAGAAGTCGAAACCCTGCGTGAAGACTTCCAGACCGCCAGCCTGGCAGGCAACCCCCCTGATTTACTGTGGACGGTATCCGACCATGCCGGTCCGTTCACCACGGCTGACCTGATCATGCCTGTTGATGACCTGTTCGATATGAGCAAATATGTCGAGAGTGTTCAATTGAACGGTCAGACCTGGGCGGTTCCGATCTCCAGCGGTAACCACTTGATGCTGCTCTATAACAAGGATTTGGTTCCCACTGCCCCCGCCGATACGGATGAGATGATCGCCGTTGCCAAATCGATCACCAGTGGCGATACCTATGGTCTGGTCTTCAATCAGACCGAGCCCTTCTGGCTTGCTCCGTGGTTGGGCGGTTTCGGTGGTGCGGTCTTCGCTGAAGATGGCGTGACCCCCACCCTCAATACGCCAGAAATGGTTGCCACGCTGCAATTCTTATATGACCTCAAGTACACCGACGCGATCATGCCTGCCGAATCCGACTACAACGGTGCTGATACCCTCTTCAAGGAAGGCAAAGCCGGTATGTTGATCAATGGTGACTGGTCGTTGGCGGACTACAAGACCGTCTTGGGTGATAAACTTGGCGTCGCCCCGCTGCCTAAGGTGACTGCCACCGGCTTGATGCCCGCGCCCTATACCTCCGGTACCTATTTCATGATCCCGAAAGAAGTCGCGCCGGAGAAAATGGATTACATCAAAGCCTTCGTTGAATTCGCAACCAATCTGGAAAATCAGACCACCATGGTCACCACCCTCAGCCGCCTGCCAGGTCTGGTTGAGGCATTGAGCATTCCCGAAATTTCCGATGACCCAATCCTGCAGGGTTCCGCTGCCCAGATGTCGTTCGGCACCCCCATGCCGACCGTTTTGGAAATGCGCTGCAACTGGGATGCCATGAAGCCGGAACAGATCAAAGTCCTGGCGGACCAGGAAACTCCGGAAGATGCTGCTGCTGCCATGCAAGCCGCTGCTGATGCTTGCATCGTCAGCCTCGAGTAATTCGTTCTTCCAAAGCCAGGGGCAATAAAGCCCCTGGCTTTTTCCCATATTAACAACTGAACAGGAAGCCAGGGAATTATGATTACCATGGATGTCATCCTGAAAAGCCTTAACGAAGTTGGCACGACCGTGCTTTACGTGCTGATCGGAACTGCAGTAATCGAGTCCATCATGTATGTGGTTCTGGTAAGACTTCTCAAATGGCGATATGCTATGCCGGTAATGTTGCTGACTCCTGCCATTATCGGGCTGGGTGCCTTGGTGGTTTATCCGCTGATCTGGGAAGCTAACCTGTCCTTGACGAATATGAGTCTTCGAAGGTTTAGGAATTATGAATATGTCGGTTTTGAAAATTACGTCAGGGTATTCACTGAACCTGTGCTTAAAACAATCAAGTTTTTTCCATTGTTCGGTCAAACGCTGCTTTGGACGGTCATCAATGTAGTTTTCCACGTTGTCGGTGGCATGATCCTGGCACTACTGCTAAATAGAAAGATGCGTGGTCGCGGTTTGTACCGCATGGTGTTGATCATGCCCTGGGCGATCCCGCAGGTCATCGCCGTGCTTGCCTGGCGGAGCGAATTTCACTATGAGTTCGGTTTCATCAATATCATCTTGAAAAATCTGGGCATGCAACCTGTGTCCTGGTTGTTGGACCCGACCGCAAATTTTGCCGCCATGTGTATCACGAATATCTGGTTGGGGATTCCATTCATGATGGTTATCTTACTAGGTGGATTGCAAAGCATCGCTGGAGAATATTACGAGGCTGCCGAAATGGATGGCGCTAGCGGCTGGCAGCGATTCTGGAAGATCACCGTACCGCTGATGCAGCCGGTGTTGGCTCCTTCCATCATACTTGGCACAGTCTGGACCTTCAATAACTTCAACGTTCCCTTCTTCATCAACCAGAATGAATTGGAGACATCGGATATCCTGGTAACCGGCTTGTTCCGCGCCGCATTTCAATACAATCGCTACGGATTTTCCGCGGCGTTTGCCTTCGTGATTTTTGCGATCCTGGTTATTTACTCGATCTTTTATCTGCGAGCGACCGGTACGCTCAAGGGCATCCGGGACTGAGGAGGCGATCATGTCAGAGATTACATCCACCCCAACAAGAAAAGTCAAGCTGCAAAAACGCTCTTTCTTCCGTAGCGGTCGCGAAGACAGCCCGTTCAAACGAATTCTGATTCACATGGCGCTCTGGGCTGCTTGTATAGCGTCTGTCTATCCCATCTTGCGTATCTTGAGCATTTCGCTTCGACCTGGAAACACTCTCTTGTCGACCGATCTATCCATCATTCCTCCTGATGCCACCTTCGAGTCGTTTCGCATTGTCTTGTTCGATAAACCATTCCTGACATGGATATGGAATAGCCTCGCCATAACCATTGCGACGTCGATCATTGGTGTGATCCTGGCAGCTACCTCGGCTTATGCGTTCTCCAGGTATAAATTTCCGGGGCGCTCCTTGGGGCTGGTCTTTTTATTGACCACCCAGATGATTCCCGCTGCTATGTTGATGGTTCCTCTCTATATCTTGGC
>JABLXM010000185.1 GCA_013177815.1 Anaerolineae bacterium | reverse complement strand
ATTGGTTTGCATTGCCCATAATATGCGAAAACTGGCGGGGTGATTCCGCTAATTTTTTTGTCTTTTTACTTTTTTAGCCCTTTTGGACTATTTTGGGGCTGTCTAACGGTTCTTTCTAGACAGCCCCTGGCATTTCCAAGCATAAAAAGAGCCGCTGGTTATTACCTGGCGAGAGACCACAGCCGTTCAGAAGCTTCTCGGGTTTGATTGTGCAAGCGCTCCCAATCCGCATTCATCACAACGCCGTTTTCCATTTTCACTTCGCCAGCCACCATGACGCCCTTAACATGACTGGCGTTCCGATAGAGCAGCAATTGTTCATATATGTTGTGCGCTTCGATCGGTGTGGGCAGGTTGGCATCGATGAGTTGCAGGTCTGCCTGCCATCCTTTTTCAATCCTACCAACATCTTCAAAGCCCAATACGCGCGCACCGCCCTCCGTCGCCATGTACCAGACTTCGTGCGCCGGCATCACCCTGGGGTCCTGCCTGGCTGCTTTATGGATCAAGAAAGCGCCCCGCATCACCTCGAAAAAATCATCGATGTATCCATCGCTGCCAAGCCCAATCTGAACGTTGGCAGCCAACAGATCCGGCACCGGGGCAATGCCGCCGCCAACCTCGCAATTCGAAAGCGGCATATGGCTAACCCGGACGCCCTTTTCCGCAATAAGCGCGATCTCGTTTTGCGAAAGCTGGACACACTGTGATGCCAGGAAGCGCTTGCCTGTTACCCCAAGCTGGTCGTAATATTCGATGGTCCGCTTGCCGAAGTTGCTCAACGCATACCCCGGCTCATAAGTGCCCTCTGAAACATGCGCGTGCAAGGAAACGTCTTCCGCCGCCGCCATTTCGAACGCTTGACGAATGAACTTTTCAGAACAAGTGAATGTCGTATGATGGCAAATCAATCCAGAGATCAATCCACCTTCCTGTTTACATGCCCGAACAAATTCCAAGTTCTCTTTCAAACCAAGCTCGCCGTTTTCCGGGCTGACGCGTTCAGTCGCTTCAAATGATAAAATTGCTCGCAATCCCCATTTTTTTATGACCTGTGCCTGTGATGCCAGGCAGCCTGGAAGCGCATACGGCGCCTCGGTGCAATCATAGAAACTGGTAACGCCACTCTGTAGCATATTCGCGCAACGCAAGTCGGTAGCCGCATCGATCATACCGTGATCCAACCGATTTTCTATCATCTGCCACCAAAAGTCCTCCAGGAAAGGCAGGAACCCTGAAGGTGCCTTGGACAAGGGTATGCCGTGCGCCAGCACGCCATACAGGTGGGAATGTGTATTTACAAAACCAGGCGCGAGCACCATCCCACCTGCCTTCCAAACCGAATCGGCGGGGTAGGAATTGACCAACTCTTGATTTGGCGCAACATCATCGATCTTGTCGCCCACAACCCGAACACCCCACTGCTCTTTGGGAGCTTGTTTTGCGTTTGTGACCAGCCATTGAGGCAATATCAATCGTCCAACCATTATTTTCTCCTGATCATTATTATGGTACACGCCGGTTATCCCCACGGTTAGATCTATTAATAACACAACCGAGGGTACACATCGCTTATCATTTTATCTGAATACCGGAAAAAATAAAAACCCGCTTTAACGCGGGTTTAAGTGGCGAGGGTGGGAGTCGAACCCACGACCAAGGGCTTATGAGTCCCCTGCTCTTGCCACTGAGCTACCTCGCCAACGGATTGGTAGTTTACTACGCCCGATATGTTTTGTCAACGGAAGGTCAGCCAAACGCCAGATTCTTCTCTTTCATCGACACATAGCGGTTGAAACCTATCACCAGGTGGTCGAGAACTTCTATATCTAGCGTCTTGCCCGCCTGGATGGCAGCCCGGGTCAAAGCCATGTCCTCGGGGCTGGGAGTTGGATCGCCGGATGGATGGTTGTGGACTAAAATAATGGCAGCGGCATTGCGCTGGACGGCAGAACGAAACAACTCGCCAACACGCACCAACGAAGTGTTGACCGATCCTTTGTATAAACGGTCCGTATACAGCACTTGATTCCGCGTATCAAGCACCAACACCCACAAGTGCTCCTGATCGAAGGCAGACATCTCATACAACACCAGGTCTGCCGCCTCTTTCGGTGAATGAATGCGGGCGCGGTCGTCCGGTTGGGTCGAACTCAGCCGTTTACCCAGTTCAATCGCCGCCTTCAATTGCGCTGCTTTGGCTTCTCCCATGCCGCGCGCATCACATAAGTCGGTGAAGGATGCTTTATGTAACCCCGGTAATCCACCAAACTGTATCAACAAGCGCTGTGCGACCTGGATAACATTCTCACCCGCAACCCCCACCCGCAGCAGAATCGCGAGCAATTCGGCATTGGAAAGTATCTCCGGTCCAAGCCGCGCCAGTCGTTCGCGCGGTCGTTCAGATACTTCCATATCAGAAATTCGATACCCGCTATGGCTCTCTTCTCCCATGATTTTCTCCATCGTCAGTCTTCACAAATTACTATAGCACATCACCCCAGATAACATGATAGACTATTTTGAAAAACAATATGGAGGAAAGATGAGAGTGACTGCTCTGGCAGGCGGGGTGGGAGGAGCCAAGTTGGCGGATGGTTTATATCGTTCGCCCATGATCAATGACCTGGCGGTGATCGTTAATATCGGCGACGACTTCGAACATTTCGGGTTGACGATCTGTCCAGACCTGGATACGGTGTGCTACACCCTGGCAGGTATCGCCAACCCGGATACCGGCTGGGGGCAGTCGGAAGACACATACGCAGTCATAAAAACATTGGAACGATTGGGCGGACCGTCCTGGTTCAAGTTGGGCGACAAGGATATCGCCACCCACATGGAAAGGACACGCTTGCTGCGCGCACGAAATCGCCTCAGTACAGTCACAGCGATGCTATCCAGAAAATGGGGTATCGAATGCTGCGTGCTACCAGCCAGCGATGATCCCGTGCCAACCATCGTCAGCACGGTCGAGATGGGTTCTTTGGCATTCCAGGAATATTTCGTCAAATACCAGTACCAGCCACAAGTCGTCGAATTCATTTTCAAAAACGCCAGCAAGGCTCAGCCAGCACCGGGTGTGCTCGAAGCGATCGAAGCCAGCGACTTGATCATCTTTTGTCCATCAAATCCGTGGGTCAGCCTGGATCCCATCCTCGCTATTCCAGGGATCCGGGAAGCCGTTTCTTCCAAGCGAGTCATTGCCATATCACCGATCATTGGAGGCAAGACCGTCAAAGGACCCGCCGCCAAAATGTTCAAAGAACTTGGTATCTATCCTTCGGCATTAGCCGTGGCTGACCATTACCGCAGTCTACTGGAAGGCATCCTTATCGACCATGCCGATGATGCGCTTGCCGGCGCGATCGATCGGATGGGGATCAAGCCCTTGGTTACAGACACGTTCATGCGCCATATACCCGATCGTATCCGGCTGGCGGAAGAGGCCATCCACTTCGCTAAACGCAATGAACAATGATCGAGCAAGAGAAAAATACATCATGCTATAATTTCTCTAACGGAGAATGATATGTCCATCGATCCTTCAATCCTCGGAAATCTATCCCTGCTGGCTACTGCTTTTTCTGGCGCATTTCTGGCAGCGCTTTGGTTGAGTCTAATCATCTGGACTTACCGCGATATCTGCAAACGAAGCCGGGACCCATTGATCCGGATTCTTAGCGTACTGGTTTCCGTGGTTCTATTCTTGCCAGGTATCCTGGTATACCTGATACTACGACCCAACCGTACTCTGGACGACGAATACCAGCAATCACTCGAAGAAGAAGCCCTGCTGCAAGCTATCGAAGAACACCCGATGTGTCCGGGATGTGGTCGCGTGGTTGAAAACGACTGGCAAATCTGCCCGAACTGTCACACAAAGTTGAAAAAAGTTTGTCATCACTGCAAACGCTTGTTGGATCTCCCATGGAACATCTGCCCATACTGCACCACGCCCATTCCAGGCACGCACAAACAAGGAACACCGATGGAAGAGGCGTTGATCAACCTCCCTTCCGAAAACTCTGAATAATGATCGGTTGGCGACAAACATAATTGACACCGGCAATGATCTATTTATGAACACCTCCCCCCGCCTCACACCAGTCGATTATTTGGTTGTGGGTCACGTCACCAGGGATGTTTCCAACCGTGGATACAACTTGGGCGGCACAGTCTCCTATGCCGGTTTGACCGCAAGCGCCATTGGCATGAGCGTTGGCATCGTCACCTCGTGCGATCCTGAACTGCCCTTAGATGAATTGGGAGACATCCAGCGGGTTGTCATTCCATCCGAACAAACCACCACCTTCCGCAACGAGCAGAGAACAACGGGTAGAACTCAGTGGCTGCTTCAAAAAGCTGAACCTTTGAAGACAAATCATATACCCGATGTCTGGATAAAAAGCCGCATTGTACACCTTGCGCCTGTTGCGAACGAAGTGAATGCCAGCCTCGTCGATCGCTTCAAAGGTAATTTCCTCTGCATCACCCCACAAGGTTGGTTGCGATCGACGAATGAATCGGGGCGAGTTATGCTCTCGGATTGGCTCGAAGGCAGCACCATCCTTGAAGCCGCCAGCGCCACCGTTATCGGCATCGAGGATGTAGATTATGATGAAAAACGCATCGATGATTATGCTCACCACGCCCGCATTCTAATCGTAACCGAAGGGGTTAATGGTGCGAGATTATATTGGAATGGCGATATGCGTAAATTCAGGGCGCCGACGAAGGATGAAGTGGATGCGACCGGCGCCGGTGATATCTTCGCAAGCGCTTTCTTCATCCGGTTATACCAAACCAATAATCCTTGGGAAGCAGCGCGGTACGCAACCATACTGGCATCGAATTCGGTCACACGCAGCAGTCTGACGGCTGTTCCCAGCGCATTCGAGGCTCAAAGTGCCCTTGTGGAAGTCATGGAGAACGCATAAACGATCATGACCAAAATTTACACATTCGTCAATCAAAAAGGCGGGGTCGGCAAGACAACAACCGCCATTAATCTCGGAGCCTACCTGGGATACTACGGCCAACGGGTATTACTTGTTGACCTAGACCCCCAAGCCAATGCCACCTCCTCCCTTGGCGTCGACAAGCGCACAGTGCGCAACGGCACTTATGAAGTGTTGATTGGATCGCAACCCATTCAACCCCAAATCCTTCACAACCCGCGCCTCAAAATCTCGCTTTTGCCTTCATCATCTTCCCTGGCTGGTGCCGAAGTGGAAATGATCGAACTTCCTAAGCGCGAGTTTCGCCTGCGCGAGGTCATCAACCCGCTGTTCGGCAGATATGACTATATCCTGGTAGACTGCCCCCCATCCCTGAGCATCTTAACCTTGAACGGCATCA
Source organism: Anaerolineae bacterium (assembly GCA_013177815.1). Taxonomy (GTDB): domain Bacteria; phylum Chloroflexota; class Anaerolineae; order Anaerolineales; family Anaerolineaceae; genus JABLXM01. The sequence continues at coordinate 142 of JABLXM010000185.1, read as the reverse complement.
TTGCAGCGCTCGATGGCGTCATCATCCCTGTCCAATGCGAGTATCTCGCACTGGAAGGCATTGGCTTGCTTAACCAGACCATCCAGCGGGTAAAAATTCACTATATCCCGACCTTTCCGTACGCGGTGTTGTTCTTACAATG
>JABLXM010000184.1 GCA_013177815.1 Anaerolineae bacterium | reverse complement strand
AACAAAGTATTCCAAAATATCATCCCGCGAAGCATACGACTTGCAGAAGCCCCCGGATACGGTCTTCCAATATCACTCTACGCGCCCGAGTCAACCGCTGCTCAATCGTATTCCTCCCTCGCCAGGGAGATATTAGCCCAGGACGGCGTTTCACTTCCAGTTCTCACACCATAAGGAGAGTCAATGGCAAGAAAAAGCGCATTGGGACGAGGATTGGATGCATTGATTCCCACTCAGGATTCAGGATTGGCAACAAGTGGGGCGACTTCAATCCCAGTCAACCTAATCGAGCCCAATCCCAGGCAACCGCGCCAGTTCATCAATGATACTGACCTCCAGGAATTATCTGAATCGATCAAAAACCATGGGGTGATTCAACCATTGATATTATCGACTGATCTTACCACTGGCGGTTATATCTTGATCGCCGGTGAACGGCGGCTAAGAGCCGCCATGCTTGCCGGCTTGCAATATGTGCCAGCCATCATCCGGCAAGCTACCGAACAGGAACGGCTGGAACTCGCATTGATCGAAAATATCCAGCGAGCCGACCTCACGCCATTAGAAACAGCCGAAGCCTACCGTCAACTCAATGAGGAATTCGGGGTCTCCCACGAGGAAATCGCCAACCGTGTCGGGAAGAGCCGGGTAGCGGTCACCAACACCCTCCGTTTACTTAAACTCCCGAAATCGGTTCTTTCCGCTTTGGCTGGCGGTATGATAACGGAAGGTCACGCCCGCGCGTTGCTCGGTCTGAGCAACCCCCAGGCTCAAGCAGCAGCAATGCAGACAGTCACCAGCAGGGAGTTGACCGTACGACAAACCGAAGAACTCGTTCGCAAATTGGCAGGGGAAAAACCGGCGCCGGGAGTCGAACCGGCGATCGACCCTGAGATAAACGCAGTAGAACAAAGATTGATGAATCACTTCGGAACCAAGGTAAAGATACGCCACAGTAAAAAGGGTGGTGCCATCACCATCAACTATTACTCCGATGAGGAACTTGACGCGATCATCTCTTTGATCCTGCGTTGATGTCCTGTGAGAGACCGTAGGATCAACCATGCTTGACGGTCCAGATCATCTATGCGCGGCGGGTGTAATCATGACCAATGAACAACCCCTGAGTCCCGAAATTCTTTTACCCCGGTTGGGCGATATTCTCATCGAAAAAGGATTGATCAGCCAAGTGGATTTGGATCGCGCCCTCACGCATCAAAATGCCTTGCGAAATAGCGCAATCCAGGCGCCACTTTTAGGGCAACTATTGGTTGAACTCAAACTTATCGACCGTGATACGCTCGAGACCGTAATCACCGAACAGATTCTCCAGCTAAAAAATGCATTGGTGGAGGCGAACCAACAACTTGAGCAGCGCGTCGCTGAACGAACTGACGAGTTGCAAAAGGCGATGGAAAAATTGGCGGAATTGAACACCCTCAAAGCCAATTTCATAGCCAATATCTCTCACGAACTTCGCACGCCGCTAACTCACATCAAAGGATACCTGGATATATTGGTCAACGGTGATTTGGGGCAATTGACACAGGAGCAGTTAACAGCCGTTTCAGTTATGCAACGGTCATCAGATCGGTTAGAGAAATTGATCGAGGATCTAATAAATTTTTCGATGACCGAGCGTGGTCAGGTGTACCTAAACCGTCAACCTGGCAGTTTGTCAATACTAACTGGTACGGTCATAAAATCCATGCATTCCCAGGCAAGCAAGGCTGGAATTCATCTCACTGTTGATATCCAAGATAACCTGCCCCTGGTAGAGATGGACTCAGAAAAGATTCTCTGGGTTTTACAGCAATTGATAGAGAACGCCATAAAATTTTCAGAAATCGGCACATTTGTACAATTAAAGTTGGAAGAAGAAGCGAAGGAAATATCCGTATCTGTGATCGACAACGGTATCGGGATACCAGAAGATAAGCTTATGGAGATCTTTGAACCATTCCACCAATTGGACGGATCTTCGACGCGACGATACGGAGGAACTGGTTTAGGCTTGGCTTTGGCAAACAAGATCATTGAAGCTCATGGTTCGTCAATAAGCGTAACTTCATCACCTGGTCAAGGCTCTCGCTTCAAATTTTCATTACCCAAAACCCTGCTACCGTATTGAACAAACACTGGTATTATTATTGTAAATATCCGTGTGAGGGAGAAGTTCATTAATGAGTTCCTCTATTGATTATGAGGACACCATCAAGATTGATCACTTATATTCAATATCCGAGCTGGTTTCCCAATCTACGGATTGGAAACCAGCCTTGGAACACCTCAGCCGTTTTCTTCGCACAATATTCATATATGACAATATGGTCATCTATAGCGTCGACCAAGCCACGCAAGCAACCGACGTGTTTTATGCGCGCGCAATTGGCAGAGGACGTCGGGCAGAAGCCGATCTTGCCTGGGGCGAAAACATCGCCTATCGTATCACCGAGAAACCACAAATAATAAATGAAGAGCCGGATACAACCCCAGAACTTGATCGCCTGCAGCGCCCGTATTTCTTGGGCTTGCCGGTGAATAGTAGTCGCTATCTGGGTGCGATGGTTTTCATTCGATTTGGTGGTCCTAGCTACACCCAAAAGGATATCCAACTCGCCACCTTTGTCAGCCATCAGATCGCCATTTTATTGGATCGTATTCGAATTAACCAAGAGAAAGAAGAAATCGAAACTCGTCATCAACAGATGAAACTGCAGGAAAATTTCATCTCAACCATCAGCCACGAACTACGTAGCCCGCTGGGTTTCATCAAGGGGTACACAACCACTTTATTACGCTCGGATACAACCTGGGACCAATCGATACAGCAGGAGTTTCTGGAGATCATTGACCAAGAAACCGATAAATTACTGGAGTTGATCACCAACCTGTTGGATTCAGCCCGGCTTCAGTCCGGTCAATTACGGATCGTTTTCTCATTCGTACGAGTGGAACCGTTGTTAACCGATCTGATCGCCCGCGCCGAAATCCAATACCCGGGTCTGGTCATCCAGGCTAAAATGGCAAGCAAACATATCTCGATCATGGCAGATGCCACTCGACTGACGCAAGTCCTGGATAACCTGGTCAGCAATGCCGTCAAGTATGCGCCCGGCTCGAAGCTCCTGATCAGCGTCAAAGAAGAGAATGACGGGATCGTGATCAGTTTTCAGGACCATGGACCAGGCATTGCGCCGGAACATTTACCATATCTCTTTGATCGCTTCTACCGCGTGATCGACCCATCCAAAAGCCCACATGGTACCGGTTTGGGGCTCTATATTTGCAAACAGATTATCGACGAACATCAAGGAAAGATCACAGTCGAATCAACCGTAGGCAAAGGAACCATCTTTCATATATACTTGCCTTTCCAACCAAAGAACACCAGCGTACATGGTCTAATTCCGGAGGTAAAATCATGACATTAATATTAGCAGTAGACGACGAACCCTTGTACCAACATTTATTACAGGTGAATCTCGCCAAAGAAGGGTATGAGGTCATCACTGCCCCAAACGGTGAGGAAGCCCTGGAAAAGGTGACGAACCGTCATCCTGACTTGGTTATCTTGGATGTTATGATGCCGAAATTGGATGGAATCACCGCCTGCGAACGCATACGCCAATTCTCAAGTGTCCCCATTATCATATTGACAGCACGTGGTGAGGAACAAGACCGTGTGAGGGGCTTGAACGCTGGCGCGGATGATTATGTCGTCAAACCATTTTCCGCCACAGAGTTGGTTGCACGGGTACGCGCAGTGTTGCGTCGCGCCCAATCCACCGAACAGATCACGCAAAATCGCTATTTCATCCATGGCAATTTGAAGATAGATTTTGCCCGTGCCGAGGTGTGGAAAGAAAACAAACCGGTGTATCTATCTGCAACCGAATACCGCCTGTTAATCCAGTTTGCACATCATGTCGGTCAGGTTTTATCCGCGGAAGAGCTATTGGTTGCAATCTGGGGTCCTTCCTACCGGGATGACAAAGAAATTTTATGGGTTAGTATCGCAAGGTTGCGGCAGAAATTGGAAGATACGCCTCATAACCCGCAGCACATTGTTACACGGGCGGGGTTGGGTTATCTGATGCCACCGGTTGAGAAAACCACGGGTGAACTTAAGGGAGGCGCTTGATGTTGCCCGTTTACGATAATTCAGGCAAGCATTACACTCGGGTCGTATCCAAAGACCCCATTCTGGTCGAGCTTCAATTCAACGATGGTCACCGCATTGTCGGCAATCTTTATATCAAACCTGGTGAAAGATTGAAAGACGAAATC
>JABLXM010000183.1 GCA_013177815.1 Anaerolineae bacterium | reverse complement strand
ACCGGCGCAGCAGGAAGACGTTATAAGCATTGGAGAAAAAGTGCGGAATGATGAGCGGCCACCATGTGCCGCCCCAGCCGATGGCGGGGAAGAAGATATACGTCGGGATCAGCGTCACTTGGCGCGGCAGGATGATGGTCGCAATGAGCACCAAGAAGAGAATATCGATACCCGGAATGCGAAAGCGCGAAAAGCCGTAAGCCACTAAAGTCGAAGATATCAGCGTGCCAATGGTGCCTAACACTGCAATGATAATGGTGTTACGGAACAGCAAGTCCAACCGCACCTGCCACCATGCCTTGGGAAAATTATCCAGGGTGGCATCGATTTCGTAGACCGGCTCCAGCGTGCGCCAACGCCCCGTCCATGGTACCAGACCGGCTTCGGGGTTGGCTGGGTCGATGAACTCGCTCGCTTCTCGTCCTGGTTTTACCAGCGCCAACTCCTGCATGCCTGCATCGGTGGGAACGTTATAGAGCGGATAATCCTCACCCTGGTAGGTGTAATTCAGCGGACTCTTGGGCAGAAATTGTGAGTGCGGGTCGGCTAATTGTTTCTGGGTCTTCAACGAGGTCAGCACCATGTACAACAGCGGCGCGAGGAAGAGCAAAACGATCACTGCTGCCAACAATGTAACGCCCATGCTCCCCGAGAATATGCTCAGGTTATGACGGGTACCAGAAGCGGGCTTGCCTTTTTTGGATTTCGTGGAATTGGATGTCATGATCAGTCTCCTCCGGCGTAATAGACCCACCGCTTCTGGGTTCGGAACAAGATCACGGTCAGGATGAGCACCACCACGAACATCGCCCATGCCAGGGTTGCGCCGTAGCCCATATCAAGGAAATTGAATGCCGTGCGGTACAGGTACAGGTTGTAGAACATGGTCGCGCCATTGGGGTCGCCGCGCCCATTACCGATGATGTATGCCTGGGTAAAATATTGAAATGAACCAATGATAGCGAGCATCAGGTTATAGAAAATGACCGGTGAGATCATCGGCAATGTGATGTTGAAAAATCGCCTGACCCCGGTGGCGCCGTCAACCTTGGCGGCATCGTACAGTTCGGTGGGCACATTCTGCAAACCTGCCAGCATGGTCAACATGGTATTGCCGACACCCCACAATCCCATAATCGTGAGGGCAGGAATGACCCAGGCTTCGTCCTGGAACCAACGCGGTCCCTCAACACCGAGGAGGAACTCTATCGCTTTGTTCAGCCATCCGCTCTCGCTGTTCATGACGCCGTTGAAAATGATGACATTGACCACCACCGGTATCATGGATGGCATGTAGAAGAGCGTGCGAAAGACGTTCTTGGCGAACAACTTCTCCGAGTTCACCAAAACAGCGATCGAGAGTGGGAAGATGATCGAGAGCGGAACGGAGATACATACAAAGCGCAGCGTAACCCCCCATGCCTGTCGCATGAAAGGGTCCGTGAATAATCGCGCCCAATTGACGAGTCCGACGAACTCGGTTTCATCAGGATGGATCGGGTTATAGTTCGTGAACGAGAATATCAATGAAGCGAGCATCGGCAACAGGGTGAACAAAAAGAAACCAATGATCCACGGGCTAAGGAAAAGCAACCCCCAGCGCGTCTCTCGTCGCTGTACGGCGGATGCGGGAGGGCGTCGTTTTTGTTTCTTCACCCGGGGGTTGGTCATGTTGGAAGTCATAATCTACTCCGAAGGGGTGGGCAGTCAGACCCGCTGTTGCGGGTCTGACTGTATTTACACGCGGTTTTACCTTACTTCTATTGCTCTGCTTCCTTGTAGATGGCAGTCAAATCCGTCAGGAATTGCTCCAGGCGGTCATCGATGACCAAGCCTTCGGTGCTGCGCAGGTCGCTGCCCAACTGCAGGAAAGCGTCGTGCGATTTGGCAACGTTCGGGAGCACCAACTCATGCCCCGGCACCTCGAGGTAGGGAATCATATCCAAGAAGACCTGCCAATCGACCTCGTTGGGGGCGAATTTCTCGTCCAATGAGGTGAAGAAAGCTTCCTGCTGGCTCTGGCGGGCTGGCAGACCGCCGTAGATCGCGTACAGGTCAGCCGCACCTTCGCCGATCAGGTAGGTGTAAACTTTGAAGGCTTCTTCCGGGTGCTTGGTGTCCTTCATGATGCCGAAGGTATCGCCGTGCATCTTGGCGGTCGTCTTGCCGTTATAGGATGGCACCACTGCCACATCCCAATTGGGAACCTTGACGTTGGTGTCAGAGGGCGGTGTGATGCAGCAGGTGTACCACAGGTGCGATAGACCCATGGCAACGTGACCCGAGTCGAAGGAGTTGCTGTGTCCCAGGTAGTCGGTGTCCATGGCTGCCTGGTTGGGCAGGAAGGGCTGCTCGCCCCACATGGCGTCGTAGTACCACTTGATTGCATCCACCTGACCCTCGGAGAGCACTGCCTCGCCGGTCTCGCTGACCGGGTAGAAAGGCTCGAAGTACGCCGAGAACCAGCGCGGGCTATCCTTCACCCATTGGAAGTCGAAGCCGTATTGCACGATGTTGGTCTTGTCGAATTCGGGGCTGGTGGCATCGTTGCCGTTGGCATCCACGGTCAGGCGTTTGGCAACCTCCGCCATGGTATCGAAGTTCCACTCGACTTCTTCACCGTCCAGGGTATACATTTCGCCAACTTTGTGCGGCGGGTATGCCAAACCGGCTTCGTCGAACAGGTCTTCATTATAGAATAGCGCCGACGGGAAGATGGCGAAAGGCAACCCGACCAATTCTCCCTGGTCCTTGTAGAACTCCAGGAAAGCCGGGTCGATGTCGCTGACGTCATATTTGAACTGCTCCACCAGCGGCTGCAGGTCGAGCCAGGCGCCCTGGAACCAGCCGCGCCCTTCGGTGCCCATCGGGCCCACAATATCGGGGGCGTTACCAGCCGCCACCTGGGCGATCAGGTTGTCGCGCGCGTATTTGTTATCAACGATGATCGGGATCAACTGGATCTCGGTCTGCGATGCGTTGTACTTCTCGATGAATTCCTTCTCCGCGGGAATCTGCGGTGCCTGAGAACCCGTGCCCAACCCAATGTACCAATAGATTTGGACGCGGTCGGGCATTGGCTCGGCAGTCGGCTGCGCCACAACCTCGGTAGCTTCTGGGGCAGCCTCTGTGGTAGCTGGTTCCTCCGGTGCCACGGTAGCGGCTGGCGCGCAAGCAGCCAGCAACATCGCGGAAACAACGAGAATTACCAGCAAGGTTGAAAAGCGTTTCATCTTCGAACTCCTTTTCGAATAATGTGATATATTTTTCGAAAGAGATGCCTGTGAAACCATGCTATGGACAGCAGGCATCTCCTCGATGGCGCCCGGTATCTGAACAGATACCGGGCGTCCGTCCTTCTGGATCACTGCAAGCACTGGGTTCTTTTTTGATCAGTCTATACACCTCCTTAATAAGATCGCATTACAACACCGTGGTTGGCAGGAAGTCCCCCTGAACGCGTTGATTTCCCGCCCATAGCTTGTGCGGCACCGCAGGAGTCGCGAATCACAAGTTCGGTGCCCATGATGATATGGCGGGGTGGTTGGGTGCCGTTCTCGATCAAATCGATCAGCACTTCAACTGTCTTGGCACCGAATTGCACGACTGGCTGACGTACGGTGGTCAATTGAATATCGGATAATTGCGGGATGGATAGGTCGTCAAAGCCGACGAAGGCGATATCCTCGGGAATGCGCAAGCCGGCTTCACGGGTAGCCCGCATGCCGCCAATCGCCATCACATCCGACGCCGAGAAGACCGCGTCGGGGCGTCGGTCATTTGCCAGTAATTGCTGCATGGCATAGTAGCCGCTCGCCTCGGTGAAGTCGCCTTCGACGATGAGCGATTCATCCACCGTATGCCCGCGCTCTGAAAGCGCCTTCAGGTAGCCCTGCTTGCGGTCCAGCCCAACGGTAGAGTTCACCGGTCCCGAGATCAACGCGATCCTTTTGCGCCCCAATCGGATCAGATGGCTGACGGCGTTGTTCGCCGCGTTCACGTTGTCGATGTCGAGGTAGGTGACGTTATCCGAGCGAAACGGTCGCCCGGCAATGACCAGGGGGATATTGGCATCCACAAAACGCCCAATGATCCATTGGTCGCCGTGATGCCCGGATTGCACGATAACCCCGTCCAGCAGCCCTTTGCGCGAGATGCGCGGGTAAATGCGTTCTTCGTCTTCCTTGGTGCCGACAAGAAAAAGCGCAAGTGTGTAGTTGTACTGGTTACACGCTTGCGCTACGCCTTTGGTCAGGTGGGGGTAATACGGATCGGTAAAGATAAAACTGACACTATGAGGCAGCACCAAACCGATCGTCCAGGAGCGTTGCGATGCCAGGGTGCGAGCCGCCGCGTTGGGTTGGAATCCGGTGCTCTGGATGGCATCCAATACCCGCCGGCGAACCTCCGGGCGGACATGTGGATCATCATTGACCACGCGTGAAACAGTGGAACGGGAAACACCAACCAGTTTCGCTATATCCTCAAGCTTTAGCTCTGCCAATGGATTCTCCCATTTTCTTGGTAGCGCTCCCACGAAGTTTTAAGTATATCTTGGGTATTTTGGCTATAATTATTGAATTTTGGCATTATTTTGTGGTATAATGGGAGCGCTCCCAACGTAGGATCATTATACAGACTTTTATTTCCTTTGTCAATAACATTTCGGGACGAATTCTTAAGGAGGTTTCACCCCAATGACCATCAAACCGCCGCCGAATATCCCCTGGGAGGAACGTCCTGTTGGTACATCGGATGTCGTTTGGCGTTACTCTGGAAATCCCATCATCCCGCGCGATCTGATCCCATCCAGCAATAGCATCTTCAATAGCGCCGTCGTCCCTCACCAGGCTGGCTTCGCCGGCGTCTTCCGCGTTGATAACCGCAAGCGCGAAATGAACCTGCACCGTGGCTTCAGCGCCGATGGCATCCATTGGCAATTGGATGACGAGCCAATCCTGTGGCTGTGTGACCAGCCCGATATCGCCGCCTTCGAACACCGTTACGACCCGCGCGTCCTCTGGCTTGAGGATCGCTACTACATCACCTGGTGCAATGGATATCATGGACCCACCATTGGCATCGGGTACACTTTTGATTTCGAACGTTTTCACTTCCTAGAAAACGCCTTGCTGCCGTTCAACCGGAACGGGGTGCTCTTTCCCCGCCGCATCCACGATAAATATGTGCTGCTGAGCCGCCCCAGCGATAACGGACACACCCCCTTCGGCGATATCTTCATCAGCCGGAGTCCGGATATGATCCACTGGGGCGAGCACCGGTTCGTCATGGGTGCCAGCCGCGGCTGGCAGAGCACCAAGATCGGCGCCGGTCCAACCCCGATTGAAACCTCTGAAGGCTGGCTGATGTTCTACCACGGCGTGTTGACATCCTGCAACGGTTTCATCTACAGTTTCGGCGCGGCGTTGTTAGATCTGGACGAACCCTGGCGTGTCATCGCGCGGGGAGCACCCTACCTGCTTTCACCCCAAACACTTTATGAGTGCGTCGGCGATGTGCCCAACGTG
>JABLXM010000182.1 GCA_013177815.1 Anaerolineae bacterium | reverse complement strand
GTGGATACCAGCCATTTTTACCCAATCCCAATCGACGAGGCAAAGGACTTCATCGGTATACCACAAAACGACCGCCTGATCCTGTACGTCGGGAGGATCGAACCATTAAAGGGCATCGATACGCTGATCAAGGCGATCGCAATGTTGGAGAAAAACAAACCCGTGCTGGATAAATGTGCCCATTACCTTGCTATCATCGGCGGCGACCCAGCCGCCGGCGAGGAGAACCTAGATGCTGAGATGAACCGGCTGCAACAATTGACCCGCGACCTGGGAGTGGAAAACCTGGTGCTCTTCATGGGTAAGCGGGGACAGGAGACGTTACCATATTATTATTCGGCGGCTGAATTCGTGGTGATGCCATCGCATTATGAATCATTCGGTATGGTGGCGTTGGAGGCAATGGCGTGCGGTACACCGGTGATCGCTTCGCAGGTGGGCGGTCTGGCTTTCCTGGTGCAGGACGAGGTCAACGGCTATGCGATCCCAAGCGATAACCCGGAGATACTGAGCGAACGCATGAAGACTTTATTATGCCAAGATGATTTGCTGAATCAGTTGGGCGAAAAAGCGCACCGCTTTGCGATGGATTATTCCTGGGAAAAAATCACCCAGCAGATGATGACGTGCTATGACTGGTACTTAACATACCCAGACGCCGGCTCGCTGTCGTTCCAGGGGAACTTCCACAACCACTGAGCATGATCTCGCCCAAGCCCCATAGGCATCCAGTCGGCGGGGTCCAACAGAAGATATTCCCATTACCATGTAAGATGTTCGCTCAACATGACGATGATGATTGTTTTAGGCATCCACCTTTTTTTGTGAGACTGATCACGGGGCGTGATACATTTACTTACGCCATATCCAGCGCCTGCAACAACACCCGGCAACGATGGTCGCCCCGCCGGTGCTCCACCAGATAGACCCCCTGCCAGGTGCCGAGAGATAATTTTCCATCATCGATGGGTATGGTCAGCGAGGTTGGCAGCAACATGGCGCGCAAATGCGCGCTGGAATCATCACTGCCCTCAAGCGTGTGTATCATCCAGGGTTGGGCTTCCGGTGCTACTTTTTCCAGTAACACTTCCATGTCACGCCGGGCAGAGGGGTCATAACTCTCCTGGATGACCAGCGACGCACTGCAATGTTGGATGAAAAGCACACATAGTCCTTCACGAATGTTCCCGGTATGAAGGGCGGCATCGACCTGATCCGTTATATCCACCAGACCCTTGCCATGGGTTGTAACGCTTATCGATGATTTAAACCAATTCATGGACCGTTATTAGATCAATCAATGAAACAAAACGCCGCGAGATGATGCTCTGCGGCTTTACCTGGAGCGGAGAGGGTGGGATTCGAACCCACGGTACCTTTCGGTACACACGCTCTCCAGGCGTGCGCGTTAGGCCAGACTACGCTACCTCTCCGGAAAAATGACGCTTTATTTTACCACAGCCAACCGGCGATAAATAACACAAATTTCCGATCATGATAGTAACCGGCTGGGGTATAATCATTTTTGGAGCACCCATGAAATCGATCAAATATTCAAAGCCATTTCTGTTCGTAATCTTGATGATTATCGCCCTCAGCCTCGCAGCGTGCAACCCGGGCGCAAGCAACAACCGGGCGGCAACCGAGATTCCCCTTCCCACCAGCACAAGGACCCGTCTACCCAGCACCACGCCCGAACCAACATTCACAGCGACCTTCACGATCACACCCACACGTACGATCACACCGCTCCCAACTGCCCTGGATGATTTCACCGATGCCAAGGTTATCAGCCACGGACCGCTCAAAAACTGGAATTACCTGATCACGATCGAGTTGCCCCAGCCAGTGGCGGGGAGTTATCGCATGATCATCGATACCAACAAGGAATATAAGTGCGAAATCCAGCCCGGCTATCCCAACCGGTTGTACTGTCACGGTCGCCAGGTACGCTACAACGACGAAGTCGAATTCTACCTGATCGCTACGGACACAGGGGTGACGGCATTCGAAGACAAAATATTCGTTGGCTATATATTTCCCTGACCAGTTGAGTTGCCGGATATTCGGCTCATGGTATAATCATTAGAAATTCCGGGCGGTTAGCTCAGTTGGTTAGAGCGTTGCGTTGACATCGCAAAGGTCGTAGGTTCGAGTCCTATACCGCCCACCAGAACGCTGAGACCAGAACGAGTAGCTGCTTGATTTTCCACCAGAGAATGGGGAGCACCTGCTGAGATCCCCTTGGAAGCGAAACAGCGAAAACCCTCTGCGAGCGTGAACCTGAAACGACGTACTGTCTTAGTAGGGAGAACGGCTGACCCCGTTACCGGTCAACAGAGATGACCGATGAGCCATCGGTTAATCTGGGTGGAACCGCGTGATCCAACCTCTCGCCCCAGCAATGGTGAGAGGTTGGTTTTTTTATCATACCAGGAGGTACTGACGATGGAAGAAAACATCAAATACGAAGATTCGTTCTTATACCGCATCCGTCATTCAACCGCGCATATCATGGCGCAGGCAGTATTGGAACGCTTCCCGACTGCCAAGATCGCCATCGGTCCCGCCATCGACGACGGTTTCTATTATGACTTCGACCTGCCGCGCCCGCTGACGCCCGAAGACCTGGAAGCCGTGGAGGCACGGATGCGAACGATCATCAAGGAAGACCACCCATTCGTGCGGCACGCCATCAGCGCGAGCGAAGGGCGTGCCCTCTTCGCAGACCAACCGTTCAAATTGGAATTGATCGAGGGGCTGGAATCTGGTGGTTTGGACGAGGATGGAAATCCACTGACCGAAAAAGTGGAGCTTTCTACCTATACGCATGCCACTTTTACAGACCTATGCCGAGGTCCCCATGTCGACCACACCAACCAGATCAACCCCAAGGCAATCAAGCTGATGAGCATTGCGGGCGCTTATTGGCGCGGTGACGAACACCGCCCAATGCTGCAACGCATCTACGGGACAGCATGGAACAACGAAGCGGAACTGGATGAATACCTGAGCAAGATAGAAGAGGCGAAGCGGCGTGATCACCGCCGGCTGGGCAAGGAACTGGATCTTTACTCTGTGGTCGACGATGTTGGTGCCGGGTTGATCCTCTGGCATCCCAAAGGTGGGTTGATCCGCAAGATCACAGAAAATTATTGGGAAGACCGGCACCTCGCCTCTGGCTATGACTTTGTCTACTCACCCCACATCGGTAAAGCCACGCTGTGGGAGACCTCGGGGCATTTAGGTTTCTACCGGGAGAATATGTACTCCCCAATCGAGATCGAAGGGCAAGAGTATTTCCTCAAACCGATGAACTGCCCATTCCACCTGCATATCTACAAGAGCAGGACGCGATCATACCGGGAATTACCCCTGCGCTTCGCCGAAAAGGGAACCGTGTACCGCTATGAACGCAGCGGCGTGCTGCATGGGTTGATGCGCGTGCGCGGATTCACACAGGATGATGCCCACCACTTCTGCCGCCCAGACCAAATGCCCGGCGAGATCGATTTCGTGCTCAATTTTTGCCTGGATATGCTGCGGGCATTCGGCTTCAACGAGTTCAAAGCATACTTGAGCACGATGCCCGAAAAAGCCGTCGGCGATCCAGAAAAATGGAAGGACGCCGAAGAAGCGTTGGAGAAATCATTGAAACGGTCAGGAATCTCATATGCCGTGGACCAGGGCGGCGGCGCGTTCTATGGACCCAAGATCGACCTGAAAGTCAACGACGCCATCGGGCGTGAATGGCAGCTCTCGACGATCCAGTTCGATTTCAACATGCCAGAGCGCTTCGACCTAACTTATATAGGTGAAGACGGGCAAGAGCACAGACCCTATATGGTGCACCGCGCGCTGCTGGGGAGCATGGAACGTTTCTTCGGTGTGCTGATTGAGCACTACGCCGGCGCATTTCCGGTTTGGCTATCGCCCGTGCAGGCGATGGTGATCCCAATCGCCGACAGGCACATCGCATACGCCCAGCAAGTGGCAGAGGCGTTGACGGCGCAGGGCATTCGGGTTTCGGTGGACGAACGCGGCGAACGCATGAACGCCAAGATCCGGGACGCACAAAACCAGAAAATTCCCTATATGCTGGTGGTGGGCGATAAGGAGGTCGAGGCTGGGCAGGTGGCATTGCGGTTGCGAGCCGGGGACAACCCAGGCGCAATGCCACTGGCAGAATTCATCCAAATCGCCAAGGACGATATCGCCAATCACGCGTAACGTTGACGGGCAGGGGTTGCCCAAAAAGTCGATTTCGTCACGCTGAACGTAGCGAAGAATCTCGCCTGATAATGCAAGATGCTTCGCTGCGTTCAGCAGTAACAGACACTAAATGAAGCCCCCTCAGCTCAGGGATATTAATTGCCGATTGACGTTTTTCGTTACGTTTGGTAACATTACTCAAATACAATATCAAGCCAGAGACCGAGCTTGCGGTCATCGAGGAAAAGGAGCGCAACATAAGCGACACTAATTATCGAGTAAACGAGATGATCCGAGTACCTGAAGTCAGGTTAATCGGACCGAATGGGGAAAATCTGGGGGTGGTCACCATTCAGGAAGCCTTGAGAATATCGCGTGACGCCGAAAAGGACCTGGTGGAAGTTGCACCAAATTCCGACCCGCCCGTTTGCAGGGTGATGGACTTTGGCAAATTCCTGTACGAAAAAACCAAGAAAGAGCGCGAAGCACGCAAGGCACAAACCAAGATCGAACTCAAAGAGATCCGGCTGCGCCCAAAAACGAACGAACATCACCGTTCGTTCAAGACGCGCGACGCACGGCGCTGGCTGAACGACGGCATCAAAGTGCGGGTGACGGTGCGCTTCAGGGGACGAGAAATTGATTATCCCGAGCTGGCGTTGGAGGACTTGAAAGAGATCGCCTCTGAACTTGCAGATGTTTCAACGATCGAATCACTGCCAGCAATGGAGGGACGGGTGATGTCGATGGTTTTGGCGCCCGCCAAACAAAGCAAGAAGAAACAGGAAGCAAGCGTACAGCCAAGCGAGGAAAAAGTCGTCGAACAAGAGTAATTTTGGATCTTTTCGATCATTAAGCGAAAATCCAGTGGTATAATGGTGCGGCTGTTTGAACAGGCAGCACCATTTTCACTTAAGGAGCAGCGTTGTGCCACGGAAGTTGAAAGACAGCAAATACAAACTGAAGACCCATAAGGCAACCTCCAAACGGTTCCGCCTGACCGGGTCCGGGGTTCTGGTTCGGAGCAAGGGCGGCAAAAGTCACCTGCGGCGCCGTACGACCAAACGAACCAAGGCGTTATTCACGGAAATGATCCCGGTTCAAGGCGAGGGGATCATCAAGCGCGTGCGCCGACTGCACCCCAACATCAAGTGATCAGCGCATCACATATCGTATCCGCATTAGTGTGGCTGTTGGGCGCACACAACTGGTGATCTTCACCGGCGCCCAGGGGTTCACAAAGGAGTCATAGATGTCACGTGTTAAAGGTGGTCCGTCGATCAATCGACGCCACGGAAAAGTTCTGAAACAAACCAAAGGTTATTTTGGCACGCGCAGCACGTTGTACCGGCGCGCCAACGAAGCCCTGCTGAAAAG
>JABLXM010000181.1 GCA_013177815.1 Anaerolineae bacterium | reverse complement strand
AGACCCGGCTGCGCCATCGTATATGGTTTGAAGACAGGGTAGGCTGGTTTTCTGTGTTTCATACCCCTATTGAATCACATTCCCTTTAAACGCGAAAGGGACCGCCCTGTTCTTTTTGGACAGCCCCTTTTTGCATGCAATGTGTACCGTTGACCAGTGGCTGATCTGGGATGTGCGGGGGCGGTTGGGATTACGGCGTGAATTCCAGCAATGCCGAGATGACCGTGTCTTGGTCCTGTTCTGACAGACTATTGTGGAACGGCAAACGCAACAGGTTGTCGGCAACCGATTCGGTTACTGGACAATTGCCCTGTATAGCGCCGAATTTTTTACCCATCTCTGAGAGGTGCAAAGGCTGATAGTGAAAGACGCTGATGATGTCGCGTTGCCTGAGGTGCGCCATCAACGCCTGGCGTGCGGCGAGATGCGGCAGCAGAATGTAGTACATGTGATATGACTGCTGGCAATGCGGCGGAACATGTGGTAATTGAATATTCCGGTTGGCAGCCCAGCCTTGCAGGGCGGCGTGATAACGTCCCCACATTTGCTGCCGTTTGGCTTGGATGGACTGGTGATTGTTCAACTGGGCGTACAACACTGCCATGAGGATATCCGAGGGGAGATAACTGGAGCCGATATCGACCCAGGTGTATTTATCGACCATGCCGCGAAAGAAGCGGCTGCGGTTGGTGCCTTTCTCGCGGATGATTTCGGCTCGCTCAATAAGAGCCGGGTCGTTAATGACAAGCGCACCGCCTTCGCCACAGGAGAAATTCTTGGTCTCGTGGAAGCTCTGTGTGGCAAGCGCGCCAAAGGTGCCAAGATATCGACCGCGGTACTTGCCGAACAACCCATGGGCGTTATCCTCAATCACGATCAAGCCGTGTTCTTTAGCGATGGCGAGAATGGTATCCATCTCGCACCCGACGCCGGCATAATGCACCGGCAGGATCACTTTGGTGCGCGAGGTGATCATGGATTCCAGCAGGCGCTCATCCAGGTTAAGGGTATCCGGACGGATATCGATGAATACCGGCGTGGCGCCACGGAGGACGAAGGCGTTCACCGTGGATACGAATGTGAAGGAAGGGACGATGATTTCATCGCCTGCTCGAATATCTGCAAGAATGGCTGCCATTTCGAGGGCATGGGTGCAATTGGTGGTGGTCAATACTTTGTGAACGCCCAATTGTTCTTCGAGATATGCCTGACATTGCCTGGTGTAATAACCATCACCTGAAACGTGAGAGCGTTCGAAGGCGTCTTGGATGAATTCCAGTTCTTGCCCGGTGAGGACAGGTTTGTTGAAATCGATCAAGGGTCACTTCCTTACCAGAAGGGTGAAATCAAACAGGTTGTAATCATGCAGGAGGGCGACATTGCGTGAGAAGTGGGTCTTTGCGAAATCGAACAGAAAACATGGATCGGCATAGTAGAGATCTGGGCGCATTTTATCTGCGTCGGAATATTTGGTAAGGAAATTGACTGAAAAACCCAGGCTGGCATGATCATTCATTTCTGTAAGACTCTGGATGACGAAATCAGTCCAACTCTCATAATCTGCATCCAATTTCATATTGAATACGCCGCAAGCAGTGGCGTATTCGACGGCAGGAATATCGTCCAAGCGTGATGCGAAACGACAATTGGCGCGATCCGCGAAATTCACGCGGGCGGCTTCGATCATTTCATCCAAGATATCGTAACCGAAGTAGGCTTGGTATGGATATTGATGCTTGTCGAGATAATTGATCAATTCACCATAGCCACAACCGTAATCAAGGACGGTGAATGAACGATCTGCCGGGAGAATCTTGGTCAATTGTGTGAACCTGGCTTCATGCGCTTCCAGTGAGTTCCAATCCACGCCCTTTGAGGTGGTACCGAAGGAGCTGAGTTTTTTGGAAAAATAGTCCTTGATGTTGGAGAGTTTATCATCGGAATTTGGCATGGGCAACCAATCAGGCGGGGGGAATGATGGCGGACATCGCGTTCGGTCCGGTCATGAAAAGCAGGTCGAGGATGCTGACCTGGGGTTCAAAGGGCGGGTAGAGTTGAGGGTAAGGTAGATAAGTATAGTCCATATAAGTCAATCGTATTCCGGCTTGAACAAATAATTCGGGTTTTAGATAATTGGATGCCGATGGACCGGATATGTATTCAGCGGCATTTAGCTTTGTGAGAATGTTTATCAATCGGTCTGTCTTGCTTCCTTCAATATCACGAATCTCAGATGACCGCACGAATTGCGTATCCGTCAGACCCAGCCACTTCGCGATCAAAATGGTGAATTGAATGTCCAGGTCGGCAAGGCGGTGATGCGTTTGCAACAGGAGAGCCTCGATCTCAGGATAATACAAAGAGAAATAAGGTGCGCGGGCATAGTTCGTCTTTAGCGCGTTGAGATGTTTTTGCGCCCATTTTTTCGAGCGATCTATCTCGATTTGATAGATTGGTGATTGATTCGATTCGAGGCTTGGCGTGAGCACAGGTATGGTCAGCCATTGTAAACCGTTGGGTGTTTTGATGCTATTTCGATTCCGCCAGCCATTCTTATCGTACTTCACATCATCATAGAACACGAATGTATCCGCCAATGCAACCTGATGGAAATAGCCTCTCCAGGGAATATAAGAGGGTTGAAGAATAACGACCTTCATTGTCCTTGAATGGTGGTTTCTGGAAAATTAACTGTCTGACCAACAATGTAGTTGGGTCGTCCCATGCTCCGTTCGAAGATCCTGCCGAGATATTCGCCCATGATGCCCAACACGAATAATTGTGCGCCGCTAAAAATGGATATGATCGAGGCAAGGAAAGGAAAACCAGGGATGCTACCGGCGGAGAGATATGAGATGAACACATAGAGGAATACAGCCAATCCGAATATCACGAAGAAAAATCCGAGCCAACTTGACAAGCGCAAAGGTAAGATACTAAATCCAGTGAACACAAGTAGCGCCTGTTTGATTAGATTGGTAAATTTGTAGTTCGATTTTCCATATTTTCGTACGTCTTCCTTGACCAGCACAAAGGTGAAACGCGAGGTGCCCCAGGACAGCAGGACATCCAGGATGACAGATGGGTCGCGATAATATTGGAACACCCGTCGAAGATCGGTGCGAAAAACGCGAAAAGCGCTGATTTCGCGGGCAGAACGGATGCCCATCAGATATGCAAGGATGCGCTTGGTAATTTTCGAGGAGAGATTACGCCAAAACGAGTGAGGTAGTTTTTCGGGGTAACCATAGACAACGTCTACATTTTCCGTCAGAGCAGCCAGCAACTTATGGATCTCTTCTGGTGGATGCTGCAGGTCGTCATCCATTGTAATCGTGAACTCATATTTTGCGGCGCGGATGCCACACAGAAGGGCGTTATGTTGACCAAAATTGCGCATCAAGTTTATGCCGCGAATATTTGGTTTATTTAAAGAGAGATCTTTGATCTTCTCCCAAGAGCGGTCTGCGCTGCCATCATTGACCAATATGATTTCATAGTCTAAGGAATCGATTGAGAGCGAATTTATGATGCGTTCAACTAATTCCTCGAGGGAAGACTCAGAATTATATACGGGTATCACTACACTGCAACCAGATATCAAGTTAGATAAGGATTCCATGGTTAATGATTTTCAATGGTGGGACAAGTCAAATCAGACTGTAGTTCAAACAAGGGGGAGTTACCAGCCGTATCATTCATATAAGCGCGGTCTATTGCCTCGCAAATGCCTAACAGCAATGCGGGGTTATTTTCGATGGCTGATCGGGATAATTCTGTGGTGCGGTTGAAATCGCCCATATTCGCGTAGCCTTCAATAAAAGGAATCAACTCAGAGGCATCCTTTGGGTTGTGGTCGTTTGCAAATGCGTCGTCTCCAAGTGAAACGATTTGTTCCCATTGTTCAGTTTGCCTGGCTAGATCTGCTTTCTCATAATAATAGCACCAATCGTGTTCGGGTTCTCCATGAAAAATGTGAGATGGTGGCTGGGCTGGGGTGGCTGGATCCGTGATGATCTGTTGCGGATTGGAAATGATCACTGCTCGTTTGAGCTCTTCCGGTATCATTGGTGCTTCATTAAAGTATTCAGGCTGCAATACATGAAGACATCCGGGTGGTGAAAAGAAGATTACAAGGGATTCAGAAGTGGTTCCCGAGAAACTAGCTGTACGATAATGTTGTGTGATTGGCAGGTTTTCCTTATAGTCGGGGAGACCAGTGCCCAAGCGTACTTGCGTGTAAATGAAAACCAGCGGGAGTTCGGGGTCATCAGATTTAGGGTAGTATGTCCATATTAAAGGAGCCGTTAATGAATTATCGCTATAATAATTCAAAGGCAGGGTATGGGTGACGATAGATGTGCCTTCCTTCAACCCGGGTGCGCGCCAGACCAATTGCCAGAAGAACTGTTTTTGAGTTTCCCATTCACGGCGATAGGTGTTGGCGTTCAAGAAATGCGAGCCGGTTGCCAGCGCAATAATAATGGATAGAATAACGACCCGCTGTATTCTCAATCGGATAAGCCAATCGATAAAGCCCACCAGAAAAATGGAACTGCCGAGCATATAAGCTAGCGTGAAGCGGTCCCATGGAAAGACGAGTTTTATGGGCAGGTCCGCAATGATAAAGGGTCCCCCGGCAGACAGCATAGCAATAAGACCGAGGCTTATGGCTTGTAGCCGCCAATTATTTTTGTTTGATTCAGACTGCAACTCACCCCGATGGGAAAGTAATGAAAAAGTTATAAAGAAGGCAAGAACAGTGAGTGACAGAAGATAATAGCCGATGGCAGTCGATGAACCAAATGGCACTTCAGAAAAACGCTTGAAAATGTCCAGCCAGGGCTGAATGCCGGCGGTAAACAGATCCTGGAAGACCCGAGCAACAATGTTCAGTTGAAGTGATAGCGATGATCCGGCTATTTCTTCAACTACTTTAGGTTGGTAACCCGGGAATTGAAATATCAAGACGCGCCATATCAAATAGATGATCATGGTAACAAAGTACGGCAGCCAATACTTGATGGTTTGGCGTATCTTTTCCCGATATGATCGTTGTGAATTTGAGATGAGCATCCAGATTATGACCGGACGAATAATTTCCAACGTCACGTAATATTCAGTCGAGAAGGTGCAAAAAATGAATCCGGCAACCCCGATAATTGTAAACAGCCAATACCGCGCGGGAGCACGGATGGCTTTTATCATCATGCCAAGGGATAGAATGTAACCTGCCAGCAGTAAAAGCCCGTTACTATATACAACTGAGATTGGTTGTTGCAGGAAACCGGGATAGATTGTAAACAGGGCGGCTATCCACAGAGATTCTGTTTTATGCTCTTGCCATAACTGGCTAAGGCTCCAATAAAGCAGCCAGGATACCAACCATCTTGATAATAGAGCCAGGATTTGCCAGGGAAGCGGCGTCGAGCCTAGAAGATTGGCGGTTATCAGGTAGATTCCGGCAAGGAAGGGGCGATCGGATGTGAATAGCTCTGTAAAAATTCCGGAACCGAAAGCGTGCTTGAACCAAATCAATGGCCAGTCATCCCAATAAAACCCCAATGAAGGGATTAGAATTCCATAGGATGCAACGGACAAAAACAGTAAAACGACGGCGGGGTGAAAAAACCTATTAATTTTATCGGACACGGAACAAAATTC
>JABLXM010000180.1 GCA_013177815.1 Anaerolineae bacterium | reverse complement strand
ACCTTTACCCTCTTCGTAAACGAGGACCGGGTTTGCATCTGATTCACTGATTTCGGATGAGAGATCGAGTACCATATTGGAGTATTTGCATATCGTATCTGCCAGCGCAGCGCGATCGCGAGGTTGTTCACCGCGGACACCCTGTAAAATAGGCGCACCACGGATCTCACTCAACATACGCAAAGCCTGATTAGTTGCAACGGGCGCTACGCGAAAAGTCACATCTTTCAATACCTCGACAAAAATACCACCCAAACCGAACATCATGGTGGGGCCAAATGTCGGGTCATTGACTGAACCCAGGATTACCTCAGTGCCCCAGGGAGCCATTTCCTGAATGGCGATGCCATGAATGTTTGCGCTCGCTTTATATGCTTTGGCATTCGCAAGGATGGTATTGTAAGCAGAACGTACTTCTGCTGAATCCTTGATATTTACCTTCACGCCGCCAGCATCGGATTTGTGCAGGATATCCGGGGAGACGATCTTCATCACAACCGGGAAGCCAATCTCTTCGGCGAGTTGGACCGCGGCATCCTCAGATGTGGCTAATTTGGTGGCGGTAACCGGCAAGCCATAGGCGGCAAACACCTCTTTGGCTTCGATCTCTGTGAGCGAGTCTCGCCCTTCCTTGCGGGCAGTATCAATGATCTTGATGGCGACATCTTTCTGATCAGATTGGCGACCATCGGTTTCCTCGCTGATGATACTTTGAATCTGGGCGTATTCCCTGAGGGCAGCCATGGCATTAATGGCGGTATCTGGCGCGGGATAGGCAGGAATGCCATTTTCCACCAACCACGCCATAGCTGCTTCGGACCTTTCACCACCTACGAATGATACTGTGATGGGTTTATCCTGTTTACCGGCTTCACTGTGAGCCGTATGTATACCTTTGGCGATCTCCATCGGATCCGTCATGGCGGTTTCGCAATACAAGACAACCACGCCATCGGTCCAGTCGTGGGAGAGGGCGAAGCGGGTTGCCGCGACATACCAATCGATGCCTGCCATGCCAGTCAGATCCACCGGATTCTTGGCAGAACCAAATGGCGGCATGTGTTTCTTCAATTCGTCCTGCAAATCTGCCGGGGCGTATTTCAATGGAATATCAAAACGTTCGGCAGCGTCGGTCGCCAAAACCCCGACACCACCGCCATTGGTAATTATGAGGAGGTTATCACCTTTCAGGGGCGGCTCCAGCGACAGCGCCAGCGTACGATCAAATAGATTACCCAGGTCTGTTGCTTGAACAACACCAGCCTGTTGGAATGCTGCGCCGTAGACTTTGGCGGCTCCAGCCAGGGAGCCGGTGTGGGAGGCGGCAGCGGCAGCGCCATGGGCAGATACACCCGACTTCAGTGCAATGATCGGTTTTTTAGCTTTTTTGCCAGCCTCGATGAATTTACGACCATCCTTGAAGCCTTCAATATAAAGGGAGATGCACGAGGTGTTGGGATCTTCATTGAGCCAGTTGACCGAATCGGCAAAATCGACATCAGACATGTTGCCGATGGAAATGAGTTTATCGAAGCCGACCCTGCGGGTATAGGAAGACGCGTCGATAGCGATGAGTAAGGCTCCACTCTGTGAAACAAGAGAGGCTTTACCATTAAGCGGGAGGAAGGGCGCAAAGGAAGCATTCATGTTATCGGAGTTGGAAAGCACCCCGACGATGTTTGGGCCCAATATGCGCATACCATAACTGTTTGCGGTCTTTACGATCTCGTTCTCCAGATCGCGATTGCCGACCTCGCCAAAGCCGGATGTAATGATGATCAAGCCTTTGACGCCTTTCTTACCACATTCATGTAATATTTCGGGAACCGCGCCGGCAGGGATGGTGATAACAGCAGCATCAACTGGTCCTGGAATATCCTGGACTGAAGCGTAGCACGGCAAGCCCATTATTTCAGTCTCTTTTTTATTGACCGGGTAGACTTTCCCTGCATATTTCCCATCGATGATATTGCTTATAACAGAATGACCGATCTTGCCTTCCGTTGCCGAAGCGCCAATAACAGCTAATGACTGGGGTCTGAACAGTCCGTCTAGCACCCTATTTTCCACGAGAATCCTCCTGATAATTCCATTTTTATTGATAATGGTGTGGCACCATCATGTAAAATCAACGTTGAAATTATATCTTTTCATTTCAGATAAGGCAATTTTAGATTCAAGGATTTCATCATAACATATGTACTAAAAATATTAGTATATTTATCAGTATGTTTATGGAGATGTAAAGGTGTCCATCAAATTTGATTTGCCAATTGGGTATGATTTGCCGGCTGGGATTCATTCGATCATCGAGTGTGCGTTGGGATATTCTGATCCGCATAATTGCATGGAACGGCATATAAAAAGCGCTTCAAGCGGATTTTATATCGATGACACCCTGATTAGCACAACCGGTCGAACGATACTTGTCAGCGTTGGCAAGGCGGCTTATCCAATGGCGGTTTCGTTCATTCAAACCAGTCAGGTTAGCATTGACGATGGGATCATTATCACGAAGCATTTACCAGTAGATACGGAATTGCCGGCACAACTCAAGGTGAGATTGGGGGATCATCCGGTGCCTGGGATGAATAGCATCACGAGCACAAGAGAATTGATCAATTTATTGGATGGATTGACTTGTGATGATACAGTGATAAGCTTGATTTCGGGTGGCGGCTCTGCATTGATGACTGCACCTCGCAAGGGCGTTGCCCTAGAGGATATTCAGGGAGTTACAAAGAAATTGTTGGCTTGCGGAGCGAAGATCGATGAGATTAATTGCATACGCAAGCATTTAGATCAAATAAAGGGCGGGGGACTATTGCAGTTTGCCCAGCCAGCCAAAGTGGTGTCGATCATTCTTTCAGATGTGGTTGGCAGCCCTTTGGATGTGATTGCTTCTGGTCCGACAACAGCAGATGCGAGCACCTTCGCTCAAGCGCAGTCAATCCTGGAGAAGTACAAACTTGATCAGGCTATTCCTGAAGCAGTTAAATCATTGATTACATTAGGAGTGCGTGATGAGATACCTGAAACCTTAAAGCCAGCTCAAGCCGCGCAAATGGATCACCAAACGGTCGTAATCGGGAGTAATTATTTGACCGCATTTGCGGTGGTGGAAAAAGCAAAGGAGGCGGGTTTTCACGCTGCCATGATGACATCGTACCTTCAAGGTGAAGCAAGGGAGGCGGGGAAATACCTGGCTTCAGTTGCCAGAGAAATTTGCGTGTCTGGCAATCCGATGCCTGCTCCAACTTGCCTGGTGTTTGGTGGCGAGACTACTGTGACAATTCAGGGCGACGGTCTCGGTGGTCGTAATCTTGAGGTTGCACTTGGCGCAGTGTTGGATGCTGCGGGTTTGGATAACATGGCTATCGTCACACTTGCAACGGACGGTGAAGATGGTCCAACCGATGCGACTGGGGCGATCGTCACTGGCGAAACGTACAGGCAGGGGCGGCGAAGCGCCGGTGCGCCTGCCAGCTATCTGCTTAAAAATGACTCTTACAGATATTTTGAACAGGTTGGCGGGTTGATCAAGACTGGTCCGACCGGGACGAATGTGAATGACCTGGCGATGATTCTGTGCTGGTGAATCAGGTGTGGGGTTTATGGGTATATCGCTGGTGGTCGGTCAATTGGCAGGTGAGATGTCGACGATATTGTTGAAAAAATCAGTCTGTAATTCCCAACGAGACCCTGGTACCAGCATTTGAAAAAGACCTGAATCATTCGTTGTATAGGTGTATTTATCGCCATCAGTGGTAAAGATCGCTTGATACCTCTCGGACTGATTGCCAAATTGCTGATCCGATTCCAAGCGCGTCTCTGACCAATAGGGATAGTTATCTGTGCCGGATGTTATCAACGTATCGACAGTCGTCCAATCCATCACGGTGTATTCGCAGTATTCCTGATAGACCTGGTAGACACAATCTTGAACGATCTCGCCAGCGCCTGTTCCGGTATCGACAACATAAGGCGTGCCACAGACTTCAACAGATCCGTTGGTTGGTTGGTCTTGCGTATGATGGAAGCGATCTTCACAATATTGAACCTCGGCATCGGGTGGTAATACGTCTTGCCAATCCTGACGTGTAACGGGTGCCAACGCCAGAATATCCATGCTCCGCTGCCATGAAACTGAATTGACTGTTCCAATCAAACTTTCGCTACTACCAGCTCCAGAAAACAATATGATTGCAAGAACAACGCATAATATAATTCCACCCAGTGCGGCAATGATTAAAAGAGGTGAGAATTTCGCTTTTGCCTGTTGAGGGGGAGTTGGCACCGCAGGCTGAGGTTTGATCTCCAAACTGCCACCACAATTACTGCAATACTGGTGCGTTTCATCATTTAGCGAGCCGCAGTGACGGCATTTTACTTGAACAGATTTTCCCGGTTTGTAAGCGCCAATAACCTGCCCGGCGTTTCTCCGGATACCCTCTTTAAGATCGCCTTGACATTGGGTACAGTTGGCAGCGCTGGCGCGATTCCTGGTGCCGCAATATGGACAATATATATCGGGACCATCTTTAATCTGATCTATGGTCTTTTGATCCTGAATGAGTTCTTGTTTTTCGGGGGAAAGGAAGTGAACGTCCTTAGGCTGGGGGCTGCCACAAGACTCACAGATCTTCTTCAAACCTGGGTTCTTATTATTGCAGTTTGGACAAACCCAAACTAATTCTGTATAGCCAACTGTTTTTCGCGCCATGATTCATCCTATGGCATAAGAAGTTAATTTCGTATTACTGCATCCAATGAATACGTTAAACCCAGCTCATATTTTACTATAGTGCTTTTTAATATTCGGGATTAGATACTCGAAGAATGAACGATCGACATCGTAATCCGGGAACCAGCCCCAATCCTGCCTGGCTGCTAAATCATCTACATCGTTGGGCCAACTATCAACAATTGCCTGACGATTTTGATGGACCGAAAAATCGATCATTACATCTGGGAACGCGCGACGCACAAGATCACTAATCTGTTGGGCGGACAGGCTAAAACTGGTGACGTTATAGTT
>JABLXM010000018.1 GCA_013177815.1 Anaerolineae bacterium | reverse complement strand
GAAAGCGCAACCGACAGGCTGCAACGAGCCAACAACAAGACCAAAGGATAACGCCCCCCATGCCCCTGACCGAAGGATGGTATTACACCATCTATTAGGGGGCTCCCAAGCTATCGAACAAAGTGGTGCTGATCCACGGCGCCGGCGGTTCTCACTTGAGCTGGTGCAAGGAGTTACGCCGCTTGCCCGGCTGGCGGGTGCTGGCGCTGGACCTGCCGGGGCATGGGCGCTCACAAGACCTGCCTTACCGTAAGATCGAAGACTATGCCGGTAAACTGCTGCGCTTCCTGGATGCTGCCGATATCTACCACATGGTGCTGGTCGGGTATTCGATGGGGGCAGCCATCAGCCTGCAGGCAGCGCCGAAGCTGCAGGACCGCCTGGCGGGGATGGTGTTGATCTCGCCGTTTGCGCGCCTGCCGGTCGACCAGGATACCATCGAGTACCTGGGGCACCCGTCCCAGGCAGAACCAACCCTGCGCTGGCTGCGGCAGAAGCTGTTCAGCCCCAAGACGCCCGACCCGGTGGTGCGGTTGGGCATGCGCGGGCTGGAGCAGGCGCGTTGGCGCTTGCTGGCGAATGACTGGCTGGCGTGCAGTCGCTTCCAAGCCAGGCGGCTGGAGAAGATTACTTGCCCGACGCTGGTGGTGGTGGGCGCCGATGACCGGCTGACGCCCCCTTCGGCTGCCCGGGAACTGGCTGGAGTGTTGCCGGATGCTTCGCTGAAGGTCATCAAGCAAGCCGGGCACATGCTGGTGCTGGAACAGAGCGCGGCGCTATCTGCGGCGGTGGAAAAATTTCTCAATTCACTTCCGATTAATTGAATAACCTGGCAAGAATCCTGCAACATATCGTGTGAAGTGATGTTTCACGGAGGAATAACATGCGACGGATAATCAAACTTGCCATACCCGTACTGTTCGTGCTCACGATCGTGGTGGTGGTGCTGGCGGCGTGCAACAAAGGCGATGATCAAACAAGCACCCCCGAAGTCGTTAATTATGATGCCTGGGAGTACAGCATGGTGACCTGCGATATTGACCGCGGCAACAACAGCCTGGTGTGCAGCACCAACGATGGTTACACCATGTTCAATAACGTGCTGGTGAGCTATGGAAAGAAAGGCTGGGAGCTGACGGCGATCTTCGATCCGGGGGAGAACAGCGGCTCGCGGACGCTGGTGTTCAAACGCCAGCCGTAGCGCTTTCAGGTTACGCCTGGGGGCTCAAAGGTCTTGCACCAGGTACATTTCTCCACGCCTGAAGCCGCGCTTTTCGTAGTATAAACGCGTCCCGACGGCTGCGATCACTGCCAGACGGCTGTAACCAGCCTGGCGGCTGAGTGCGCGCGCCTGTTCCAACAGACGGGTGCCCAACCCGCTGTGCTGGGCGGCGCCGCTCTGCTCGCCCCCGAAAGGCAGCGCCTGACCGTAGACGTGCACCTCGCGGATCAGCGCGGCATCCGCCAGGTCGGTGGAGATGGGCGATGGGGCGGCGTTGCGGTTCGTCAATGAAAGGCGCAGGTAACCGGCGATATGGTCATCGGGGGTGACGTATGATAGGAAATGTTCTTCAGCCTCAGCCGGGTGGTAGACCTCATCCACCAGGCGCAGGTCGCCCGATTCCACCACGTTGCTGCGCACTTCGCGGCAGCGGATGCAGCGGCAGCGTTCCCCTCGGCGCGCCACTTCTGCCAGCGCATCCTGGCGCAGGCTGGTGCGGCGGTTGCCGGCGACCACGTGGGTGGAAGGGATATCGCGGATGATACGGTTGACACGACAGTAGGGCGGGATGGTGGTTTTGACACTGGCGATCAGGTCGATCAGTTCTTCCGTGGTATAGGGGACGTATTCACCGCGTTGCCAGTAGTTATACAGTTCGGTGCCTGCCAGCAACTGGGTGGGATAGATCTTGAGTTCGTCCGGGCAAAGCCCCAAGCCCTCCGTGGCGGGCAACCACAGGCGGGCGAAATCCGCGCGGTCGGATTGCGGGGTGGCGCCCAGCAGGTTGGGCATCCAGTGCAGCACGATCTTGAAGCCGGCGGCGCGTAGCAGGGTGCAGGCGTTGCGCAAGTCCGTGGTGGTGTGCCCGCGCCGGTTGCGTGCCAGGATGTCATCATCCAGACTTTGTGCGCCGATTTGCAATTTGGTCACGCCCAGCGTGCGCAGCCAGCGCAACTGCGGCAGGGTGATCTCATCCGGACGGGTTTCGACCACCAGCCCGACGTTGCGGTGGGCAGCAGTTTCGTTGGCGCGCTGGGCTTCTGCCAGGTTGGCGCTGTCGAAGCCGTTCATGGCGTCGAAGCAGCGCCGCACGAACCACTCCTGGTAGTCGCGCCGGTAGGCATCGAAGGTGCCGCCCAGGATGAGCAGTTCGATCTTGTCGGTGGGGTGTCCCACGGCGTGATAGGCTTCCAACCGCGAGCGCACCTGATCGAACGGGTCGAAGCGGTTCTCGACCGCACGGGCAGCGCCGGGCTCGTCCGGCAGGTAGGACTTGGGCATCAGATCCTGGGTGGGGCAGAAGATGCAGGTGCCGGGGCAGGGGTACGGCATGGTGAGGACGGTCACGGTGGTGACGCCCGAAAGGGAGCGCACCGGCTTCATGCGGATGGCAGCGAGCAGTTCATCATCCGGCTCCCAGTCGCCCTGCGCCACCAACTGGCGGTAGGCAGCCACCAGCACATGCTTGCCGATCACGCCGCCGCCCGGCAGCGGGTGGTTGAGCACGGCGCGTTGCATGGCAACCCCCGCGCGGATATCCTCCAGGGCGGCGCGGGCGGCAGCCAGCATTTCGGGTGTGTAATTCCGGGCATCGAGCCAGGCTTTGCGGTCTTTGGCAGGCATGGTGTGGATTATAATTGAGATGATGGGGGTAGTATCTCAATCACTACAGAACGATCTCGACATCTGGCTGGTTCACTACAACACCGAGCATTCTCATCAGGGCTACCGCAACTTGGGCAAACGCCCGATCGACACGATCAATGAGTTCCGTAATTAATAATATGAGGTCCCTTGGCTAGAAAAAGTCTGTTCACTACTATTTGATAGCGTGGTGTATGAAACACAACATCCGTAGTCGAAGCCATCGTACTTCCCTCCCATACGCTGCCAGGCTGGCGCTGTTCGGCATGGCGGCGCTGGCGGCGGTTTACCCGGCAGGGTTGTTGACGTTGACGGGGGCATACATGTATGGTTTGCTGCACCCTGCCTGCCCACCCGCCAGCCCGGAACCGCCCCTGCCGGAGGCGCGCGCCATCCGATTGACGGGCGCAGATGGCGTGACATTGCCGGGCTGGTACCTGCCGCCGCGCAACGGCGCCGCGGTGATGCTGCTGGGCGGGCTGGGCGCCAACCAGGACGCCATGCTGCCGGAACTGCGGCTGTTGGCGCAGCATGGCTTTGGTGCGGTGACGTTGGCGAACCGCCACTGCGCGGGGGAGATCGCCACGCTGGGCTGCCGCGAGGCGGCGGAGTTCGACGCCATGCTGAAATTCCTGCTGGCACAGCCGGAGGTGAAACAGGTTGGGGCTTTGGGTTTCTCGGTCGGTGGGGTGGTGGTGGCTGCCGGCGCGGCGCGCCATGCAGAGGTGGCGGCGGTCGTCATGGAAGGCAACTTCCCCAACCTTTATGCCGAGATGACGGCGGTGGAAGCCGCGCCGTTGGGGTTCCAATGGCAGGTGCAGCGGCTGGCGGTGGTTTGTTACCGTCTAGCGACCGGCTGCCGGGCGAAGGCGGTGAGCCCGCTGGACGACCTGGCGGCGCTGGCAGGGCGACCAGTGTTGCTGGTGCACGGTGAACTGGAAGCGCAACGCACCCAGCCTTGGGCGCAGTTGGCGGCGGCGGGGGAAAACGCCAACCTGTGGCTGGTGCCTGGCGCCGGGCATGGCGGGTATGCCACCGCGGCGGGGGAGGATTACGAGCGGCGGCTGGTGGACTTCTTTTCAGCGAGTCTGCTGGGGGAAGTGAAGGAAGAGTAAGACATATTTACTGCGATGGACTCGGTCACTTCCATCTGTCGTCCTGAGGCTGCGCGGCAGCCGAAGGATCTCCCCGATTGGCGACAGGTAGATTCTTCGGGCACTTCGTGCCCTCAGAATGACGAAAATTCAATTGCACCCTCAGGATAGAATTACACCATAATCCCGTTGTCATCCTGAGGCTACGCGGCAGCCGAAAGATCTCCCTGATTGACGACAGGTAGATTCTTCGGGCACTTCGTGCCCTCAGAATGACGCAAAACAACTGTCGCCGTTTGCAAGACTCCCAAATTGATCAACATGCCGGATCGATAGATTCAGAAAGTCTAAAAAATGAGGTCAAGACAGTACAATCCCCAACCGGGTTTGCAGTTCATCCAATAAACCTGGGATCAGTTTTGAATACGCCGGGTCGTGGGTGGAGACATCGACCGTGAGGATTTGGGCGGGCGGCAGGGTTGCCAGCCAGTCATCCAGTTGCGATTCGAATAGTTCGAAGTCCGACGCTGTGGCAATGTTGACCCGTTGCCGCCCTGCCAGCCGTTGTGCCGCCACTTCCCGGCTGGCGCGCAGGCGGATGATCAGGTCCGGCGGGGGCAGCAGCGCGCGCAACAGCTCATACAGCCGGCGGCACAAGTCGAACTCGCCATCCGAGAGCAGCCCGCGCCGGTGGAAGAGGCGGGTGAAGCCGTGGTAATCCAGGTCGAGCCCGCCATCCACCAGGGCGGTGCGGGGGTTGGCGCGCAGGGCGTTCTCCTGCTCGGCGCGCAGGATGAGATAGTCCACCTGGTTGGCAAGCCCGTATTGGGCATTGGAGTTGAAGAGCATCTGGAAGGGGCGTTCGGCATGCTGCTCGAGGGCGGTGGCGAAGGGCGCCGCCTGTGCCAGGGCACGCACCAGACTGGTCTTGCCAACCCCGCTGGGTGCGACGACGGCGATCAGCTTTGCCATGGGGTGATTATAACGGTGAGGGATGGAAATAGCTCATTAACACCTGATGTATTTTGCCCCTCCCAGGTCACTATTGAGGCATACCTCTGAAAGTATTTTTTATGTATGGCTATGGGTTCTTACTATCTAGTGCTTATCTTCACAAATACTCCTGCAACCGGCGGGCGCGGCGGGGATGGCGCAGGCGGCGCAGGGCTTTGCTTTCGATCTGCCGGATGCGTTCGCGCGTCAGGCTGAATTTGTGCCCGACCTCTTCCAGCGTGTAGGTGCGACCGTTCTCCAACCCGAAGCGCAGGCGCAGGATGCGCGCTTCGCGGGGGGGCAGGGTCTCCAGCACTTCCTCGATCTTCTCGCGCAGCATGCGGTCGTAGGTGGATTGGACCGGCGTGGGCGTGACCTGATCCTCGACGAACATGCCCAGTTCCGATTCCTCTTCGTCTTCGTTGATGGGGCTTTCGAGCGAGAGCGGCAGCCAGGAGACACGCAACATCCAATCCACTTTGCTGGCTGGCAGGTTCAATTCCTTTGCCAGTTCTTCGGTGGTGGGTACGTGCCCCAGCCGCTGTTCCAGCTCGTGGGAGGAGCGGTAGAGCATACGGATGCGATCGACCATATGAACCGGCACGCGGATGGTACGCCCCTGGTCTGCGACGGCGCGGGTGATGGTCTGGCGAATCCACCAGGTGGCATAAGTGGAGAAGCGGAAGCCGCGTTTGTACTCGAATTTTTCGACCGCTTTCATCAAGCCCAGGTTGCCTTCCTGGATCAGATCCAGGAAGGGCACACCGCGACCCACGTAACGCTTGGCGATGCTGACCACCAGGCGGGTGTTGGCTTTGATGAGGTGCTCGCGCGCCAACAAGCCATCGCTGATGCTTTCCTCCAGCGATGGGCGCTGATGCTGTGCGTCGCGACCGCGAAGCCCCTCCAGGTTGACCTGGGCGGCGCGCCCGTTTTCGATGCGACGTGCCAGGTCGATCTCCTCCGCCATCGAAAGCAGCGGCACGCGCGCCATTTCCTTGAGGTAGAGGCCGATGGTGTCGTCGCTGGAGATGGTGGAAAGGTCGGTAAGGTGGGCGCGGTCGCCCATGACGATGTCGTCCTCCTCCAGCCCTTCCTCATCGTCCTGGTCAAGGATATCCACACCGCGCCGGCGCAACGCCATCAGGATGGCTTCCAGCCGTTCGGCATCTTGAGAGACATCCGGCACCATTTCGATCAGGTCATCGGTGGTGAGATAGCCCTGTAGTTCGGCTCTTTCCAACAAAGTATTGAGGAGATCAGTGCTTTTTGTTCTTCGCCCCGGATTCACCAAAAACACCCTCCTGTAGAATATCGGGAAAACTCCCGGATGAATGCGTTTCGATTGCCCGCACGGGCGGTTTCAATCTACTGTTTCCAGTTGATGTTCGCAGGTTTCCTGGTTCAGGTCGGCGCCGCAAACAGCGCACAGACCTTTGCAGTCCTGCCGGCACAGTGGGCTGATGGGCACCTCCACCAGGAGATAGTCGTGCAGCAACATGGATATATCGATCTTGCCGTCCTCTGGCACCAGCAGACCGGAATCGGTCATCTGGTTGGGGCTGAAGGCGTATAGCTCATCAAATTCGGCGTGTAGCGATTGGGTAAAATCTGCCAGGCAGCGCACACAGGTGCTTGCCAGCCCAACATCGAAACTGCCGTGCACCAGCAGCCCTTGCGGCGTGCGCGAGAGGCGCGCCACCCCCGAAAGATTGCTGACGATCAGGTCGTCTTCAATGGTTAGTTGAGGGTAATCGAAATTAAAATCGCGAAAAGTGCCGATCTGCTGGTTGATCAAGAATCCAACATTCAGCTTCAAAGCACGTCGCTCCGCGTTCACAGGCAGCCAATCCGAAAGCAGGGATATAATACCATTACCGGTGGTCTTTACCGGTCAACTGTTCCATATTATAGCATACGGTTAAAATGAAGTCAAGTTTATATCATAAAATTGATAAATATTAAGAAAAATATTCATGACCATTTTACTGCTCGCCACCTCCAACCCCGGCAAACGCATGGAAATGTTCGCCATCCTGGCGGCGCTGGGCTATCGCACTGCACAACCCCCACCGTTTGACGGGATCGAACGCGCGTGGCACGTTGTGGACGCCGGCAGCCTGGGCATCTCGCTGGCTGTGGTGGAGGACGGCGATACTTACGCCGAGAACGCCGGGCTTAAGGCGCGGGCGTACTGCCAAGCCAGCGGCATAGTAACGCTGGCGGACGATTCCGGGCTGGAGGTGGACGCGTTGGACGGCGCGCCCGGGCTGCATTCGGCGCGATATTCATCCAAACCGGGCGCTACGGATGCTGACCGGCGCACGCTGCTGCTGCGCCACCTGGCGGGTGTGCCGCGCCCCTGGCGGGCGCGCTTTCGCTGCGCGGTGGTGATTGCGGTGCCGAGCCGGGAAGATGGTGCCCTGCCCGCGATGGCAACGGAATCAGGTTCGCCGCGTTATTCCCATATCGATTTGCACCCTTTCGAAGGGCGGTGTGAAGGCGAGATCGTACCGCAGGCACGCGGCAGCCACGGTTTTGGCTATGACCCCATATTTTATATTCCCGAATTGGGCAAGACGATGGCGGAACTGGAGACCGTCGAGAAGAATCGCATCTCGCATCGCGGGCGGGCGATCGCGGCGGCGAAGCCATTTCTGGACGACCTGATGCGGCAGATGTGACCGGGCGGGCGCAGGCGGCTAGTCCCCTTGCCACATGCGTACACAGTTGCGCCCACACTGCTTGGCGAGGTAGAGCGCCTTGTCGGTGCGCTCCAGCATTTGATCAACCGTCAGCGGCATGCCCTCTTCCTGGCTGGTGATGCCCTGGCTGATGGTGATGTTGGCTTCGCCGGCATGGGTGGGGATGGGCGCATCTGCCACCTGCCGGCGCAGACGCTCTGCGATTGGCTCGGCTTGCTGCGCCCGCGTGCCGGGCAGCAGGATGATGAATTCCTCCCCGCCGTAACGGGCGATCACGTCCACTGATCGCAAGCACAGGCGGCAGCGTTCGGTGATCATTTGCAGCACCAGATCGCCGGTCTGGTGACCCAGGGTATCGTTGACGGTCTTGAAGTGGTCCACATCCACCAGGAGAACGGTGTACGGGCGACCGCTCTCGATGTATTCCTGCCGCGCCAGGTGCATCTGGTTGAAGAAATGGCGGCGGTTGTAAAGCCCGGTCAGCGGGTCGGTGATCGCCATCTGCCGCAACTGCCGCTCGGTACGTTTGCCGGAGGTAATATCGCGCATAACGACCAGCCAGCCGGTGGTCTCGTGGCGGGAATCCAACAACGGCGTAAGCGTGGTGAGATAGCATTTCTCGCTGCCGGTGCAGTCCAGGCAAATCTCAGTCTCGAAGGGTTGGTCATCGACGTTCATCCACTGGCGGATCTCGGGCAGGAGGACGGCAGCCGGCTTGCCCAACGCCTGCCCGACCTGCAGACAGAAGATGCTCTGGGCGGAGAGATTGATGTCCACCAGGCATCCCTGGCGGTCCAACACCAGCACGCCCTCCGGCATGTACTCCACCAGCAGGTTGTGCGCCACCGGCACCACGTCGAATATCCGGTATTGGAAAAGCGACCATGCCACCACCAGGTTGCTGACGCCGAATGCCACCGGCGTCAATTCATGCAGTCCTATTTTCAGCAAACCCAGCCAGGCGCTCACACCGGCGATCCAGGGGATGAGGATGCCCACCAGCACGGTGGCAATTTGCAAGCGGTATACCCTGGGTGAGATCAGATAGTTTTGTAGCAGGTGCATCGAACCGGCGATGACCAGCAGGTAGGCGAAGGTGGAAAAGATGTTGAAAGCCGGACCGTTCTCGAAGATCAGGCGTTGAATCCCCCCTATCATCTGCAACCTGGGGGAGATGCGGAACCATCCATGCCAGCCATCGCTCCAGATGACCAGCAGGATGACCACAGCCATCACCCGCAGCAGGTTCCAAGTGATGGAGTGCGCCTTCAGGTTCTGGCGGGTGAACTTAAGGCTGAACTTCAAAAACGACATGGGCACAGCTACGGCACCGATGAACTGGACATTATTCCAAAATAATTTACCCTCGAGGGTGGGCGCGGTCAATTGCTTCATATAGCCGACCGTCCACAGCGCTTCGAACACTGCCAACGTGGCGAACTGCATCGCGCCAGGCATTCGCCGGCGATGGTAGGCTAAGATTGCCACTGCCATCGAAATGGTTGCACTGATCGCGTTGATAATAAGGATGGCTGTCATGCCTCGACCCCCTCTGAACGACGGATACCGCCTGCGTTCGAGATGGGCGAAATTATACTTGACAACTGTTCATTATAACTCGCCCTAACGCAGTATGATCGGCAGGTAGCGCACAATGGCTCGTCCGCGTAATGATACGAACAGGTTGAAGCGGTCGTCGTTGATGAGGGGGATGCGCAGCCGTGCGCGATACTCGCCTTCATCCGGGGCGATCCAGCGTACGGTGATCTGACAGATGTCCCACTGGTTGAAGGCGGTGTTGGAACAGTTCTCATCCACTAACCGGAAGCAGTAGTCACCATTCTCCGGTTTGCAGATATCCGGCTGTTCCCCTTTATATTCCAGCGAGATCTGACCGAGTTCCAGCGGCGCCAGGAATGACACATTGAAGGTGATATATGCCACCTCTTCCACCGAGGAGTAGAACTCGCCGGCGGAGGGCTGAATGTTGGGGTTGCCGGCGGGGTTACCCTGATCGCGCAGGAAGACCTGTATCTTGGTAGTTTGCTCGCCCTCGTAACGCAGGTCGGCGTAGGTGCTGTAGAGGGCGTAACGCCCGCCGTCACCCACCAGACGCGGCAGTTCGGAGTTCAGTTCAGCCTGCTCGCCTTCCGAGGTCAGCGAGACGCGCCAGGTCTGGCGGTTCTCCAGGTCGCGCACGAAGGCGTCGGCGCAGTTGGTGACGGTGCGTTCCTCGAAATCGCGCAGGCAGTTGTAGTTGTTGTCACCCTCCACCAGGTTGGTGGCGTAAGACTTGAAGGCGATGACACCGCCATCCGGGTGCAGGTAGGGGGTCATGGAATGGTCGTCCGCCTGGTCGCCGGGATCGCCGGAACTGAGCGAGACCCGCTCCAGGGTGCTGGATTGGGTGGCGGTATCCAGCGTGTAAAGGAAGATATCCATCACTTCATTGGTGTCATCTTCGATGATGTTGGTCGCCAGCGAATCGAACGCCACCATGACCTTGTTCTGCGCCGGCAGGTGCACGATGCTGGGGTACCAGGATTCGTCGTTGGCGGCTTTGCCGGGATTGGAACTGCGGTACGAGACCAGA
This sequence comes from Anaerolineae bacterium, assembly GCA_013177815.1. Classification (GTDB taxonomy): domain Bacteria; phylum Chloroflexota; class Anaerolineae; order Anaerolineales; family Anaerolineaceae; genus JABLXM01. The sequence continues at coordinate 19,680 of JABLXM010000018.1, read as the reverse complement.
TATATCTTATGGCTGTAGTTGCCAACCAGGTTGCAGTCGCCGTCATATTCCTCCTCGCCGAAGAGGTGACCATCGCCGTCGTCGTCACGGTCGATCATGTAGATGTTGGGCATGCCGTTGGTCTCGGCATCCGCCACCAGGTTGGTGGCGGTGGAGACGAAGGCGACGAAGCGCCCATCGCGCGAGACGACCGGGTGGGTGCTGTGCCCGTTTGACTGTTCGCCGGCGTCGTTGACGCTTAACAACGAGGTCACGGGGATGTATTCCTCAGAATATCCCGGCAATTCTACGCTATTGTTATTATCCGTTACAAAGATATCTCGTTTCCCATTGGCGTCAGGATGATATTCGATTATGCCGCTGCAAGCCGGTTGGTTCCATGGCGGCGGCAGCGTGATCAGGTTTGTCGCATTGGACTCAAAGACGATGAAGGGGTAAGTGCCGGTGCCGCCGCGATAGATATCGGCGCCAGCCCGCACGCGATAACCGCTCTGGTAGCGCGTCTCCGGGTAAATGGTGCCCACGATATAACCCGAATGACCGTTGGCACCTTTGGGAGCGCCATCGGTCAGCGGGAAACCACGGGAGATAAGTTGGATGTATTCGCCACCGGCGGGGTGCCGCAACATAAAGATATCCTGAATGACCAACCCCCCTTGGTTGTTGTAATCGACTTCTCCGGGCATGAAATTATCGAAGTTGTCCGCGCGCGATTGGAACACGACATAGTAGATGCCAGAACCGATATCCACATCCGAGATGATGGGGAAGCGCGAACTTTCGTTGCTGCCTTTTTCATGCTCACCCGGCGTCAGCAGGCGGATCAGCGGTTCTTCTGGGTCCGAGCGGTCGAACATGTAGATCTCGAAGGGGTAGGGGTCTTCGGGAAAGCCTTCGCCATAGGGCTGCACCAGGTTGCGCGATTGTGAATCGAACACGATCAGGTTGCCGGCGGGGTCCGCGCTGGAGAAGATCGAATCGCCGTTGCCGAGAGAGGGGAAACCGTGCGGCGGCTCCGCCACCAACGGACCGGAGACCAACTGGGTGGCGGCGTAGGTATCTGCCAGCACGGCGCCGGTGGCAAACGCCAGCATCAGTGCCAGGGACAGCAGCGTCCAGGTCCATTTGTGTTTGCGGCGGGCTGGGCTGTGCACTTCCACAGCCGTGGCGCGCGGGCGCGACCGAGGGTCCATTCAAAGTCTCCGATGGGTGATGCTCCCGGACGTCAGGATCAAGCCGGGTGGGACAATCGCCAATCAGATTGTACCGGATTCAATTGCTATGAGACTTTGCAATTTGCTTAAGCAGGTATTCAGATATATATACACTAATGTTTTTATTACTAAAATATTACTACAATGATGTTTAGACCGCGGCATCGCCCAATCGGAATCTTCCCTGCCTTACCCGGCTTTTGACTGGTATCATTAATGTAAAATGAGACGATCGCTGGAGGGGTTGACAATGCCTGTATAATGGAAGCCTTCACCAACCAGCTTCGAAATCCCAATGGCGTCATCTTCCGTAATGGATCATACAGGAGGACCCGTGAATACCGATCGCGTGATAAAAACCGCAACCGCCGCTCTGGCGTTGCTGATGCTGACCCTCAGTGCCTGTGCGCCTGCCAGCCCCACCGCAGCGCCGGAGGCGAGCGAGACCCCTGCGCCTGAACTGCCGACTGCCGAACCGACCGAGGTGCCCTATGAAGCCGGACTGACGCTGGCGTACATCCCGGGCGGCGCCTTCCTGATGGGTTCGCAAGAAACGGATACCCAGGCGCGCCCGGACGAACTGCCGCAGCGCAGCGTGACCTTGCCGGCATACTGGATCTATGACCGCGAGGTCAGCAACCAGCAGTACCGCGCCTGCGTGGAAGCCGGCGCCTGCACCGAACCTGTGCTGACGGCGGAAGGCGCGGGCAGCACCTATGACGACCCGGTGTATGAACACTACCCCGTCACGGGCGTGACTTGGCAGCAAGCCAGCGCGTACTGCGCCAACATGGATGCCCGCCTGCCGACCGAAGCCGAGTGGGAAAAAGCGGCGCGCGGACCGGATGGACGCGCCTACCCGTGGGGCGGCGACGAGCCCACCTGCGACCTGACCAACCAAGCAGGCTGTCATGATCCGGCTGCTGCCGTCAAAACCGGCACGCTTGTGGACGGGCAAAGCCCCTACGGGTTGGACGATATGGCGGGCAACGTACGCGAATGGACCAGTGACTGGTACGCTGAGAACGCCTACCAACTGGATGGCGCGCTCAACCCGCTGGGACCGGTGGAAGGCTCGCAGCGGGTGGTGCGCGGCGGCGGCTACCTGGACGATGCCCAGGGCGTGCGCACGGCTGCCCGCGCGGCGCTGGACCCGGCAGCCAGCAGCGCGGACCTGGGTTTCCGCTGTGTGGCGTGGGAACAGACCAGCGCACCGTTCTGCCCGACCACCCTGGCGGGATTTTGCCAGACCCCCGGCGCCCAAACGCCGGCGGCTGATTGCGTCCCGACCATCGCGGTGCAGGAAGTTACGACTGTGCGCGAACCGCGCGTGACCTCGATGGACTGTCCCAAGAACAACCGGGTCAGCTTTCAGGTGGACGTGGGTGTGGATGATGCCAGCGGCTACAGCGTCACCATGAATGGTACGCTCTACGCCTGTGATCTGGTGGCGGGTTTCCCTGGTCGTTTGCGATGCACCGGCGTGCCGCAGGCGGGCGGCACCCAGGTCCTGGTGACTGTCTGTGCACCGTCCGGCACCAGTTCCCTATCGCCGGACGCCCTGCTGCCAGCCGCGGTCGACCTGCCGCAACCCGTCGACCCACCTTTGCTGGTGGCAGAGCCGCAGGACTATGCCCTGGCGCTGCCGGCGGACTTGAACCTGCGACCGCCCTCCAACTGGCTGCCGGGAACGATCGGTCCGGCGCAGGCGGTCACCTGCCCCGGTGGGTACACGCTGGATGGCGCCACCGGCAAATGCACTTGGAGCGGCGGCGGCGCCTGCCCGGCGGGGTGGAGTGCCCTGGCGGAGGGCGCGGGCTGCGCCCCGGATGAGCCGTCATTTTGCCCGGAGGGCACGCAGTTCGACGCGGAGCTGAACGGCTGCGTCCCAAGCGGGGAAACATGCCCTGGCGGATACACCCTGACCGCCCGCCAGACCTGTGAACCGGGCAGTGCAGAGACACAGGGACTCTGTCCGCAGGGTTACCGTTACGCCAGCGATGCCCACTGCTGCCTGCCGCAAACGGTCGATAACTACGGCTGCCCACAGGACTACATCTATGACACCCAGTTGCAGCGCTGTCTGCCCACCCAGGACGGTTGCGCCTGGGGCAGCGCTTATGACCCCTACGAAGGCTGCATCGGAGCGGGGGTGCCGGCTGAGGGCTACCCGGATAACCAGGATTGCCCGCCCGGCACGACCCTCGCCGCTGATGGCGCCACCTGCCAACCAGCCAGCACGCGGGCGCAGACCGTCTGCGCCACCGGCAGCTACCGCGATCCGCAGAGCGGCGCCTGCCTGCCCTATCACCCTGAGGATGACAAGGATTGCCCCGAAGGCAGCCAGTACGATTGGGCTAGCCTGACCTGCGTCCAACTGGAGGCGGATGGCTGCGCGCCCGGCAGTTTCTTCGATAGCGCCGGCGGACAATGCCGCCCCAAATCCGGTCCCGGCAGCCCATGCCCAACCGGCTATGGTTACCAGGTGGGCAGTCAGTGCTGTGTGGCGCTGCCCGGCAGCGGCAACAGCGCCTGCCCGGGTTCCACCACGGATGAAGTGATCGCTGGCAACTTCCTGCAGGCGGATTACCCCACCGCGCCTTACGACAGCGCTTTCAACCCGTACGACGGGTTGTGCCAGCCGGGCGAGACCGGTCAATGCCCAACGGGGTATGCGCTGAACGACCAGGGCGTGTGCGCCAAACTGGCGGAAACCGGCTGCCTGCCCGGCTCCACCCTGGACCCGGTGGACAACCTCTGCCGCCCGGATGACGGGCGCACCTGCCCGGCGGGCAGCTTCCACGATACCAGCCGCAACGCTTGCATCCCGCTGCAGGGCGAGGACGACCCGCGCGCGCAGTGCGCCGGCAACCAGTACTTCGACAGCCAGTTGGGTTACTGTGTTAGCCGCACCAGCACTTGCTGCGGTCAGGGTTACGCTTACGACGCCGCTACCGGCAGTTGCACAGTGGGAACGGAAACACAAATGCCCGCCTGCTATTCCTTCTACGCGTCCGTGCCGCCCTGCGACGGTCCCTGCCTGTACCCGGAGGTTTACGACCCGGTCAACAACCTATGCCTGCCGCCGGCAGACCCCACCCCGGTGGTGGGTTGTGGCGACCTGACGACCCGCGTTGATTGCGAGGCATCCCCCTTGCGCTGTGAGTGGAACAACAGCGAGAAGGATTGCTATCAGCTCCCCGGCGAGGCGCCATAAGAAGGAGACATACGCTTATCCATCATTCTGAGGGCACGCAGTGCCCGAGGGATCTCCTCCGCCTTGACCTGGGAGATCCTTCCTCTGCGAGGATGCTTCGCGATCGGCTGCTACGCAGCCTCAGGATGACGGGGTGTGGGGTGTTGATTGCCATTCTCACCAGACAGCCCCATCCATCATTCTGAGGGCATGCAGTGCCCGAAGAATCTTCCCTGCCTCGACCTGGGAGATCGCTTCGTCGCTACGCTCCTCGCGAAGTGAGATGGGGGAGGTGGCGGTCTGTTATAATCCCTTCATGCTGCCCGACCTGCAAATGAACGACGTGGTGCGCCTGCGCAAGCCTCATCCTTGCGGCGGCTACGAATGGAAGATCGTGCGGTTGGGGGCGGATATCGGACTGGAGTGCCTGACCTGCGGACATCGCGTGCTGCTGACGCGGCGCGAACTCAACAAACGCATCAAGAAATTCATAGCGACCGGCGATGGACGACCACTCCCAACCCGCTAAACGGGTGCTGTTTCTTTTTTCGGATACCGGCGGGGGACACCGCAGCGCCGCTTCCGCCATCATCGAGGCGCTCGAGTTGGAGTTCCCCGGCGGGACGCGTTGCGAGATGGTGGATATCCTCAAGGACTACGGTCCGCCCCCCATCAACTACGCGCCGGAGATCTACCCGCCGCTCTCGCGCATGCCGCACTTATGGGAACTGGGCTATCGCGCCAGCGACGGACGCCGCCGCAGCCAGATGCTCTACCAAGCTCTTTGGCCCTATATCCGTTACTCGTTGGATGCGCTGATGCGTGACTATCCGGCAGACCTGGTGGTTTCGGTGCACCAGTTCATCAACGCGCCGGTGGCGAGGGCGTTGGCGCGGCGCAAAGTGCCCTTCGTGACAGTGGTGACCGATATGGTCTCGACGCATGCCTTCTGGTTCGACCCGCGCGCCAGCCTCATCATCGTGCCGACCGAGGCGGCGAAGCAGCGCGGTCTGCAAATGGGGGCGCTGGCGGAGCGGCTGCGGGTGGCGGGGCAGCCGGTGGCGGAGCGCTTCCGCCAGCCGCCAGCCGACCGGGTGGAGACGCGCCGAGCGTTGGGCTGGCGGGAGGACCTGCCGGTGGCGCTGCTGGTGGGCGGCGGCGAGGGCATGGGTCCGCTGGAAGCGGTGGCGCAGGCGATCGACCATGCCGGGCTGCCGCTGACGCTGGCGATGGTGGCGGGGCGCAACCGGGCGCTGGAAAAGCGCTTGAAGGCGCGCGCCTGGCAGTCGCTGGCGTTCATCTATGGTTTTGTGACGAATATGCCTGACTTGATGCGGGCGGCGGATATCCTGGTCACCAAAGCCGGACCGGGCACCATCAGCGAAGGGTTCATCGCCGGGCTGCCGCAGATCTTGTACAGCAAGATGCCCGGGCAGGAGGACGGCAACGTGACCTACGTGGTGGATGAGAGCGCGGGGGTGTGGGCGCCGGAGCCGGCGCAGGTGGTGGCGACGCTGCGCGAATGGTTGGAGCAACCAGCGGCGATGGCGCAGTTCGCCGCCAACAGCCGGCGGCTGGCGAACCCGGATGCCTCGCGGCAGATCGCGCGGCTGCTGGGAGGGGTGCTGGGTTTGGACGTTTGAGCGCGCCGACTTGCCCGGCTTATCCCTCTACCTTATAATACCCCTATGCCCATCCTGGACCCCAACAGCCTGGAATTCTTCAGCCGCAGCCCGGAGCAAACGCGCCGGCTGGGCGCCCGCATGGGCGCGCTGCTGAAGCCCGGCGACACGCTTTGCCTGCAGGGCGACCTGGGCAGCGGCAAGACCACCCTGGTGCAGGGGTTGGCGCAGGGCTGGGGCTCGTTGGATGCAGTCACCAGCCCGACCTTCGTGTTGGTGAACGTCTACCGCAGGGTGAGCGGCGAAAGCCTGTTCCACCTGGATGCCTACCGGCTGGAGGACGCGCGCGAAGCCGAGGACCTGGATATCGACTGGATGTTGGCGGAGGGGGCGCTGGTGGTGGAATGGGCGGGGCGCATCCAGGCGGCATTGCCGGATGACGGGTTGTGGGTGACGCTGCGCTGGATGGCGGACGAACAGCGCGGGATGGTCTTTACACCGCGCGGCAAGCGTTACGAGAAGATGCTGGCGGATTTCCGCAAGACGAGTTTTGGAGGCTGATGTGCTGCTGGCGGTGGATACTTCGACGCGATATATCGGGCTGGCGTTATATGACGGCAGCGCAGTGGTGAGCGAATCCACGTGGCAGACGCAGAACCACCACACCATCGAATTGGCGCCGGCGATCCAGGCGCTGTTCGCGCGCAGCGGGCTGGCGCCCACCCAACTGGAGGCGCTGGCGATTGCGCTGGGACCAGGCTCGTTCACCAGCTTGCGCATCGGGCTTTCGCTGGTCAAGGGGATGGCGCTGGCGCTGCACGTTCCGGTGGTGGGCATCCCGACGCTGGATATCCTGGCGGTGGCGCAGCCGCTGCAGGATGCGCCGCTGGCGGCGGTGCTGCAGGCAGGGCGCGGGCGGCTGGCGCTGGTGTGGTACGCGGTTCAGGAAGGCGGCTGGGTGGCGCAGGGTGCGCCGGTGGTCACGACCGCCGAGGCGCTGCGCGGGGAGATTAGCAAGCCGACCCTGGTCGCGGGCGAATTGAGCGCCGAGGAGCGGCAGTTGTTCCACCGCAAATGGCGCAATGCGCTGGTGGTCTCGCCGGCGGGCTGCACGCGCCGACCGGGTGTGCTGGCAGAACTGGCGTGGGCGCGTTGGCAGGCAGGCGATGTGGATGACCCGGCGACACTCTCGCCGATCTATGTGCACGTATCCGAGGCGATTCCGGATTGAACGCGGCGGCGGTTGTCATCCGGCGCATGCGCCTGGCGGACCTGCCGGCGGTGATTGCGATCGATCGAGACTCGTTCACGCTGCCCTGGTCGGAGCGCTCGTTTGCCTTCGAGATCGAGAAGAACCGCGATTCGCGCCCCTACGTGGCGGAGCGGCTGGACGCGCAGGGTGCGCCGGAGATCGTGGGGATGCTGGTGGCGTGGATGATCCTGGACGAAGTGCACATCGCCACGCTGGCGGTGCGTTCGGACTGCCGGCGGCAGGGCATCGCCCGCGAGTTGTTGCGGCATGCGCTCCAGATGGCGCTGGCAGAGGGTGGGCTGAAGGCGATGCTGGAGGTGCGGCGCAGCAACCAGGCGGCGCTGGCGCTGTACCGGGAGTTCGGTTTTGTGGAGGTTGGCGTGCGCCGGCGTTACTATAAAGATAATAATGAAGACGCGCTGCAATTGGATCTCGAACCGATTGCGATGGTCGAATGAATATGAATGACCACAGAGGCACGGAGAAAAGAGAACAGTGAAAAGTGAACTGAGATCAGTGACGAGTGATTTTCAATGTGCAATAATTCATCTGCACACGAAGTAGGTACGAAACAATGGATTTTTCCTCTGTGTCTCGGTGTCTCTGTGGTTATTTTCCTATGAAAAGCGGATCATTATCCTCAGAAGTGATTTTATTGAATGATGGAGGGCAACTGTGAACCCTGAAGATGTGTTGAAGCAGGTTGGGGGGGAGGTTTCGGTGTGCACCCGCTGCCAGTTGCACTACTCGCGCAAGAACGCCGTGCCGGGGGAGGGACCACCGAACGCCGAGATCATGTTCATCGGCGAGGGACCCGGCTTCTACGAAAACGAGCAGGGACGACCGTTCGTCGGGCAGGCGGGCAAGTTCCTGGATGAACTGCTGGCTGGGGCGGGGTTCGAGCGCGCGGATGTCTTCATCACCAATGTCGTCAAATGCCGCCCGCCGGGCAACCGCGATCCCTTGCCGGAGGAACTGGACGCCTGCGCGGGTTTCCTGGAGCGCCAGGTGCAAGCCATCAACCCGCGCGTGATCGTCACGCTGGGGCGGGTCTCGATGGCGAAATTCTTCGGCGCCGCCAAGATCAGCGCAGTGCACGGGCAGGCGCGCAAGGTGCGCGGCAGGCTGGTGGTGGCAATGTACCACCCCGCCGCGGCGCTGCACCAGCCCTCGCTGCGCCCGGTGGTGCAGCGCGATTTCGTCGCCCTGCCGCAGTACGTGCAGCAAGCGCGCCAGATGCCGCCCGTGAATGGCGAAGCGGCGGCGGATGCCCCCCTCGCCATGACGGCGGAGCAGGTTTCGCTGCTGGACCAGCCGCAATTTCCGCTCGCCGCGCCGCCAGCGGAACCGCTGCCGGGAGATGAATCTGAATCACCGGTGGACCCGCAGCAACTCAGCTTGTTCTGAGCGCACGCAGGGTAAAAGGATTCGCGCCCGAATTACGATATAATCCAGCCGTCAGATAAAATCGGTCGCGCCGGGGCGCATCAACGCCCACAGGCACGAAAAGGAGCCTCACATCCATGTCTCTGCGTGATAAGAATGCGCTCATCGAGCGTTTGAGCAACAAGGAAAGCCCTATTGCCATCCTGGGGTTGGGTTATGTCGGGCTGCCGCTGGCGGTGGTGTTTGCCGAAGCGGGGTTCACCGTCGTTGGCGTCGACCCGGACGAGAATAAGGTGGCAGCCATCCAGCGCGGTGAGTCGTATGTGCTGGACGTCAAGAGTGAAACCGTGGCGCGGCTGGTCAAGGATGGCAAGCTGCGCGCCACCAGCGACTTTGCCGCCGTGCGCGAGGTGGATGCGGTCAGCATCTGCGTGCCCACCCCACTGCGCAAGACCGGCGACCCCGACCTCTCCTATATCATCAGCGCCACCGAGTCGATGGCACCATACCTGCACCCCGGCATGGTGGTGGTGCTGGAATCGACCACCTACCCCGGCACCACGCGCGAATTGATTCTGCCAAAACTGCTGGCGAGCGGGCTGGCGGTGGGGGAGGATTTCTTCCTGGCATTCTCGCCGGAACGGGTGGATCCCGGGCGCGAGGACTATACCACCATCAACACCCCCAAGGTCATTGGCGGCATCACGTCCGCCTGCCAGGAGGTGGCGGTGGCGTGGTACAGCGGCGCGCTGCAGAAGGTGGTGCCGGTCTCCTCTGCCGAGGTGGCGGAGATGGCGAAACTGCTGGAAAACACCTTCCGCATGATCAACATCGGGCTGGTGAACGAACTGGCGATCATCTGCGACCGGCTGGGGGTGGATGTTTGGGAAGTGATCGATGCGGCAGCGACCAAACCGTTCGGCTTCATGAAGTTCACGCCCGGACCGGGTCTGGGCGGGCACTGCATCCCGATCGATCCGCTCTACCTCTCGTGGAAGCTGCGCTCGCTCAACTATACGGCGCGTTTCATCGAACTGGCATCGGAGATCAACACCGGCATGCCGCGCTTCGTGGTTGGCAAGGTGCAGGACGCTTTGAACAACCTGGGCAAGGCGGTCAAGGGCAGCAAGGTGCTGGTGCTGGGCGCGGCGTACAAGCCCAACATCGATGACCTGCGCGAATCGCCTTCGCTGGACGTGATCGGTCTGCTGAAACAGAAGGGCGCACAGGTCAGTTACCACGACCCGTACATCGCCCATATCGAACACGAGGATTGGGACATGGACTCGGTGCCGGATGTGATGCAGGCAGCGCGCGAGGCAGATTGTGTGGTGATCGTTACCAACCACTCGGATTACGATTACCCTGCGTTGCTGCAGGCAGCCAATTTCATCGTCGATACCCGCAATGCGCTGGGCGTGGCGGGGCGCAATCACCCCAAAGTGGAGCGGCTTTAGATGAGCGCGGCAGGCAAGGGCGCTATTCTGGTGACGGGGGCGGCGGGCTTCATCGGCTCGCGCGTGTGTCGGTTCCTGCTGCAGGACGGGCGCGAGGTGATCGGGATCGACAACCTCAACGACGCTTATGACACCCGGTTGAAGTACTGGCGGCTGGAGCAGCTCCAGTCCATGCCGGGTTTCACCTTTCACCAATTGGATATCACCGATCTGTATGGGATGGAGAACGCGCTGGGGGCGGCGGGGATCGAGAGCGTCATCAACCTGGCGGCGCGCGCCGGCGTGCGCGCCAGCCTGGATAACCCCTGGCTATTCGTGGATACCAACCTGACCGGCACGCTCAATCTGCTGGAACTGTGCCACCGTCACGGGATCGAGAAGTTCATCCTGGCATCCACCTCCAGCATCTACGGCAAGGATGCGCCGCAGCCCACGCCGGAGGACGCGGATAGCAGCAAACCGTTGCAGCCTTACGCCGCCAGCAAGAAATCCGCAGAAGCCATGGCACACGCCTATCATTACCTGTACGGTATTGATGTCTCGGTGGTGCGCTACTTCACCGTCTACGGACCAGCCGGGCGACCGGACATGGTCATGTTTCGCTTTTGCCAGTGGATTGCCGAAGGGCGCACGGTGCACCTCAACGGCGATGGCAGCCAGTCGCGTGGGTTCACCTATGTGGATGACATCGCGCGCGGCACCATCCAGGCGCTGCGACCGTTGGGGTATGAGATCATCAACCTGGGTGGGCATGAAGTGATGAGCATCAACGATATGATCGCCGCGCTCGAATCGATGTTGGGGCAGAAAGCCCATGTGGAACGGCATCCCTTCCACAAGGCGGACATGCTCAGCAACTGGGCGGATGTTGGCAAGGCGTGCCGGTTGTTGGGTTGGCAGCCGCAGGTTGGATTGCAGGAGGGCATGCAGCAACTGGTGGATTGGTACCTGGCAGAGCGCACCTGGGCGAGCCAGGTGCTGACTCCATGAATCAGATCAAAAAGTGGATGGCTGCCTGGCAGGATGACCCCCGCATGGGGCGCATCCTGCGCAACACCGGTATGCTGTTCAGCAGCAATACCATCAGCCTGGGGTTGAGCGTGGCGCAGAGTATCCTGGCGGCGCGGCTGTTGGGGGTGGAGTTGTTCGGCGTGCTGGGAACGATCACGGTGTTCGCATCCACCATCAACCGGTTGTTCTCGTTCCGGATGGGCGAACTGGTGGTGCGCTACGTGAGCGCCTACCTGACGGATGAGCGACCGGACAAGGCGGCGGCGGTGGTCAAGGCGGCGCTGCTGGCAGAAGCTTTGACGACGGTGGTGGCATTCATATTCTTGGTGTTCACCGCGCGGCTGGGGGCGCAAGTGTTTGCCAAGGACGTCAATTTCACGCCATATTTCCTGGTCTATGGCATCTCGGTGCTGGGCAGCCTGGTGGTGGAGACCAGCACCGGCATCTTGCAGGTGGATAACCGTTTCCGCTCACAGGCGACGGTCAACCTGGCGCAGTCGGCGTTGACGGCGCTGGTGATCGCGGTGGCATACATAACCAACGCCGGGCTGTGGCTGGTGCTGGCGGCTTACCTGATCGGCAAGATGATCCTGGGCATTGCGCCGGCGGTGCTGGCGTGGGGCAGCCTCAAGCGGCTGTTGCCGCAGCGCTGGTGGACGGCATCCTTTGACCTGTTGCCGCCGCGGCGCGAACTGGTCAGTTTCGCCATGTCCACCAACATGAGCGCCACCATCAACCTGCTGGTGCGCGATAGCGAACTGTTGTGGGTGGCGTTCTTCCTCTCGCCGCTGGAAGCCGGCTACTACAAGGTGGCGCTGGCGATCATCAACCTGACGGTGCTGCCCATCACGCCGTTCATCAGCACCACCTATCCGGAGATCAGCCGCACGGTGGCGGAGAAGCGCTGGTCGGCGCTGCGCAATCTGCTCAAGCGGGTGACCGCGCTTTCGGCGGGCTGGATCGCGCTGGTGACGGTGGGACTGGCATTATTCGGCAAATGGCTAATCGGGCTGTACGGGTGGGAGTACCTGCCGGCGTATCCCGCCATGATGGTGCTGCTGGTGGGCACCGGCTTTGCCAATATCTTCTTCTGGAATCGTCCGTTGTTGCTGGCGTTCGGCAAGCCGGCGTTCACCTTCCGGGCGGCGCTGGTAGTGGGATTGTTGAAGATGTCGCTGGCGTTCCCACTGGTGCCTCGTTTTGGGAATGTGGCGGAAGCAGCCCTGTTGAGCGGTTATCACCTGTTCTCCGGCGGGGCGATTCTGCTGCGTGGGCTGGGTTTGATCAAGGAGCGCAGCCGGCTGCGACCGGAGGCGGAGGCAGAGGAGTGAATAAGTAAAAAGGGATAAGGAAAATATCAGGCGTAATGATCTGGACGGATTCGAAACAAGCCGTCGAAAAATCCGTTTCGCTCATTGACCCTTTACTCATCGACCGATCACCCAGCAAAGCCTTGGTGGGCAGGAAATCATTCAGGAGAGCGATCATGAATTCGAAAGAACGTGTGGCATTGGCGCTCGATCACAAAGAACCGGACCGTATACCCTTCGACCTGGGAGGCACGTTTACGACGGGAATCCACATCACCGCGCACCAGGGATTGCGGTGGGCGTTGGGGCTGCCGGCGCGCGAGCCGGAAATCTTTTGCCTGGATGAGCAGATCGCGGTGGTGGCGGAGGATATGGCGGAATATATGGGGGTGGATACCCGCCCGGTGCTGCCTGGCAATCCGGTGAGTTGGAAGATGGAGATGCGGGAAGGGGGTGATCACGATTTTTATTACAATGAGTTCGGCATGGGGTTGAAGATGCCGCGCGATGGTTTCTACTACGACGTCTATGATTTCCCGCTGGCGGATGCGCGCACAACCGCCGACCTGGACGCTTACCCGTTCCCCGATCCGCTCGACCCGGGGCGTTATGTTGGGCTGGGCGAGACGGCGCGGCGCCTTTCGCAACAGGGGCATGCGGTGGTGCTGAACGGCATCTGCGCCGGGTTGATGGAGATGGCAACCTGGCTGATGGGCTTCGAGCGTTTCTACACCGCGCTGGCGCTGGAACCGGACTTCGTGACGGCGCTGCTGGAGCGGTTGACGGAATTCAAGATGGCGTACTGGCAGCGGGCGCTGGCGGAGGTGGGTGACACGGTGCTGGTGGTACAGGAATCGGACGACCTGGGGGCGCAGGAGGGTCCGCTGATCTCGCCGCGGCTATACCGCGAGTTGATCTTCCCGCACCACCAGCGGCTGTTCGACTTCATCCACGCGAAGACGCGGGCGAAGCTGTTCTTGCACTCGTGCGGCGCCATCCGCCCGCTGATCCCCAGCCTGATTGCGGCGGGGGTGGATATCCTCAACCCGGTGCAGGTGAGCGCGGCGGGCATGGAGCCGGAGGGACTGAAGCGCGACTTTGGCAGCGAGCTGGTGTTCTGGGGCGGCGGGGTGGACACGCAGCGGGTGCTGGGGCCCGGTACGCCGCAGCAGGTGCGCGATGACGTGCGGCGCAACATCGATGCACTGGCGCCGGGTGGGGGGTTCGTGTTCGCGGCGGTGCACAACATCCAGGCGAACGTGCCGGCGGAGAACATCGTGGCGATGTGGGAGACACTGAGAAGTTAGGCGACCGGATGATTAGTCGATTAGTCAATTAGTTGATCAGATCATCAGATAATTAACGTAAGTTGTTGCCTGTTGAAAAAGTGGCGTCATTCTGAGTCAAAGCGTAGCGAAGGCGAAGAATCTGTTTTGGCTAAAAACAAACCCTAAAAAACGTGACAGATGGCATGCCGTAAGTTGTCTGATAATTAGTTGACACCCATTTTCCCGAATGCTATACTGAAATCCGTCCCAAATATCATTTGACAGGAGAAAGGCTGAAAGATGAAAGTAGAACCACCTGCCGTATCATCCTATGACGAAATCAAAGTAAACATCCGCGAGATCGAGGCGATCCTCTCGGCGCCCCCCATGGAACTGCCGCCCTGGCCCGAAGCTATGATCACGCTGCCGGACGGGCGCACGGTCTACATCCGCGCTATCCAGGAAAGTGACATCCGCCCGATGCTGGGTTATCTTGAACAGGTCATGAAGGTGGAGAAGGACTTCTACGATATTGTGGGCGTGCGGGTCTACGGCGAAGTGCTGGCGCTGCTGCGCAAGCGCATGAAGGACCCCTTCACGATGGTCGGTCTGGTGGACGGCGAGTGGTTGGGCTTTGCCAACGGGCGGGTGTGGGATAAGACCCGCGCCATCAGCCTGCACACGCTGACGTTCTCCCGCCGCGCCAAACTGGGCTGGCCGATGTACTATGCGAAAACCTACTACGCCATGGAGATCCTCAAGGTCGATGAGTGGTGGTCGACTTTCGAGAGCTACAACGGCTGGCGCATGGCGGGTCTTTCGATGGCGCAACCCACCAAACCCTATCCCGAATACCAGCACGAACTGGGAGGCGCCAAGGTCTTCTACCTGAACCAGGATATGTGGCAGGGGCGCGTCAAGAATTACATCAAGGAAGTCATCGGTGAGGACCTGAACTTCAAGGTGACCAACGCAGTCCGCAAAGCCAACGCCACCTTCCGTGTTCCTGAGACGCTCGACCTTTAAGCCTTTTGCATGGAAACAGAGATTGGGTAAACACATCCCCCGTACCGCCCCAAACACCGGTTCGGGGGATGTGTATCTCTCCATCAGGACTGGGCGCGCGAAAATGGGCAATCATATGAAAAAAGTCGCAGCTTTCACTGCCAAAGGTAATTTGACTATCAATTCTGCGGTTGCTATAATGAAAAGTGGTTCGGTCACTAATATCGATAGGCGTCCTGATACAAAGATAACATATGGCACTGGATAACGGGTACACAAGCCAAAGGCTGGCGTGAAAACCGGAGTATTCGAACCCATTTAAGCGCCCCCATTTTTCGGTAACATCCCCCCGATGATTGCCGATTTTTCGTTCCAACATGATCCGTTTGTAATCAACGATTTCAGGAGCAACCATGGCAATAATAAAAACAGAGATACGCAGTGGCGTGTACTATGACTCGGCAAAATTGATGTCGCTGCAACGTTCATTGGCTGGTTTGCCAGGCATACTGGATGCCGGCGTGGTGATGGGCACCGACTCCAACAAAGAGTTGCTGGAGCACATTGACCTGCTTTCACCCGAAGTGCAGTCCGCCAAACCGGATGACCTGGTGATCGTGGTCAAGTCCGAGGATGACAAAGCCGCCGATGAAGCAATGGCTCAGGTGGATGGCTTGCTGGCGGCACGCAAATCCGATATGGATGAAGCTTACATGCCCCGCAGCCTGGAGACGGCGGCGCAGATGCTGCCAGATGCCAGTTGGGTCATCATCTCGGTGGCGGGGCGCTATGCTGCCGGTGTGACACGCGAGGCGCTGCGGCTGGGCAGGCACGTGCACCTCTTCAGCGATAACGTCTCGGTCGAAGATGAGATCGCGCTCAAACTGGAAGCGCGCGAGCGCGGCTTGCTGGTGATGGGACCGGATTGCGGCACAGCCATGATCGGCGGGGTGGGACTGGCTTTTGCCAACAAGATCCGCCTGGGACCGATCGGGGTGGTGGCAGCCGCCGGCACCGGCTTGCAGCAGGTGGCGTGCCGCATTCACCAGTTGGGCAGCGGCATGACCTATGGGATCGGCACCGGTGGGCGCGACCTATCCGAAAAGGTGGGGGCGCTGACCTTTCTGATGGCGCTGGACGCGCTGGACCGCGACCCGGATACCAAGGTGATCGTGGTGACATCCAAACCGCCTTCTCCCAAGGTGGCGGAAGAGGTGTTGAAACGGGCGCGCAAAGCCGGCAAACCGGTGGTGGTCAACTTCATCGCACGCGCCATCACCACCCTGCAGGAGGACAACCTGTATTTTGCCACCGGGCTGGATGACGCCGCCCGGCTGGCGGTGGAGTTGGCGAAAGACCCGCCCAAGGTGGACGGCGACGCCGGGTTGAAATTGGAACGCTTCAAGCCGGAACAGAAATACTTCCGCGGCTTGTTCTCCGGCGGCACCTTGGCGTATGAAGCCCAACATATCCTGGCGGGTTATGTGCCCAGAGTGTGGGCGAATGCGCCCATCAACAAAGAGTACAAGATGGCGAACTCGATGGAAAGCCAGGAACACAGCATCGTCGACCTGGGTGAGGACGAGTTCACGGTTGGCAGGTTGCACCCGATGATGGACAACGAACTGCGCATCCGCCGGTTGTACGAGGAAGCCAAAGACCCACAGGTGGCAGTCATCATGCTGGACGTGGTGATCGGCTACGGCTCGCACCCCGACCCGGCGAGCGAGATTGCGCCGGCGATTGCCAAGTGCATCGCCGAAGCCAAGAAGGACGGGCGGCACCTGGAAGTGGTATGCGTAGTCACCGGCACGGACGAAGACCCGCAGAACTTCGATAGCCAGGTGAAACAACTTGTGGATGCGGGTGCCTTCGTGGATGGCTCGAACGAGGTGGTGGTGCGCTACGCCGGGCGCATCCTGCGCGGGTTGGCAGAACGCGGTGCGCCCGCCGAAGCCGTAGTTGGAAAAGCGGTGGACCTGGCAACGCTCAAGAAGCCGTTGCAGGTCATCAATGTTGGTTTGGAGTCCTTTGCGGCGGATATGAAAGCCCAGGAGACCCCGGTTGTTCATGTGGATTGGAAACCGCCCGCGGGCGGCAAGGAGAACCTGATGGCGATCCTGGAACGGATGAAACAACGATCTTGACCACATCCGGACGAGAAGATCAAGTCCGGTTCGGGTGATCGATGATATGAAACGGAGGAATCATGGTTGATATAGAAAAAGCTAACACAACTGTGGTGGAAAAAATGATGGAGGCGCGCCCAGTGGCGACCGGGGTTGCCAAAGCCCTGGATGTCGTGCCCGGCATGACGGACGACTTGTTGCTGCACGCCGGTCCGCCGGTCACATGGGAACGCATGTCCGGTCCAATGAAGGGCGCCATGGTGGGCGCACTGATCTTCGAGGGCAAAGCCAAAGGCTGGGATGACGCCGAAGCGATGCTGAAGGGCGGCAAGATCAAATGGGAGCCTTGCCACCACCACGCCTGCGCGGGACCGATGGCGGGCGTGATTTCCCCATCGATGCTTTGCTACGTCGTTGAAAACAAGACGCACGGCAATAAATGCTATTCCAACCTCAACGAAGGGCGCGGCAAGGTGCTGCGCATGGGCGCCTATAGTCCGGACGTGATCGAAAAGTTGAAATGGATGAACGATGTGCTTGGACCAACGGTCGGCAAGGCGTTGGAAGCAGCGGGCGGGATCGATATCCGCGCCGTGCTGGCAAAAGCGCTGCACATGGGCGATGACGGGCACAACCGCCTGGATGCCGCCTCGGTGCTGTTCACCACCCAGTTGGCGCCGTTCATTGCCAAGACCGCCAGGGATACCGACATGGCGTTCGAGGTGATCAAATTCCTGGGCGAGAACGCGTTGAGCATCCTCAACCCGGTGATGGCGGGCTGCAAGACCATGACCGACGCCGGTCACAACGTGGAGGGCAGCACCATCGCCACCGTGATGACCCGCAACGGTACCGATTGGGGCATGCGCGTCAGCGGTTTGGGCGACCAGTGGTTCACCGCCCCTTCGCCGGTGGTCAAGGCGCTATATTTTCCGGGGTTCAGCGAGAAGGACGCCTGCCTGGATATTGGCGACAGCGTCATCACCGAGACGGCTGGCATTGGCGGGTTCGCCATGGCGACTGCCCCGGCGTTGGTGACCTTCATCGGCGGTGTGCCGCGCGATGCCATCAACACCACGCTGGATATGTACGAGATCACCTACGCCGAGCACAAGCAGTTCACCATCCCCTTCCTGGATTTCCGCGGCACGCCGACGGGTGTCGATATCCGCAAAGTGGTCGAAAAACAGGTCACCCCGCGGGTGAACACCGGTGTGGCGCACAAGGACCCGGGGGTGGGGCAGGTGGGTGCGGGCGTGGTTTCGGCGCCGATGAAGATCTTCGAGGATGCGCTGGTGGCTTTCGCCGACAAATACGGAATTTAATTTACATTTCTTTCTAGATTGGAGGAATGATGGATCGCGAAAAGTTTATCAAGATGATGGCTGATGCCAAATTGTATGACCTGACGCAGGGTTGCAGTATCTTCACGCCGCCCTTCCCAGGCGAAAAAGCGCTGGAGGTGCATTTCTTCAAGCGTGTCACCGGCGCCTATGGTGGCGGGCAGGGCGCCAATGGGCAGATCCTGAACTGGAGTAATACGGTGGGCACCCACCTGGTTGGCGAGACCGCCTTCCACTCGGGCGCGCGCCGCATCTGCGACGTGCCGCTGGACGACCTGTGCGGTCCGGGCGTGGTGGCGGATATCTCCGGCATGGTTTCGGACTACAGCGTCTACACGCCTGAGATGATCAAGAAGGTCGCCGACGTACGACCGGGCGATATCCTGATCGTCAACACCGGCTACCACAAATATTCGTGGGATCAGCCGGATGTGGTCAATCCCGATGCCCAGGGTGGGGTCGAATCGATGGAATTCGGCTTCCTGGTGCGACACCCCGGACCTTCGATGGATTTCTACAAGTGGGCGATGGAGATGAAGCTGAAGGTGGTGGGTGTGGACTGCGGTTGTGCCGAACACCCCATGAACACCCCCATCCGCCGCATGCACGAGAATCACTTCAAACTTGCGGAAGAAAAGATCAAAAAAGAGACTGGCAAAACTTGGGATGAAAACTTCCCACAGGGCGAGTACTATGAATTGACGCACCACACCATGCCCAAGAATCACCTGCTGCTGGCGGAGAGCATCGTTGGCGAAATCGACAAGCTCAAGAACAAGCGTGCCTGGTTCTGCATCATGCCGATCCCATTCATGGAAGTGGAAACGGCGTGGTCGCGTGTGTTCGCGTACACGGCGCCGGCTGGCATGAACGAGGATGACTTCATGATGGAGATGGGCAAGGCGGAAATGCTGGACCTGACCGCGCCCTTCTCGGTGCAGACGCCGCAATGGCTCAATTATGTGCCGCTGTCCGTGACCTACACCAAGCGGGTGGGCGGGCAATTCTTCGGCATGGGACGCAATGGCTCGATTTGCAACGCCAGCATTCACCTGGCGACCCACATGGATGGCGAGAAGCACTTCTACCCCAACGGGCGCACGATCGGTGAGGTGCCGCTGGATCAATGGGTGGGTCCAGGCGTGATCGCGGATATTTCGCACCTGGTGAGCGACGCGAGCGTCTATACCCCCAAGATGATCGAGGACGTGGTCGATATCCGCAAGGGTGATATCCTGATCATCAAGACCGGTTACAACAAGTTTGGCTGGTACACCGAGGAATCGGATGAGTTTCGCTATATGGTGAAGCATCCGGGTCCGTCGCCAGACTTTTCTGCCTGGGCGGTGGACATGCAGATCAAATGGATCGGCGTGGATGCCGTCTCGGCGGATCATCCGATGAACACTATCATGCGCATCTGGCACCCCAAGACCTTCGCCGAAGCCAATGAGAAGTTGATGCGCGATTTTGGCAAAGATTGGGAT
>JABLXM010000179.1 GCA_013177815.1 Anaerolineae bacterium | reverse complement strand
CTTGAGGGTCGTCCTCTTCCAATGCAACCGCCACTGCCAGGGGAGAACCCTGCCAGGCGGTGAGGGTGCCGCCGATGCACCAGGTGACGGGGCTGCCCTCATATTGAGTTGTTGCCAGGGTTAGCCAGAATGGCTCTCCCGCCACCGCCAAAGATTGGACAGCCTTGTCGACCCCAGTGGGTGGGAGGCTTTGAATTCCGGCTTCGGTCGGCAGGATGACCCAGCCTTGGTGTGGCGTTAAGACGCTGGTGGCGAGCAATGGCTTGGGCAGCTTGCCATTCGTCGATAAGGCGGATGCAGCCAAAGCGGCATGAAGTGGTGTGATCAAATGACCGCTTTCTCCCACAGCCAATAAATTGGGTGAGGTTGAACTATCCATGTCGCCCATTTCTGCGACGGAGATTGGCAGGGACAATGTTTGAGTCCAACCCAAGTCCGGGTAAAGTTGGAGCAACGCCTCATTGCCCAGGAGTTTGGCAAGTGCAAGCGCTCCATAAGGGCAGCCAGATGAGACGATATCGCCCCAATAACTACCATCACTTGGCATGACTGCGCAATCGATGGTTCGACCTTGGACCACCATTGTTGATCGGGTTGGTGCAACAGGGATGGAGCCAGCCGAATAGGCGTAGGCGAGCAGGAAAGGACCTGTGATCGTAGAGGGAGGGTAAAGACCTTGTACCGCACGGTTTAGAAAAGGAGAATGCTCGTCTTCAATATAGGCATCCCAATTTTCTTCAATCAGGTTTGGATTGATGTTTGGATGGGACGCCATCGCGAGGATCTCACCAGTCTCCGCCTGGACCAGGACGATTGACCCGACATGTTCGCCTAGCGCTTGGTCGGCTTTGATTTGATATTCAAGGTCGATGGATAATCTGACGTTCAACCCTTCGGGTGGCTGATTATAGAGTAATGAAGAAGTGATTATCATGGAGGATGGATTACCTTGGAGACCACGCAGGTAACCATCCATGGAACGTTCAATTCCAGCCAAACCGTAGGTGGGATTGGTATAGCCCAGAACTGGGCTTAACTGGGTATATTTGACGATCCTCTCGTAGCTACCACGAACGCCGATGGTTTCCGCGAGGGTTAAATTTGAACGATCAAGAATTTTACCGCGTTGAACAAAGCGATCATTCAATGACCTGCGAGGGTTATCTTCCCGCGATAAGATATTGTTGGATTGCATAACTCCCCACCAACCGTTCGTCAGGGAGATCATGATCAAAGATATAAGCATGATCGCCGAGAGGAAGAGATATGGTTTCTGATCTAATGCTCTTTCTTTGACCTCTACTTTTTCCGGGCTGATGATCAATAACAAGAAAGCTGCAACGAATGATGTAACCAATGACGAACCGCCGTATGAAACGAAGGGCAGTGTTACACCTGTGATAGGCAATAACCGGTTATTGCCTCCCATGATCAGGATTGTTTGAACCGCGAAGTAGATCGCGATGCCGGCAGCCAGGTAGCGATGATAGGAATTACGCGCCTGGATAGAGATTAGAAGACCGCGCATGATCAATATGCTGTAAAGGATGATTAAAGCCACGGCACCGGCTAACCCGGCTTCTTCGGATATTGCGGAGAAGATAAAATCCGATATGGCGACCGGGATAAAACCAGGGCTACCCAATCCAAGCCCACTCCCAAAGACGCCGCCGTTGGCAATACCCATCAAAGATTGCAAGACTTGGTAGGAGTTTCCGCCAGTATCCAGCCACGGAAAGATCCACGCCTCAATCCGAACACGAATGACGTCGAATGCTTGGTATCCAATGCCACCGGCGATCACCGCGATCACACACGCGATCACCATGATACGGCGTTTTCCGGTACCTAGATAAATAATGGCAAAATAGATCAGGATTAGCAGCAGGGCGGTTCCAAGGTCCCGTTGTGCTAACAAGAGTGCTGTTGCCAAGCCGGCAAGTATAGCGCTGGGGATGATCAAAGTGACTGGTCGGGAAGTGAGTAATGCCCGATCCGCGAGGTATCCAGCCAGGAAGATGACCATCAGTAGTTTTAATGGCTCTGAAGGTTGAAAATAAATGCCGCAGCAGCCCAGCCATAGTTTAGGACCTGATCCAGTTGGATAAGTGCCCAGAATGAAGGTCAACCCAACTAATACGAGACCTGCGGTCAGTAGAAAATACTTATATTTTCGTAATAACGGCAGGATATTATTCCCAAATCGAAGCCCGATGAACATTAAGGCGAAACATACCAACAGCCAGACCGATTGGCGCAACCCGTACGAGGCATCGATCCTGTATATGGTCATCACTCCCCACCCTGATAATAAAGCGATGATGGGGAAAATATACGGGTCGCGGTCGGGTAGGTCTGTCAGTAGTTTGCGATGAAGGAAAATTGTTCCTGCTGTCCAGATGATGAATCCAACCCAGTGCGACCAGTTGAGAGGTGGCGTCCAGCCATGATAACGGACGACCGGCGCAAGGGTGAGGATTATGGATTGGCACAACAGGAATAAGAACACAACCCCCAACAGTCGGCTTTGGATCTTGTCTACTTTAGAGGTTGTACCAGGGTAAAGATATTTCACGTTGGCAGATATTTATTGATCAATAATGAATATTTGGTTCGGGTCTCGATCGGTATAAGATCACGTTGGGTGATGATGGCGTCTTTGAGGGCAGATTCACAGGTGCAGGAGGTCGTATCGACGAAATGTTCAGCCAGATATTGGATGGCTTTTTGTGCAAGCGCGGTGTTTTTATTCAATGTCTTGACCACCATATCGACACTGACCGGCTCCTCGGTGACATGCCAGACGTCATAATCCGTGACGTGAGCCATGGTTGCATAGCAGAGTTCAGCTTCTCGCGCAAGGAACGCTTCTGGGCAGGCGGTCATACCGATGATGTCCATTCCCCATGAGCGAAAAGTGCTGGATTCTGCCCGGGTGGAAAAACGGGGACCTTCGATCGTGATCAACGTGCCGCCTTTATGGACTTTACCGCCGGAACTGGTCACCGCCTCGTGGATGACGCCAGACAAATCTTTACACACCGGTTCGGCAGAGCTAATATGTACTACTAGCCCGTCTGCGAAGAATGATCGTTCGCGATCCTTGGTGAAATCGAAAAGTTGGTCCGGGATGACGATATCGCCCGGCGCAAAGTCAGCGCGTAATGAGCCGCATGCGCTGATACTAATGATCTTGCGGACGCCGATTGATTTTAAGGCGAAGATATTGGCGCGGTAATTCACCTGGGTAGGTGAGAGCCTATGTCCAATGCCGTGACGCGCCAGGAATGCCACTGGCGCGCCGTTCAATGTGCCGGTGATGATCGGGCTGCTGGGGTGCCCGAACGGGGTTTCGATTTCATGGCTTTCGATGTCCTTGAGCGTCGGTATCTGATATACTCCAGAACCACCGATTATTCCGAAGATTGGGTTCTTGTTCATGTGATGTCTCCAAAATGAATGAATACGATTAGCTTAATCATAGCATAGATAACAGGGCACTGACACATGGATTAGTAACGTGATGATCATTATTTCTTGGAGATTTCAGCGCATAATTTGTAAATGATTGGGAACAATAATACATGACCGAAGTTCATACTTCATTTGATCCAGGATATTTCCAATCCTTGTTCGAAGCAGAAGAAAAACATTTTTGGTTTCGGGGAAGAAATCGGGTAATTAACAACCTGGTAGGGCGGATATGTCAGGATCAACCCGATGGGTTCAAAATGATCGAGGTTGGTTGCGGAACTGGGAATGTCATAAAATCATTGCAGCCGGTTTGTGAACGGGGGCACCTGATCGGATTGGATCTCCATTATCGGGGGCTGGCGCTGGCGAGCCGGCGGGTCTCGTGTGATTTGATCTTGGGCGATATTAATGCGCCGCCTTTCACTTCTGGCTTGTCGATTGTCGGGTTGTTCGATGTCATTGAACATTTGCCCGATGATGGCGCTATTCTGAAGTCTGTACAGGAATCTCTCACTGACCGGGGATGGATGATCATCAGTGTTCCGGCATTACCCGGACTGTGGAGTTATTTTGATGTTGCCGCGCATCACGTCCGCAGGTACACGCGTCAAGACCTTGCCAGGGTGATCACCGAAGCTGGGTTCGAGGTGAAATATATATCTTTCTTCATGATGGCGATCCTGCCATTCATTTGGATGGAACGGAAGTTGTCCAAGGGTGGTGTGGATGCGCCGGCACCGGAGACGGAGCTTGACCAGCGCGTTTCGCAAGAATTACGAATCATGCCGGTAATCAATGAGGTTTTTTCGGCGTTCTTATGGCTGGAGGCGCAGTTGATCCAGGCGCGTATTCGGTTGCCAATTGGTTCTTCTTTGATCGCCATCGCTCGCAAGAGAGCGGGTTAGAAACGCCCCCTGTTTTCTTCGATCAATAATTCCATTTGCACTTTTCCAACCCGTAAATATTCGCCACTGACGATGATGGTGGGAGAAGAGATGCGTTCGTTGTTTAGGAAAGTCCCATTGGTGGAATTGAGGTCTTCAATCCACCATTGATTATGATGATAGCTCAGTCGGGCGTGCCTACCGGATACAGTATCATCTGGTAATGCAAGGTTATTGGATGGATCGCGACCGATCAAGATTTCGTTCAATGAAAATGCGATGGGTTCCTGATCGTTTTGTATGATGGTGATTTGTTGAATGCGTCTTTGTTGATGGAATTGGGAGTTAAGACGTAATTCCTGCCAGAGCGTGTACATCGTCCATCCCAGGAAGGCATATAAACAAATCGTGGCGAGGATTCTCAGGGCAAATACGAATACGGCGGTCATGAACTCTGCTAGTTTTCTGGTATCTCCGGTTGTGATCCGGTCGAGAACTTGTCGGTATCTGATAGTCCGGGTTGGCTTTCTTCCCCATAGATCAATAGGTAGCCTGCAAGAGAGATCACATCACCGGGTTTCAGCGTCTGTTGTGAAATTCGTTGGTTATTTACATAGGTGCCGCCAGATGAACCAAGATCGAAAATAACGTAACGTCCGTTCGAGGCGCGTAATTGGGCGTGCGTCCGTGAGACGCGTGGATCGTCGAGTACGATTTGGTTATCGAGCTGGCGACCCAGGTTGATGACAGGTGACATCAGTGCTAGCTGTTCCACACCATTCAGGATTAAATATGCTTTTTCAGGCAATTTGACTTCGGCAGAATCCAGACTACCGTCACCAACAGTAATCACTGAGGTGTTGCCAGATCCGGATGCCAGATCTTCAACCGATGCCGTCACCTCAACTTCACCATCCGAGATCGACTGATTGGATGTGATCTTGATCAGGGGCAGAGAAAAAGGTGTAAGCATGGTTTCTTCGGCGGCTGTTTGTATCTCACATGCCATTTGTTGAATCCAATCGCTGTGAGCCATCCAAGCTTGGTAATCGTGTGGCGGCATTTGGATGGTAATCAGGCAAGTTTGGGTGCCCGGATCATGGATTGAACTCCTGATCTGAGTCATGGCATCGGCGATTTTTCTGACCAAAGAGATCTTTCTATCCTTGGTGGAGACGAAATCCAGACCCTCGAAAAAGGATTGCAATCGCAATTCGATCGATTCAATACCCGGCTTCATACTTTATAATTATAAGCGAGGTTGGAAACAACGGCATGACCGGTTATATCGAGGTGCCGCATACAGCGGATGTTTGTTTGCGCGTTTGGGGAGACGATCTGGTTTCACTTTTTGAGCAATCTGCTCGTGGATTAC
>JABLXM010000178.1 GCA_013177815.1 Anaerolineae bacterium | reverse complement strand
CACTCAACCTGCGTGCCATTGCCAGAGATTTAGGCATTGCCGCCCCGTCCATCTACAATTATTTCCCCAGCCGCGATAACCTTGTTACAACGTTGATCGCCGATGCATATAATTCTCTAGCGGAGTCGCAGGAAGCGGCTCTTGAAAGTGGGTTGGCTGAGAGCTTATCGACAAAACTTTTTTTGCTTGGAATTGCTTACCGGGATTGGGTTGTGACATTTCCGCAGCGTTATCAACTTATCTTTGGCACACCAATTCCGCACTACCATGCACCTGATGATGTTACCGTCCCTGCAGCAACACGTGCTTTGGTCCCATTAATCAAAGTAATACAGGATCTTCAGAGAGCAAATGCTCTGCGAACAGAGAGATTCTCAGTGATGTCACCCAGGTTGGAATCAATGCTAAGATCTTGGCAGGAGGCGGAAGGCAGTTCTGACATTGAAACCTTGTATCTGGCTATAGTGATATGGAGTCGTTTGCATGGATTGGTCGGATTGGAAATTGGCAATCAGTTTCCCCCATTTATTGATGCTGCTGAAATATTTCAGCGTGAAATGAACAATATTCTCATTCAATATCTTTAGGAGCACATTATGAACCAAAAACCCAATCGAATTCTCACAGGCAGTTTGCTAATTGCCACACCGATTCTGTTTATGACAGCATTCACGTTGTTACAGATTAGTTTTGAGTATCCAGATATTCTACGCCAACCGGCAATCACTGTGATGGAAAAATTCGTTGCCGGCGGCAGCGGATTAATTGCTAACTGGTATGCAATGGTTATATCTGCGTTTTTGTTTATCCCCATTGCAATCTTGCTTCATCCGTTCCTGGCGCAGAAAGATTCAAACTTTATGCAGGTTGGAACTGTTTTTGGCATCACTGCAGGTATTGTGGAAATGCTCGGTTTTATTCGCTGGCCATTTCTCGTTCCTTCCCTTGCGCAAACCTATCTTGATCCCATTTCGAGTGAAGCGACGCGCGCAGCGGTAACGGTCACATTTTCAGCATTCAACCAATACGCCGGTGTTGGCATTGGCGAACACCTCGGATACTTGTTCACTGCCCTGTGGACAATTCTTATCGGCATCGCGATGATGAAATCCCCCCATTTTCGCGGTTGGTTGGGATGGATGGGAATTTTCTCAGCAGTAGGGATTCTATTCGGTCTGCTAGAACCCGTGGGTGTACCATTGGCAGGTTTGATCAATGCGTTCGCTTATATTGTCTGGGCAGTTTGGATGGTTATCGTCGGAATTTTTGTGCTCCGATTAAAAAGCAATGATTTTCAAACGGAGAAGTAGAGGCTATTACGTCTGAAATCAATGTTACCTTTGGCACCTGCTCATTGGCACAGGCGACCATGCGCGCCCTGCTCAAACGCAGCCATACGATCAAAATGATAAATCGTTCCAGTAGACGCCCACCAGCATAGAAATCATTGCAGGCGATGCTTACAGCAACGAATTCACCCTCACGGTGACAAGAGGTGCAGATGTAGTCTACCAATGTGCCCAAGGGGGAAAATAATAATCTAACGGATTAGCTCAGCGACAGCGGCGGAACCGCTGACCGCTGAAGCTGGTGTTAGGCAATAAAATTAATTTCTTCAGCGGATGCTGTAGTATTTGTACGACCCGGGTAGCTAAGCCACTTCATTGCAATGTTCAGGTCAAGGATAATATCAGCCGCTTCGATTTTTGTACCATCTTCAAACTCAATGGTCTCAGTAGTATGAGCATCTTTGATGAGAGTGAGATCGTAGCCTCGATCCAGAGCGCCATATGCCGTAGCCCGAATACACCAGTTTGTCGCAGCGCCAGCCAGTACGATTTGAGTAACGCCAAGCTGAGCTAATGTCTCTTCCAGCGTTGTTTTCTCAAATGATGAATTGAACTTCTTGTCGATTCGAATCTCGCCTTTTATAGAGGACAATTCTGGAACCAATTGCCAATCCGGGCTACCATAAATCAGTTCGTTGTCTGAATGCTGTACCCAGATCACTGGATTCCCCTGGCTCCTTGCTTTTTCGACTGCAACCATGATGTTGTCGACGATTCGGGGAACATTCCAGGCATTACGCATTACTCCAACTTGTGCATCCACAACTAAAAGGACGGTTTTGTTGCCTTCACGGATGGTTGCCATCACTACCTCCAATTCGATTCTAAGCAATGAGGGTGGCGCCTGATCCCCTCCTTGCAGACTAACGGTTTGCGTTGGCGACGGATTGGGGCAGAAAGAACCCGAAGCCAGCCTGCCCTGGCGGCAAGGTCAGGGAAAAATGCTCGAAAATGGCGCCGAATCCCCGTCGTCCAGTGCATACATTGATTAATCTTTATTAAATTCGATTAGTGCAGCACCGGTCTAAACTTATACCCGTATATACGACTCGGTCCACGCAAAAGATTTGAGAGTGTAGATTTTACATTAGCTTAACCCGCGATGCGGTTCGTCAACCGAGTCGGGTTGAGACCAATGTCAGATGATCTACCTATTGCATATTTCGAAGTCCAATATCTAAATCATACATTATTTTGTCCAATCTGCTTTTACCTTCTGCCCTACCAGGCATTTTTAGTAATATTTCGCATATTTCATTTTGAACATGATCAATTGCCCAGCGCACTTCGTCATCACCATATTTGGGATCGTTATTCTTCTTGATCTCGATAGCTAATGCTGCATATGCTGCCGGACCCAATATATGCTTTGTCTGTTGGATGTCAACTAATGGATGTGTATAAGCAGTAGCCGCTGCAAGGCTCGCAGCTTCAGCCGCGGCTGAAGCTGCGAGATCTTTTGTTTCAAGCGATGCACGGTATGCGTCCAACGCAAGTACACGCAGTTTCGCATTTCTTTTTCCGCCATCGGCAAAAACACGGATACCATTTATCGCATCGCGCGGGCGGGGATCATCATTATTCAATTCTTCGTAAATAGGTAATACTCTTTCAGCACAATCTGCTGCCCATCTTCCCAGGATTCGCAATGATTCTATACTAAGTTCAAAATACTCTTTCTGTTTCTTCATTAGCAATTACCTCATAATACAAAGCTAATTTTATCCAGGCTACCGTTATTTGATTTGAACCAATGTGTAATTTTACTCGTAATCTTTTCATTAACAAGCGATCGGATAAGTTATAGGGGTGAATCCGATTTCTGACCAAAACAGCTTTCGGCAAAGATTTTGTCACAATGCATAAAAAAACAAAACCGCCCTCCGAAACTCGGAGGACGGCCTGATCATTGATCACTAATTGCTAATTACCTCATCACCGGTCTAAACTTATACCCGTACACCAGTATGCCGCGCTCATCGCCATCCTGGCGGATGCGGCGGGTGACCATCTCCACCGGCATGCCGATCTCGACCGGCTCTTCACCCAGGTCGGTGAGCTGGGCGGTGACAACGGGACCCTCTTGCAGTTTGACCAATGCGACGACATAGGGCACTGTTTCCTCGAAGCCGCGCGGCGCATCGCGCATCACGGTATAAGAGAAGACCTCACCCTTCCCACTGAAGGTGTAGGCGGTCTTGGCTTCGCCGCCGCAGTACGGACACACATCGCGGGGTGGGAAGATCTTACCATCACAATGGGGGCAAACCTCGCCCACCAGGGCATAACGTTGTTGTTTCAATCGCCAATGGCGCGGCATTTCCATGTTTGTTCCTCCGCCAAATATTAGCTTTGCGGACTATAGTTTATATAACAAAAACTATCAATTGCTATCAGGTTGTCGAGCCACCCCCAAACCATCGACGGTACGCCGTCGATACCGAATATGATCCCCGCGCGATTGCCCTGGCACCATCATCCCCTCACTTGACAGGTTGCGGGCATGGACTATACTGAAATCCATTTCACCTTCAAGGAGCCGTGATGAGCATCTTCGATCGCCAACGATTGGACAACAAGACCTTCAAACTGGATATCGAACGCATGCGGCATGGCTGGTACTCCGATAAATATTTCGTCAACATCGCCCAGATGCTGACCGTGCTCGCCAGCCAGGGCTACACCTACAACGGCAGCGAACACCAGGTGCCGCCCGGCATCGATGCCAGCCAGATCGCCTGCGGCGATATCGAGGTGGAGATGCAGTGGTTCACCCGCCGACCGGGCAAGACCATCGTGGTGGGGGTGGACAAGGCATTGACGATGCTACGGCATTGCACCGGATACTACGACGGCGAAAAGTTCATCGACACCCATAGCAAACTGGAGGTGTGGGCGATCCAGGATGGCTGTACGGTGCGCAGCGATGGCGACCCGCTGCACGTCTCGCCGGTGATCAAGGTTCGCGGTCGCTATCGCGACTTTGCGCTGTTGGAGACTGCCACGCTGGGCATCCTGACGCGCGCCAGCCGGGTGGCGACCAACGTCTACGAAACGCTGATGGCAGCGCGCGGCAAGCCGGTGTTGTTCTTCCCGGCGCGCTTCGACCTGCACGAGGTGCAGGCTGCCGACGGCTACGCCTACAACATCGCCGTGCAGCGCTTCAACGCAGATTACGCCGGCACGCTGGGACCGTTCATCTCGACCGATGCGCAGGGCGATTGGTGGGGCGGCGCGGGGGGCGGTACGGTGGCGCACGCCGCCATCGCCTGTTTCCTGGGCGATACCTCCGAAGCCATGTTGGCGTTCGGCAAGGTGCTGCCCGTCTCCATTCCGCGCATCGCGCTGGTGGATTTCAACAACGATTGCGTGAACGACTCGATCAAAGTGGCAAAAGCTATGTTCGAACGCTATATGTCCCTCATGGAAGCCGGGGATGAAGAACAGGCGGCGCGTTACGTGCTCTACGGCGTGCGCCTGGATACCAGCGGCTCGTTGCGGGATATCTCGGTGCCGCCGCTGGGCGATCCCGGTTTGGATTTGGGGGTCAATCCCCGCCTAGTGTTCCTGGTGCGCCAGGGGTTGGATTCCGCCTGGGAAAGTTGGGAGCTGCCCGAAGCCTGGCGCGAGCGCGCACGCCAGTTCTGCCGCGAGGTCAAGATCGTGGTTTCGGGCGGCTTCACGCCCGAGAAGATCACGCGCTTCGAGAAACTGGGCGTGCCGGTGGATAACTACGCCGTCGGCTCCTGGCTGATGAGCAACTGCGGCTCGACCGTCACCGATTTCACCGGCGACGTAGTGAAGGTGAAGGTGGATGGTCAGTGGGTGGATATGGCAAAAGTTGGGCGCCGCTCGCTGGAAAACCCCGATCTGGAGCGGGTGTGGTGAATCATCACTTCTTCAACACCAACACCACCCAATCCTTCAACTGGTCGCGATCGACGAGTGAGAAGCCCTTCCAAACTGCTTCTGCCAGCACGCCCTGCTCCTGATCCGCCAGGATGCCGGAAAGCACCAGCAGCCCGCCGGGGGTCACCAGGTCTGCCAACCCAACGTTGAACAACCGCAGGATGACCGGCGCCAGAATGTTGACCAGCACCAGCGGTGCCTTGTGGGTGTCATAGCGTCCTTCCAGCACCTCATTGACCGAACCCTGACCGATCTGCAACTTCTCTATCACACCGTTCATCTCGGCGTTCTGTTGGGTGGCTTTGACCGAATCCGGGTCGATATCGACCGCCAGCGCGCCGGCGGCACCCAATTTGACCGCCGCGATGGAAAGAATGCCCGAGCCGCAGCCGATATCGATCGCCATTACGCCCGGCTGCAGGTGGCGTTCGACCATCGCCAGGCACAACTGGGTGGTTGGGTGGGTACCGGTGCCGAACGCCATCGAAGGATCGATGC
>JABLXM010000177.1 GCA_013177815.1 Anaerolineae bacterium | reverse complement strand
AAAGCAATTAGGGCAAAGCCGCATAGAAATGCGGCAACAATAACCGCACCCAGCAATACCCACCGATTGACGGAGCGAAATATCGTTGAAGCCATGATAATTATGTCGGCAGCAAAAAGAACCCTATCCCCAAGATCAAATACACACCCAATAAGGCAGCCCCCTCCAGCCAATTCGACTCGCCATCCATCGCCACCAAGACCGCGATCATCACTGCGGCTCCCAATGAGATCAACTCGAAGTTATTGAAAACCAGGGTGAGTGGGTTGCCCATCAGCAAACTTATAAAAACCAGCAAGGGCGAAACGAACAATGCAACTTGCAGGCTGGATGACAGGGAGATCTCCACGCTCAAATCCATCTCATTCCGAATGGCAACCTGAACAGCAACAAGGTGTTCGGCGACGTTGCCAACGATTGGTATCAGGATGATACCAAGGAAGAATTCAGATAACCCAAAGTTTTTCACAACTTCGTCGATCGCTCCCACAAGCAACTCGCTCAAAAAAGCAACCCCGAAAGTTGATATGCCTAATACGATGATCGCCGTCGACAGTTTCCATTGGGGATGATGGCTATGGTTATTTTCTTTAGCTGTCGTAAATGTGATCGGACTTTTAGAAAACTTTAGCGCGTATATAATCCCCAACATATAGATGACGATCATTACCGCGGCGACACCCAGGCTCAACGCCTCGACGCCGATACTTTCCGCCGGCCCGATCGAGTAACTGAATAATGACGGAATGGCAAGAGCCACGACAGCAACCACCAGTAAGATGGCGTGATTGCCCGTGTGCCGCCGGTCGAATTTCTGCACCCCGTTCTTAAGACCGCCCGTTAACATGGCAAAACCCATCACCAACAACAGGTTCCCAAGGATGGATCCGGTGATCGAAGCTTTGGCTAATTCGATCAAACCCGCCCGGATGGCGATCAATGTAATGATCAATTCCGCAGCGTTCCCTAAGCTGGCGTTCAACAAGCCGCCAATTTTAGGACCCGTTTTCGACGCCAGAACTTCCGTAGCTGAACCGATCAAACCGGCAAGCGGAACCACGCCAATCGCAGATGCAACAAAGACCACCATCGATCCATAATGCGAATACTCAGCAAAAACTGCAATAGGGATTGCCAAAAGAAGGAAGTTTATAGGATTCTGCTTGATATATATCCATACCTGCTTCATTCATCATCACCCTGAATGCCAAATATATCCAGGCATTATATCGTGAAATCCAGCCAGGCTGCTATGATATAATTTTTTTTTATGAACGGTGTAAACAACTCTGTTCCTACGCTCGCGAATCGCTATCAACTCCTGCAAACGCTCGGCAGTGGTGGTATGGCTGTTGTTTATCGTGGTCGCGATATTGAACTTGAACGACCGGTTGCAGTAAAAGTGTTACGCCAAAATTATTCCAAGGATCCAGCCTTCCGTGAACGTTTCCGCCAGGAAGCCCGTGCAGCGGCTAACCTATCTCACCCCAACATCGTCACCGTTCATGATTTTGGGTTGGATAACGGGCGCTTGTTTATCGTTATGGAGTACATGCCCGGAACGGATCTGAAAACGTTGATCCGCGAAAACAAACGTTTTTTGATCCAGGATGCGTTAAGGTTGGTAATCCAGGCAGCCGCCGGCATTGGTTATGCGCACAGAGCCGGTTTGGTGCATTGCGATATCAAACCCCAGAACATGCTCGTTTCTCCAGACTCGCGCTTGAAGGTAACAGATTTCGGCATTGCGCGCGCCCTCTCGACCATTCACCCCGACGAGCATTCCGAGGTTGTTTGGGGATCCCCACAATATTTTTCCCCGGAGCAGGCTGCCGGCATGGCGCCCTCTCCCAGTTCAGATGTTTATTCGCTTGGTGTGATTCTTTACGAACTTGTATGCGGCGAGTTGCCATTTACGTCCAAGGATCCAAACGAGCTGGCTCGAATGCATCGCGATATTTCGCCAACGCCTCCCCGTTCCATCAACCCTGCCATCCCGGTCGCGCTGGAGCAGATCATCCTCAAGGTGCTCTCCAAAGAACCCGCTTCGCGTTACCGCACGGCTGATCAGTTGGGCAGGATCCTTGAAAATTTCTTACAGAAATACGAAACGCCATCGCCTACCATCAGTTCAACCCCTGTTCCTTCAACGCCATTACAGCGTATCCCACCACCGGTTCAACAGACACGACCGGTTTATGATGAGATAGAATCCGGTTCGACCAACCAACCTATATCGAACATCGACTGGATCACGATCGCCCTTGGGTTACTGGCAATGGCGTCATCGGCGGGATTGATCCCATTTTGGATGTATGTCTTTTTCCGGGTATTTTCCAATCCTGGTGGTCCTTGATGATGAAAACATACCAAATTGCAGCGTCGATCTTGTCCTCGGACCTGGCGCACCTGGGCGACCAACTTGATCTATTGGAAACGGCGGGGGTTGACTGGATCCATGTGGATGTCATGGATGGCATGTTCGTGCCCAATATCACCTTTGGACCCCTCATCGTTGATGCTTGCCGTAAGAGCAGTCCCCTTCCAATCGATGTGCACTTGATGATCGAAAAACCGGAGCGCTATATCGATCAATTCGCAGTAGCCGGTGCAAACTCCATAAGTGTGCATATCGAAGGGAATCCAAATACATATCGCACAATTCAAGCCATTAAACAACATGATTGCAAAGCCGGCATTGTTTTGAATCCAAGTACATCCATCCATGCCCTGGATTCGATTTTATATGACGCGGATTATGTGCTTGTTATGTCTGTTAATCCAGGCTATGCCGGACAATCTTTCATCGCGAGCAGTGTGAAAAAGATAGCTGCATTGAAGGAATTGATGTCGAACATCAATTGCGATGTCCCAATTCAAGTAGATGGCGGGATCAACAAGGATAATATAAAAATGGTCAAAGATTCTGGTGCCAGTATCTTTGTCGCCGCATCGGCGATATTCAACCACCCTGAAGGTGTCCGCTCGGGGGTCCAAGCATTGCAAGAGGCATTGATTTAAATAAAAACTACGACAGATGCCGTAATTTTTATTTCATGGAACGATATGACTAATTTGTCTTTACCAGCGTCCGGATACACTTGGCACATAAGGTTTTTCGAACCTTACGACCGTTTTCAACGATTGAAATCCGTTGTAAATTGGGTCGAAACACCCGATTGGTCGCACGCATCGAAAAACTTCGATTGTGTCCAAAGGTGGTTGATTTTCCACAGGCTTCACACTTCGCCATTTATCATTTATCCTTTCATGAAAATTCAGCACGCGATTAAATCGTTGGTGGATTTTATCATATCCCGCAACGATATACAAGGAAAGAGGTTAATAAATAGGAAGGTAGCCCAATGAGTGATAATACCAACCCCCTAGGTAATATCTATATTTCGAACCGAGCAATCGCTTCGATTGCATCCCAATGCGCGCTTCAATCATACGGCGTGGTGGGGTTAGCCGCCAAGAATCTGGTCGAAGGAATAACCTCATCCCTTGTCAAAGATCCACTGCTTGGCATTGATGTCCAGCACATAGAAAACATGATCGGGGTCGAACTTTATATCATTATCGAATATGGCACACGCATTTCTGAGGTTGCCTCCAGTGTCGCCGATTCGGTTCACTATCAGCTTGAAAGATCGCTTGGAATATCCGTAAAATATGTCAATGTTCACGTGCGCGGGTTGCGCATCAGCAACCCCGATTAATTTGAATAATTTAGTTATCATCGGAGAATTATGACCGAAGTTAAGCCACAATCCAAATCCTCAGAAGCGTCGCAAATTCCTGACACGTTGGATGGTCAAGGGTTAAAACGGATCATCGCAGCATCGATGACCTGGCTGAAAACCAACCAACAAACCGTGAATTCGCTGAATGTGTTCCCGGTCCCAGATGGCGATACGGGCACAAACATGCTATTGACCATGCAGGCAGCATACAATGAAATCGCCAATTCCGATGAAACCAACATCGGCATCATCGCACATGCAATCGCCAAAGGTGCCCTGCTTGGTGCGCGCGGCAATTCAGGTGTGATCCTCTCACAATTATTCCGAGGGTTCGCGCGTACGCTTGACAATCTTGAAACGATGGATGCCGCCCTGATGGTGAAATCTTTTCACGAAGCGCGCAACACCGGCTATAAGGGTGTCGTTCGTCCGGTCGAGGGCACCATCCTCACCGTCGCGAAAGATGTTGCCCAGGCTGCCCACACCTCATTACAGCGCACAACCAACATGAAAACCATTCTTGAAGATGTGGTTGTAGCAGCCGATGATTCGGTAAAAAGAACACCGGATTTACTGCCAATACTAAAACAAGCGGGTGTTGTTGATTCCGGTGGAAAGGGCTTGTTCTTCATCCTTGAAGGTGTCCTTCGTTATATCAACGGCGAACAACTCGAAACCCCCACCAGCATTGTCAAGCCGATCGCAAAACTGGATCTTGAACAAACTTTGGAGACCATCGAACCGGGTCAGGATTACGAAGTTGTTATTGACTTTGTCCCTTCGAATGACTTTAATCTGGAACGATTCTATGAAGGTTTAACTCATATTGGCACCTCAATTCAAGTGGGCGAAGGCGATGGTATGTACCGTATCCACATTCACGTTCCGCTTGAAAATCGCTATGAACCGATTGGATTCACCGAAAAGCTGGGCACGATCAATAAAATATTCATGGAAAATTTGGTAGCCCAGATGGAGGATCAGCAAGCAGGACAAAATGCGCTTCAACTAACACCCGTTGAACCTGAAAAAATTGCAGTGGTCGTTGTTTCTCCTGGGCAAGGGTTATCGGCAATATTTGCCAGCCTCGGTGCAGCCGCCATAGTCGAGGGTGGTCAAACCATGAATCCCAGCACGCAAGAGATCATCCATGCCTTTGAGGACCTGCCGACCGATAAGATCATCATCCTGCCCAACAATAAGAATATCATCCTGTCCGCCCAGGCAGCTGTCAGCATGACCGTTAAAAAGGTAGCCGTAGTGCCAAGCACCAATGTTCCCCAAGGGCTATGCGCCATGCTGCGTCTAAACCCGGATGGCGATTTTGATAAGATCGTGCAAGAGATGAATGCTTCCATGAGCGATGTGGATACCGGCGAAGTCACCATTGCTACCAGAAGCGTGGAGATCAATGGCATCAAAGTTAAAAAGGGTGCAGTGATCGCACTTCATAATGGAACTTTGGTTTATAGTTCCGATAATTTGGAAGATGCTTGCCTCGGTTTATTAAAGAAAGCGAATGCAACCAGCAAAGAAAGGATAACGCTGTTCTACGGCGATAATATTCCGATCGATCAGGTGAATCAAATATTCGAGGCAATCAAAAAAGCATACCCGTCACATGAATTGGAACTTCACGCAGGCGGACAGCCCCACTATCAATTCATAATCGCCATTGAATAGTGATGCAAAATATTTGTATCGTTACTGACAATTCAATCCAATTCCCGGATGGAAAATTGTCAGACGTGGAACTTATCTCGATAATCGAACATCGATTTTCGGTTGGCGGCAAATCATGCAAATTTCCAACCGCAATGAAATCTGAATTGCCGCTATCCTTATCAGCCGGAAAATTGATGGCACCGAAGATAATCCCGCCATCCACTGCCGAATTTTACGCTCTGTTCTCCAGCCTATCGGCAACCTATCGCACGATCATCTGTATTACCGCTTCGGCGGGTTTGACATCTACATATAACAACGCCTTGGCAGCGGCAGGATTATTCAAAAATTCCGGGAATATCCGCATCTATGATTCATCGACCACTTCTTTGGGGCTGGGATATATCGTCCAGTCTACCCTCAAAAGCATTTTATCCGGCGCAACTGTAGATCAAATCGACCGAATGATCCGTGCCAAGATCTCGCAAAGTTATTCGATTGTAGCCAGCCCTAGCCTATCCTA
>JABLXM010000176.1 GCA_013177815.1 Anaerolineae bacterium | reverse complement strand
CAAGATCCACACCATCTTCGGCGGCAAGAACCCACACCCCAACTTCGTGGTGGGCGGGGTGCCACTGCCCATCAACCCGGATAGCGATATCGCCTTGAACGCGGCGTACCTCTCCATCATCGCCGACAGCATCGACAAAATGATCACCTTCGTCGACCAGGTCTACCTGCCTGACCTGCTGGCAATCGCACCCTATTACCTGGACTACGCCGGGCTGGGTGAGGGGCTGGGCAACTTCCTGACCTGGGGCGAGTTCCCGGATACGGACAACAGCGATACCTCGAAGTACCTGGTGCCGCGCACGGTCATCACCGGGCGCGACTTGGCGAACATTCGGGAGCCCAACCCGCGCGATTTCGAACTGATGAAGGAATACGTGGCGCATTCCTGGTACGAATACCAGGGCGGCGACCAAGCCGGGTTGCACCCGTGGGAAGGCGAGACCAAATTCAACTTCACCGGTCCGCAGCCGCCCTATGACTTCCTGGAAGTGGAGCAGAAGTACTCCTGGCTCAAAGCGCCACGCTGGGCAGAAACGCCCATGGAGGTCGGTCCGTTGGCGCGGGTGCTGGCGATGTATGCCACCGGGCACAAACAGACCCAGGAATTGACCGACATGGTGCTGACCACTCTGGGTGCGCCGCTGGAAGCAGTGTTCTCCACCCTGGGACGCACCGCTGCGCGCGCCATCGAGACCAAGGTGTTCGCCGACGCGCTCAAGGGCTACTACAACGACCTGGTGGCGGCGATCAAAGCCGGTGAGACCGATACGTTCAACGGCGAGTTCTGGGAACCGACCACCTGGCAATTGCACGCCGAGGGCTTTGGCTTCATGGAGGCGCCGCGTGGCGCGTTGGGGCACTGGATCGTGATCGACAACGGCAAGATCAGCAACTACCAGATGGTGGTGCCTACCACCTGGAACGCCTCGCCGCGTGATCACAAAGGTCTGGCTGGCGCATATGAAGCCTCGTTGATCGGCACGCCGCTGGCGAATCCAGAGCAACCGCTGGAGATCCTGCGGACCATCCACTCATTCGACCCCTGCATGGCGTGCGCCATCCACATGGTGGACGCCGAGGGCAATGACCTGGGCGAGGTCGGCACCGGTTTGAGCGTTTGCACTTTCTGAGCGATGCTCCCCTTTCCTTCATGCCTGCCCGGTGAGAAGGGAAGGGGAGGTTTCTGTCGATATTCAAGAATGGGAGCGGCACGCTGATGGATGTGGTTGAACACGACGATGCATCCGGTCGCCGGATGGTAATGGGGTTGGGCAACACCCTCAACCGCGACGAAGGGCTGGGGGTGCATGCCTTGCAGGCGCTGCAAGCAGCGCTGACCGGGGCAGAAGGCAAACTAGACGCCGGGCTGGAATTCGTAGATGGCGGGGTGTTGGGGCTCAACCTGCTGCCGTGGGTGGAAGCGAGCAGTCACCTGCTGGTGCTGGATGCGGTCAACGCCGGCAAAGCGCCCGGGACGGTGATCGAACTGGCGCGCGACCAGATCCCGCTCTATAGCGGCATCAAGCTCTCGGACCACCAGGTGACCTTCCAGGAGGTGTTGGGGATTGCCAAGTTTCGCGGCAATTTGCCGCCCCATTTACACCTGGTCGGCATCCAGCCGGCAGACCTCAGCATTGGCGTCGCGCTCAGCCCGCTAGTGCAGGCGGCGATGTCGGAACTGCAAGCGCGTGCGCTTGCAGTGCTGCGCCAGTGGGGATTACTGTCAGATTGATATTTAAGATCGGAGATTATCATCGATGAAATGCTATTTCCTTGACAAAGTTACCTGGCAGCATAGCCAGGCGTTGTATCACGCCGCGGCGCACCTGGGGCGGGAGGCGCTTTTCATCCTGCGTCCGGCAACGCCTTACGTGTGCCTGGGTTTTCACCAGGATGCCGAGGTGGAGATCGATCTGGCGTTCACGCGCGAGAACGATATCCCGGTCTTTCGCCGCGAGGTGGGCGGCGGGGCGGTCTATCTGGATGGCGAGCAGTTGTTCTACCAGTTGATCGTACGCGCCGACCGCCCGGGCGTGCCGGAGGACAAAGCGGAGTTCTACCGTAAGTTCCTGGCGCCGGTGGTGGAAACCTACCGCGAGTTCGGCGTCGAAGCCGAGTACAAGCCGGTCAACGATATCATCGCCAATGGGCGCAAGGTTTCTGGCAACGGCGCGGCGGAGATCGAGGGCATGATGGTGTTGGTGGGCAACTTCATCATGGATTTCAACTATGAGATGATGTCGAAATCGCTGCGTGTGCCGGATGAAAAGTTCCGCGATAAGATCTTCAAGACGCTGCAAGAGAATATGAGCACCATGCTGCGCGAGACGGGTAAGATTCCGCCGACCGCCGCGTTGGCGGAATCGTTGCGTCAGCGTTATTTCCCGCTGCTGGGTGACCTGCCGCTGGCAACCGAGGTGGAGGCAGATATTGTGGCAGAGGCAGACCGGTTGTTCGCCGAGATGTATGCCGACGCATGGCTGTTCGCCAACGACCGCCGGCGCCCGGAGGCGCGGCAGGTCAAGATCCGCGATGGGGTGTATGTCATCCAGAACATGCTGAAGACGCCCGGCGGGCTGGTGCGGGTGACGGCGGTGCAGGATGAAGGCGTGTTGCGCGATGTGCACCTTTCCGGCGACTTTTTCTTCTACCCGGCGCAGGACTTGCCGCTGTTGGAACGAAAGTTGGAGGGCGTGCTGGCTGAAAGCCAAGCCATCACGCAAGCGGCAGCGGATTTCTACGCCGAGCAACAGGTGGAATCACCCGGTGTTCAACCTGAGGACTTCGCGCGGGTGCTGACGCCGGCAGCTTAGTGGCAGCAGCGAAGGTTAATAGGCTTGTTATGCCAGGCGTGAGCCTGGCATTATTATTTGTCGCCGGACGGATGACTTGTCCGTCTGGGGGCACATCAGGTAAGATTATGAACAACCAATTCCAATAAGCAAGGAGAGACGCATGGCAACCGCAAAAGCAAGGCAAGGGGTATGTGCATTTTTCTGATAAGATGACCGAATCGTTGCAGAATATCAACAGGGTCATCATTGATAACCGCTCGACGCTGGATTCGATCCAGGACATGGCGGTGGAGTTGACCCGCGCGGTGCAGACGTTGGAGCAGGCGGCGGTGAAATACATCCGCATGGTGGATGGCGTGCTGGAGCAACTCATTCCCATCATGAAAAGCATCCCGCTGGTGCCCAAGGGCGTTGTGGTGATGGCGACCAACATCGAAGCCACCACCACCAAATTCCTGGCGGCGTGTGATATGGCGGAGCGGGTACTGCCGGGGGTGGAAGCCGGGCTGACGACAGCCGACATGACCAAGTTGAAGGCTTCGACCGGCGACGTGCAGAAGTTGACGATCACGCTGCAATCGCTGCTGGCGGGGATGGACAAGAAATAAAAACCCCACCACACATTCTGCCCCCCGGCTTGTCGACCGCCTTGGTGTTCAGCCGCAGGTGGGCGTTCGCCAGCCAGCGGCTGCCGAAGCGGAAAGGCATACCAGCCGTGCTGCCCCACATTGTTGGGGCGGGGTCGAACTCTGTCCCTGCAAAGGGAATTACCGCAAGCTGCTGCCTGTTGGAAAAGTGGCGTCATTCTGAAGCCGAAGCGCAGCGAAGGCGAAGAATCTCGATATTTCCCTGCCCTGTATTCGCGTTGCGGATACCCATCGACCCAGAAGCAATGCTGCGGGATGACAAAGTGCCACTTGGGTTAATTATTGAAAAACGGGGGAATTCAAGCTTCCAGGTAAGCCGAATCGACGATGCCAACAATAACGGAAATGACGCAGGCATCCGGGTTGTTGAGCACCTGGCGGGCGCCGTTGCCCTCGCGGTTGACCAGCACCGTGTCACCGATGCCGGCGTGGGTGTTATCCAGCGCCACGAAGTCTTCGTCCGGACCTTCGCCCTCCAGGTTGAGCGGTTGCACTACCAGCAGCCGGCGATGCTTGTAATGCGGGTGGCTGAGGGTGGTGACGACTGTGCCGGTGACTTTTCCCAGGATCATGCCATCGTCCTTATGTGAAGCGGTTGGCGCCTTTGCGCAGCGTCAGGTCGAGCGTGCCGTCGGGCAGCACGTCCAGGTCATCGACGATGCCGACCAGCGCCAGGTCGACCGGCACGAATTTGACATCCGGCAGCGCCAGCGAGGCTTCGCGCGAGCGCACCATCACGCACAAATCGTTGTAGCCGGCATCGATCACATCGGCTGCCACCTGCAGCCCACTGACCGGTTCCATGCGTTGGTTGAGCGGCTGCACCACCAGCAGCTTGAGACCCTCGGTGCCGGGGTACTTGAGCGTACAGATGGCGCTGCCCCTGACCCTGCCCAGCAACATGGGGTTACTGCACTCCCGTTTGCTTGAGCACGCGCGCGATGATGGTATCCACCAGGGTGGCATCCACCTGCCCGCCCAGGCGCGCCAGCACGGCTTCGCGGATGCGGGCGTGCAGGTCGCCATCGGTGGACGCGGCAGGCGCGCCGGCGGGAGTGCCGGCGCCGGGCTGCGGTTGCGCGATATAGGGACGCACCGGCGCGCCGGGGGGATTATCCGGCTTTTCGCGCACCAGTTGCATCCCCAGGCGGTTGGCTTTCTCATATGCCAGTTCGGTCAGTACGACGTTGTCGTTGACCACCAAGCTGGTCATACCGCGCCTGAACAGGTCTTCGATGTCCTTCTCGGTGTAGAACTCTTTTGCCATGGATCACTCCTGCCTGTATCAGGCGCCCTCGCGCCCGTTGATGCCCTCCAGCGCCTGGATGGCGGCGTTCTTTGCCGTCAGGATCTCGGCTTCGCTGCCGGAAAGCCACATGCGCCCAAAGCGCCCGACCGAAGAGACATGGATCAATTTGATGCTGGCGGTCTTTTCGGCTTCGTTGCAGGCGATGTTGATATAAGCCGCCGGGGCGCACTCCAGCACCAGCATCGTCTCGCCCGCCACCAGCATGCTGCCGCGGCGGAAGCGGTTGAGCAACTGTGCCTGGTAGGGGTCGACGCGGGTGATGACCTGGGTCGAGACGACCTGGGGGCGGATGCGGTCCTCGACGCTCAAACCGAGGCGTTTGAGCACCACGTCGCCGGCAGCCAGCACGGCTGCCTGGTTGGGTGAATGCACCTCGAACATGCCGAACTCACGCTCGACGATCTGGGCGCCGGGGCGGGCTTCGGTGGCTTTGACGGCGATATCGACGACCCGGAACACTTCGTTGCCGGGTGCCATCTCGACGTACAACGCCGCCATACCCTCGGTGGGCAGGTCGCCCTGGGTGACGGTGCCGACGAAGGAGGCGAACTGCGGCTGCATGCGGTCGAGGTAGCAGTAACAACGCAGGGAAAAGTTATCGCTCATGGGTCTCTCTTTCATATTATCAGTGCGCCGGGCAGTGCAGCGCGATCCCCAACGGGGTGATGTACATCGGTCTGGCGGGTGTGCGCGTCGGGATGCCGGTGGTTTGTTGGATCACTTCTGCCATGCCGGGGAAGGCGGCGCTGCCGCCCACCAGCAGGATCTCTGGGATGCGGTAACCGCGCAGGTGACGCATGGCGATGCTGGCGACCTTTTCCATCACCGGGCGCACGGTTGGGAAGAGACGCGGCTGCTCGGCAGGGGTGGTCTTGAGCGTTTCCGCCTGTTCCAGGTCGATATCCAGCGCGCCGGCGATGACCAGCGAGAAATGTGTGCCGCCGGTGGCTTCATCGGCGGTGTAGACCACCTCGCCATCCTGCAACACGGCAATGCCGGTGGTGCCGCCGCCCACATCGATGATGGCGCCGCTATGTAGCCCCAACAGGTTGTTGGCGGCGCTGGGTTCGTCCACCAAGCCAGTGCACGTCATACCGGCGGCTTCCACCACGTTGGCGGTGGCGCGCACCTCGGCAAGCGGCACGCCGGGTGGGTACCCGCTGGCGGCGTGCGTCAGCAATCGGTTGAGGCGTTCCTCCACCCGTTGCTTCATGCCGCGCAAGCGGTCGACCGCGCCGATGAAATCCACCACTAGCCCGTCGCGCGATACCTGGGCGGGCTGCCATTCGCCCGCCAGGGGTTGCCCGTCAGCGTCCAACACTACCAGCATCAGGTAGGCGGTCCCCAGGTCCACCCCCACCCGCAACTCGCCGGGCGCGCCCGGGGCGAATGCAGCAGCTTTGGGGGCGAAGGATGGCAGGATGACTGCCGCCGCCCGGTCGAGGTATTCGCTGAGTCGTCCGTTGCTGGCGGGTGTGAAGGTTGTCTTCAGCACCTGCTGCCTGCCGGGTTATTTGGCTTTGGCTTCGACCG
The DNA here is from genome assembly GCA_013177815.1 of Anaerolineae bacterium. GTDB lineage: Bacteria > Chloroflexota > Anaerolineae > Anaerolineales > Anaerolineaceae > JABLXM01. The sequence continues at coordinate 2,630 of JABLXM010000176.1, read as the reverse complement.
TGCGTCCACCGAAGGAGCCCTTGCTGGCAGACGGCAGGATCATCTCGACATCGGTGTGTGGACGCGGGATGACGTGCACCGAAACCAGCTCGCCCACCCGTTTGGCAGCCGCGGCGCCGGCATCGGTAGCTGCCTTGACGGCGCCGACATCACCGCGCACCATCACGGTCACCAACCCGCCGCCCACGTATTCCGAGCCGATCAGCACGACGTTGGCGGCTTTCACCATGGCGTCGGCGGCTTCGATGGCGCCGACCAAGCCTTTTGTCTCGACCATGCCGAGAGCGATCAAAGAGGGATCTAATGCCATTGTTTATATCCTTTCTCAATACGATCTAGTTTTTAGGATGATTGCTGGATAATATTTCATTCATGACTTGCCGCACGACCTGTTCGACCTGCGCGGGGGTGGGGACGGCGGATGCTTCGCCGGGCGAGAACGCCGCCGGTGGGGGCGGGGTGGTCTCGTATGCCAGGCGTTTGATGTTGAGCAAATGGCGGGCGGTGATGTTATCGCCGGTGATGGCGCCGCCCAACCCGCCGGGACCGAGCGTCAGGGAGGGCATGACGCCGGTGGTCAGCCCGATGGCGCCCAGCGTGCCCATCGTGTTGACCAGGATGCGGAAGACCGGTTTTTCCAGACCGAACGCCATGATGACCTTCTCGTCGTTGGCGTGGATGATCTGGGTGTGTCCCATACCGCCGGCGGCGATGATAGCGATGGAAGTATCGCACCCCTGCTCCCAACCGTCTGCCTCGTACCACGCCAGGACGGTGGTCAACTTCTCGTGTGAGAGCGGCTCTTCGCTCCCAACCTTGCTGAGCGCTGCCACCAGCACGCGGGTGCCGGCGGGGACGCTGAAGCCCGCCACCGCAGCGACGTATTCGGCGGACATGCCGACCACGCCGACGTTCATGCTGCGGTCGGGATGGAAGAGCGTGCGGCGCAATGCGGCGGTTTCCTGCGGGGTGGTGAAGTACGCGCCCTGGGCTTGCATCAGGGATTTTAACTGCGCTGCGATGGGACGGTCCGCGATGACTGCCTGTTCGGTGGCGCAGATGGTAGAGTGATCGAAGGCTTTGGAGGCGACGATGTAACGGGCGGCTTTTTCGATATCGGCGCTGCGGTCCACATAGACCGGCACGTTGCCGGGACCGACCCCGTAAGCCGGTTTGCCGGTGGAATGCGCCGCCCGCACCATGGCGGTACCGCCGGTTGCCAGGATGATGGAGGTCAGGCGGTTGGTCATCAACTCGTTGGTGCCGGGCAGCGAGACCTGCTGCATACAGCTTATCAACCCTTTGGGCGCGCCGGCGGCTTCGGCAGCTTGTGCCATGGTTTGGGCGGCTTCGTAGGAGCAACGCCTGGCGGAGGGATGCGGCGAGAAGACCACCGCGTTGCGGGCTTTGACCGCAATGAGTGCCTTGAAGAGGGTGGTGGAGGTGGGGTTGGTGGAGGGCACCAGTGCCGTCACCACGCCGACCGACCAGGCGATCTCGTAGAGCCGGCGCTGCGGGTCGTGGTGGATGACGCCGACGGTCTTTTCTTCACGGATGCTTTCCCACACCACACGCGAGGCGAACTCGTTCTTGAGCTTCTTGTGAGCCGCCACCCCGTAGCCGGTCTCTTCCTGCGCCAACCGACCCAGGCGTTCGGACGCCTGGTAGCCGGCTTCTGCCATGGCGGCGCAAACCCGGTTGACCTCAGCTTGCGAGGCGTTGCGCCAGGTCTCCCAGGCGGCGCGGGCGGCTTTCAGCAGGTCGCGGGCTTCCTGGATGGAGGTCAGGTCGGGGTCTAAGGACATGGAATCACGCTCGCTCGCATCTCACAGGTCAGGACTTGCGGAAGACCACTTTGCCGTCCACTTCCAGCGAGTCGATGATGGACATGATGACCGCATCGACCGGGGTATCCTTGGTGATGTCGGTCTGCCGTGCCGACGATCCGGCGCAGGTCAGCACCAGGTCGCCGATGCCGGCATCGACGGTATCAACTGCCACGAAAGGCTTGCCGGTGGGGGCGCCGCTTTCGTCGGTTTGGCGCACGATCAGCAATTTGCGCCCGGTGAGCTTTTCATCCTTGATGGTCGAGACGGTGGTGCCAATGACTTTGGCAATCAGCATGGCGGCGCTCCTTCTAATAATTCTTCGCCGGCGTAACTGGGGCAGCCGCCGGGGTGGGTTCCTTGGAAGGACCCTGGATGATCTTGACGCCCGCGCTGGCGCCGATGCGGGTGGCGCCGGCTTTGATCATGTTCTCGGCGTCCTCATACGTGCGCACGCCGCCGGCAGCCTTGACGCCGATATCCGGACCGACCGCGTGGCGCATCAATTCGACATCGTGGACGGTGGCGCCGCCGCTGGCGAAACCGGTGGAGGTCTTGACGAAATCGGCGCCGGCTTCCTTGGAAAGCAGGCAGGCGACGCGTTTTTCGTCATCGCTCAGCAGCACGGCTTCGATGATGACCTTGACGATGGCGCTGCGCTGGTGCGAGGCAGCCACCACGCCGCGGATATCGCGCGCCACCAGCTCCAGGTCGCTCGCCTTGAGCGCGCCGATGTTGATGACCATGTCGATCTCACTGGCGCCGTGCTCGATGGCTTTGATGGTCTCGAAGACCTTGACTTCG
>JABLXM010000175.1 GCA_013177815.1 Anaerolineae bacterium | reverse complement strand
CCTATGCCTTATGTTACGCGTTGAGGCTTTTCTTCTTTGCCTTCAACTCCAGGCAACTCTACAGACAACAGTATCCCAGCTATCCTGCTCACGTCTTTCAATTCGCTACCCCTTGAATTTATCCACTCCCCAGATTTTTATGATGGGGCGCGAGGCTTTCTGGCAGCCATCATGTGGGTCAGCATCGTTGCAATGCAATGGAGAGTGGGTGATCGCCACAAATCACAATATCTGTGGCGTGGCGATTTTCGAGATCATGAATTACAACACGGGAACGATCTTCAAAGCAGGCGGGTTAGGAGAAAATTTTCCGGAAGAACTATTCCGTTAGCGATGAATTGTTGGAAAATGTGGATGGTGCTGTCATTTGCCGACGGTGATGTCGTCGTATGCAAGGCAAAACATATAATCGATTGGGAAGCACGTATCGCGCTTGCCGGGCAAGCCCTGATCCATGCAGCTCGAGGTTATGCCACGATATCGATGTTCGTTAGGGGCTGGGTCATTTCTCCGGCGGCAGGGAATAGGTGCGCGGCATCTTGGCGATGAAGGCGCAGCCATCGTAGCCGGCGCAGGATGAACCGCAACTGCCGCCGGTGTGCGCTGCCGCCACGCCTGCGCCCTGGTCATCCACCAGGCGCCCCTTGCGCACCCAGAACTGGATCATACCCTCCAGCGCGCCACGGTCGATGCCCAGCCGGCGCTTCAACTCGCCCAGCTCGACCGCGCCGCTGGCAGCCTCGATCTCGCGCAACACCTGGTTCAACATCGTTCGCATCCTGTTGTCATGCGTTTGCTGTCCATCCCAACAGACCCGACCACCGATTTCGACCTGCAACCACCCGCTATGTACATCACCTAACCCAACCCCAGCAACTTGCCGCCCTGGAAGATGAGCAACGCCATCAGCCACGCCAACGCCAGTTGACCGATGACGCTGACCCACATCCATTTAGCGCCCAGCTCCTGTTTTTCTGCCGCGATCGCCACCATGCAGGGCGTGTAGAGCAGGACGAACACCATGAACGCCAGCCCCGCCAGTGCGCCGTGACCGCCGCTGGCGGTTTCGAAGCCCTGTTGGATGGATTGCATCAATTGGGTCGGCTCGTCTTCGGCTTCTTCGTCGAACAGGTCAATTCCAATAATGAGCGGCAACGATTTGACGGTATCGAGGGTGGCGCCGACGAACGAGGTGATGATCTCGCCAATATCCTCGAAGAAAGTGGTCGGCTCTTGCACTTCCGGAACCTCATCCACCGCATAGACCTGCGCCAGGGTGCTGACCACCACTTCCTTGGCGACGAAACCGCTGATGAGCGCGCTGCCGGCTTCCCATGTGCCGAAACCGAGCGGCGACAACACCGGTGCGACAATCGAACTGGCAGTCGCAAAGGCGCTGCGGTCCACATCGGTCTCGGCGAATTTGCCGCCGCCCACCGGGATCGCCATCAAAAACCACAGGATGATGCTGGTCGCCAGGATGATGGTCCAGGCTTTGCGTATGAAAGCGCCGGTGCGTTCCCACATATGGAACCAGATGCTGCGCAAGGTCGGCAGCCGGTAGGGCGGCAGTTCCATCACGAAAGCCGACTGCTCCTTGCCCTTGAACAAGGTATGCTTGAGCATGATGCCCAGCACGACCGCCGTCAGGATGCCCAACAGGTACATACTGAACACCATCGTGCCGGCGTTGCGGGGGAAGAAGATCGCAGCAAACAACACGTAAACCGGCAGACGCGCCCCGCAACTCATGAACGGCACCAGCAGACCGGTCAGGATGCGATCCTTTTCATTCTCCAACGTGCGGGTGGCGTAGAAAGCCGGCACAGTGCAACCGAACCCCACCAGCATGGGCAGGAAGGATTTGCCGTGCAACCCCAACGCGTGCATCAAGCGATCCATCACGAAAGCCGCCCGCGCCATATAGCCGGAATCTTCCAGCAGCGCCAGCGCCAGGTAGAGGAACATCAGTACCGGCACGAAGACCAGCACCCCACCCACCCCGGCGATCACGCCGTCGACCATCAGGCTCTCCACCCAGGTGCCGCTCAACCCCAGCGCGCCCAGGATGGCGACCGCCCAGTTGGTGAACGGTCCACTGATGACGCCATCGACCCAGTCCAGGTAGGGCGCCGAGACATCCGCCGTCAGTTTGAACACAATCCACATGGCAACCAGGAAGATGGGAATACCAAGCAGGCGCGAGGTCACCACCTGGTCGATCTTATCCGATAGCGTCAGCCGGTCCTCGCGCGTGCGTTTGACCGCCTCGCGCACCAGACCGTTGATGAATCCGTAGCGGTGGTCGGCGATGATCACGTCGCTATCATCGCCAATCACCGCCTCCAGGTGGGCGGTGCTTTTTTCCGCCTGGTCCAACAGTTCGGCGCCGCCTTTCAGCACCTTCAGGCGCATTTGGATATCCTGGTCTTTTTCCAGTAGTTTGATCGCCAGCCAGCGCGGCGGGTATTGCTGCACAATGGGCGGGTGCGCAGCGATGACGCCCTGCAAGCGGGCGATCTCCTCCTCCACCTCGCGCCCATAATCGATCGAAAAAGCTTCGCGGTGTGAATATGCCAGGTCGTGTGCGGTCATGCGTTCTTCTCCTCGACGGTTGCGACCATGGTGCGCACTAACTGGTCGATGCCCTCGTGCTTGTTGGCGGTGGTACTGACTACCGGCGACTGCAAGCCCCGGCTCAACATAACCTGGTCGATGCGCAAGCCGCGCTCGTCCGCCACGTCCGACATGTTGAGCGCCACGATGACCGGCACGCCCAATTCCAGCACCTGCACCGTCAGGTACAGGTTGCGCTCCAGGTTGGCGGCATCCACCACCGTCACTACCACGTCCGGTTTCTGGCGGATGATATAGTCGCGCGCGATGACCTCTTCCGGAGAGTAGGCGGTCAGGCTGTAGGTGCCGGGCAGATCCACCAATTCGACCTCGTAGTCGCCGTGTTTGAATTTACCTTCTTTCTTTTCGACCGTCTTGCCGGGCCAGTTGCCCACGTGTTGGTGCGACCCGGTCAGGGCGTTGAAGATCGTGCTTTTTCCCGCGTTGGGGTTACCGGCGAGTGCAACGCGTATCTTTTTCATGCTTGTGTTCCTTCTGATGATGTCGGTGACGACGGAACTGTTCCGGCTCGGGGTCGCTCGTGCTGCCGGCTGGTTGCAGGCTGACCATGACCTTGTTCGCCAACCCGCGCCCCAGCGCCACGCGCGAATCGCGCACCGCGATCAACATCGCACCGCCGTCATCTTGCACCACGCTGACCTCGACCCCTGGCGTCAACCCCAGCGCGGTCAGGCGTTGCGAGACATTCTCGCAACCCCGAATGCTCTCCAGGCGCGCAGTTTCACCCACCGCCACCATTGCCAACGGGATGGTTGTTTCCGTCATAGTCCCTGCTTGACCGGGTTAACCATGATCTCGCCGGCTTCGGTCTTGCGCAACGAGAGATCATAGCCTTTGATGACGAAATCGATCGGATCCCCCAGCGGCGCGACGCGTTTGACCAGGATGGTCTCACCAACCACCAGCCCCATCGCCATCAGCCGCTGGCGGGTGGCGCCCTTGATCTTGATCTTGTCGATGACGCCCCGTTCACCTACTTTCAGCGTGCTCAACGGTACCATTTTCGAAGTTTCCTCGCTTTCTTTAAGTGGTTGATCGGATGGGGCGCCGACGATAACGGCGGCGACCATCTCAGTGGAAAGGTGCAGCCGCCCATCCGGGCATTCCAGCAGCATGTCGCCATCTTTGCCCACCGCCAGCGGGCGCACACGCGCACCCGGGCGAATGCCCTCGCCGATGAGATACTTCTCGGTGACCGCGTCGCCATTGATACGCATCACCGGGGATGTCTGCCCCAGTTTGACGTGTTGCAGCGGGATGCCCCTGAAGGTCTCCTGCGGCGCGTCCGTCATCTGCGGGATCGGGTCGCCGTGGTAACAAACCTGGGGATTGCCCAGGAATGCTGCCAGGCGGTCTGCCAGGTCCACGCTGGTGCTGTGCTCCAAATGGCACGCCAGTTCATCCGCCTGGTCCAGTTCCATCTTCAGTTCCTTCACCAGGAAGATCTCCCACAAGCGGCGGTAGCGCAGGATGCGTGCCGAAATGGCGCGCCCTTCATCCGTCAGCTCGACGCCTTTATAGGGCAGGTAACGCACCAGATCGGCTTCCGCCAGTTTCTTGATCATCTGGTTGACCGAAACCGGCTGCACTTTGAGCTGTTCGGCGATCTCCGGGATAGGAATAGCGGTATCGCGACAGTGCTCACAGATCCGATGGATCGTGACCAGGTACATCTCTTCACTTTCGCTTAATTTTGTTTGGTCAAACATATTATTTTTATATCCTATGTTATGGTATACCATAAGATAGCAAGCGGGTCAATTTATTTTCACCCGCAGGATGTCATAAAAATTGGTTATTTTCGTCATGGAATCGATCACTCGCCCGCGAGTGGCAGCGTTATCCGCCTTACTGCGCCCTGTTCGGCGTTAGAATGCCCTCAGCATCGCCAGCATGGTGATCACCGCCGCTATCACGAAGGCTGCCGGGATGATGCGTCCCTCCTCGTCAATGCGGTCGATGCTGCGGCTGTATTTTGCAATTTTGCCGGCAAATGACGACTGCCAGCCCGCCACCGATGCCGCCGGTATCGGCGGCACGTTTGCCCACCGTCAGCAACAGGAAGATGAGCAGGATGGGTGCCAACGCCAGGATGACGGAAAGGGTGTTCATGGCTGTTCTTTGAGCGAGGGATGGGGAACGCAGGTTAATTATAGTGGATGGCAGGAGCGCTTTCGAAAACAAGAAAGGCTCATACATTAATGAGGATTGATAACGTAATATGTTATATAATCCTGTATAGAAGTGTATTGATTGTAAGAGCAGTTTGTGTATGAGGGTCCGTTATGCCAGAAAAAATATATCACGAGTTACCAATAAGATGGAATATCCCTGAAGGTATCGTCGCCAGATATGCAACGAACATCGTGGTACAGCACACGAATGATGAATTCATCTTGTCTTTTTTCGAGATAAAACCACCGATTTTACTCGGTGAGCCCGAGGAAATTGCAGAACAATTAAAGGACCTACAAGCTGTAAATGCAACCTGTGTTGCACAAGTAATTGTCGCCAAGAATAGAATGGCTGATTTTATTAAGGCATTGGAAAATAATTTCAATCGCGGGATAAATAATTCGGAAGAAGCTCAAGAGGAATAGCATGGTATTATCCCTGCCTTACGTAACCGCCGATGCAAATGCACTTCGAGCGCCAATTTCTTTTTCGGTCGCGCCTCGTGAAGGATATAACCAACCAATCGTGGATATTTCATCTTTCCTGTTTGGAAAAATAAATGAAACGCTCGAATTAATCATGCCGCTTCAAATAAATATTGTTCGACAATCTGACCTTACTTACGTTGTTAGTGATGATGTTTTCCTGGTTTATGGGCATGGAGATGGTCTAGAAGAAGCGCTTATCGACTATGCCGAATCGTTGGCGAGCTATTATCGGATCATCGAGAACAATTCTGGTGTTAATCCTTTTGACAAGAAGTTGTTTGCCCGTCTCCAGACCTATATCGTTCCCATCTAAGCAAGGGTAAATATGCCTTATAAACCGGTCGAAGTTGGGCGGATGCTGACATCGAAACTAAGAATGCGGGTTGAAGAAACTGATCACCAATGGTTCGTTCTTGAGTTTGAAGGTCTTCCGCCAATCCGAACAAAGGTCTCACATAACAAAAAGGACATCGGGGATGAACTCGAGAACCGGATTGTGAAACAGTTGCGTATACGAAAAAAGTTCTTTCATGAATTGATGGATTGCTCGAAAAATATTGACGATTATGAAAGACAAGTTCGTGAAGATCCTTGCCCACCGTTTGACATCCGATTAGTGTAAACGTAAAAGAGTGATGCCCATTGACAAAATATTCATTCAATTGTATATTAAACCGACCGTCGGTTTAATATACAATGGCACGCAATATCAACCCCGAAGAACACAACGAAAAGCGCAACCAGATCATGGACGCCGCCCAACGGTTGATCTACACCAAGGGTTACCAGCAAATGTCCATCCAGGATATCC
>JABLXM010000174.1 GCA_013177815.1 Anaerolineae bacterium | reverse complement strand
CACGGGCTGGGAATCTTCACCAATGGCGCGGTCACTTTGCGCAACTTGAGCGCCAACGAAAACCACGGCGCCGGTGCCTATATTACCAATTACGGCGAAGCCCCACGCTACCGCCCGGTCAGCATCATGTACGCCGATTTCAACAACAACACCAACGGCGATGGGCTTTATGTCACCTCGCTGGCGCCGGTTACCGTCAAGTTCGTCAACGCCAGCGGCAACGATGGTCAGGACCTCAACCTCCCCGCCACCTTCGATGGCAGCGGCAGCGGTAGCCCGGCGCTGGTCGTCGAGCGCATCGTCGATCGCTCGACCGATCCGGAAGCCGATATGTGGAACTTCCGCATTGGCGAAGCCTTGACCCCCAATTTGTTCATTGTGGTCAACGCCACCGAATCGGTCACGGTCACGCTACAAAAATACGATACCGGCACGACGTCCTGGCAGGTCGTTGCCACGGAGACCGGCGCCGGTATCCAGATGGATTTCGACGGCATTGAGTACGCCATCCAGTCCGAAGGGCTTTACCGCGTCATCATCGCGGAAACCACCAATACCACGGTCGAGTACACCCTTGTGCTCAAGGAAAATGCTGCCAGCAACCCCACCAGCCCGGGGCGCACCGGCGCCAATGGTCTGGATTTGTATAGTTATTTTACGCTCCAAGGTGGAGTTCCCGTCAAAGGTCAGATCACCATCCAGGGAATGTTCTCTGGGGATGGCAGAATGTTCGACGAGAACGCTGCTTCCGGCATCCAAGTGTCTGCTGCTGGGACGATTTCATTGTACGGAGTGCAGGCTGCCGAGAATGGTCAGTTCGGCGCGTTCCTGCAGAATTTTGTTGGCAACTCGACCGTTTCTGGATCGAGTAATCGGTTCGAATCCAATCAAGGATCTGGTTTGTATGTTCTGACTTATGGAACAGTGACGCTCAATAATATTAACGCCGAGAGTAATGGTCTCAACAGCTTGTCAATTGCCATTTATCGCCGTTTCGGCATCGAGGTTTCGGCAGGCAGTGCCACAATTCAACTGAAGACGACAACCGCAAATTTCCGCAACAGCGTCAGCGGCAATTACTTCGGGCTGGGGTTCCACACTACCGGTTCCGCGGCTATCCAGAACACGGATGTCGAAAACAATACAAGCAGCGGCGCCTTCATAAAGTATTCCAGTGGAACGCCGTTGCTGGGCAAGGTCACGGTTACCAACAGCGACTTTATCGGTAATGGCACCTATGGTTTGGACATGTTGACCGGCAGCAAGGTCTACCTGGACAAGGTGAATGCCAGCGACAATTCTAACTTTGGTGTTCGGCTGTACAATGACCAGACCAATGCCTTGGTCAGCATCAAGCGCGGCATCTTCGAACGGAACAACACCGGTTATGGATTGGAAGTCAGGGTTTTGGGCGTCATCACCGTGGATTCGGTCCAAGTGAATGGCAATGCCGATAAGGGCGCCATTTTGGATAATCAGGAAGTCGGGCAAACCGGCTCGGTGACGCTGAAAGCCTCTTACTGGACCAACCGCTTCCTGGAGAACGCCGCCGGCGCCGGGCTGGAAGTCCTATCGAACGGCGCCATCAAACTCTATACACTGGAAGCCAGCCGCAATGGCGCCGCGGGTCTGCTGCTGGAGAGTGCCGGCAGCACCGTTTATGTCAAGGAAGCACAGTTCAGCAGCAATGGCGGGAGTGGCATCCAGACCACCAGCCTGGGCGATACCTGGTTGTACAACGTCACCAGCCAGGCGAACGCCGGCAACGGCGCCTACCTCACTTCGGATGGCGGCACCTTCCGCGTCTACAGCAGCGCTTTTGGGTATAACACCGGCAACGGTCTGTGGCTGGATATCCCCGCCATTGCCAACTACTACCTGTCCAACGTGACCTATTATGGTAATGGCTTGGAGGATCGCAAGATCGACGTCACCCCGTAGCCAGCGCCACCCCCCGATCAACGCCCCCGTGGCAGGGAGACCTTCCCCGCCGCGGGTTTTTTTTCGTTTGACAATTAGAACATAAGTACTATAATGATAATGCGTTGGTCCTCGCCAGCACCTTAACATCCCCAATAATTTCGCCGCTCCAGCTTGCACCCCTTTCGGTCATTGGAATCGCCCCGTAGGTTGGGTAGAGCGCTAGCGAAACCCAACCTCATTCGAACCGCAAAAAAACAAGAACGAATATGCTGTCAGCCGTCTGCCCCGATCTCCCCCACCCCCACCACGTCCACCGGCACACCTTCGATCTCCGCCGGGATGCGATCCCCCGCTGCCAGCTTCTCCACCGGCACCTTCTCGCTGACCAGCACCACCAGCACCACCTCGTCCAGCACTTCCCCCTTGCGGTGCCGCAAACCGACCCCAACCCCCACAACGTTCGCCAGCCGCATCAACCGGCTGGAATGGATGCGGCGCACGCGTTCCACCCGGGCGAGGCGGTCGGCGGGCATGCCCTTTCCACCGCTCACAACGTCACGTCCAACGCATCCAGCACGGTCGTGATGGGTGTGAAGATGCTCGCCTGCGGCGAGCCGGCGAACAGCAGCCCGGTTGCCAGCGGCGGCTCGCCGCTCACCACCAGTGAACCGGAATCGCCGCCCTGCGACATGGCGGTCGTCACCACCTGGTCGTCGAAGCGCGCCACCCGCCCGTTGCTGTAGTTCACCATCACCGTAGTGTGCACCACGTTGACCTGTCCGTGCGTCAAACCGCTCGTTCGCCCCTGCTTGCGCACCGCCATGCCCAGCATCGGCGATGCCATTCCCGCCAGCAGCCCGATCTCGGGGATCTCGGCAGAGACCCACTCCGCCGCTACCGGTCGCGCCACCGCCGCATCCATCAGGTTGGTACGTTCGTGCATCAGCACCAGGCGCTCCTTCCAGTCCTCGAACTCGAAGAAGCCCGCCAGCGCGATCAGGACAACCAGCAGCCAATCGGGCAGCTTGTTCTGGGCACTTTCGCCGTCGAACCGCAGCGGGATGAAACGCGTCAGGTACGCCAGCGTATCTTGCGCCAGCGTGCCGCCGTCGGCTGCGCCGGGTTGCAGGATGGCGTCGCCCGGCGTCGCCACGTTGCAGTTCGCCAAAACGTGATTGTTGGAAAGAATTAGCGGCACGCCGTGTTCCCGGTCGCGCACCATGCAGCCCAGCGTGCCCGCCGTTACCAGGCTGTGCCCGATGCTGCAACCCGGCTGCGCCGGGCGCTGGCGTGCGCTGTTGAGACTGTGTTCCATCAGGTCGCCCACCTCCCACACGTCCGTGTCGATTCCTCCCACTGAGGTTGGCAGGGTGGCTTCGGCGCTCAACGTCTGCGCCGGCAGTTTCTGCCGCACCAGCGCCACGATGCACATATCGCCGGTCTCTTGTCCGCCGCTTACCTTCATGCCGGTGCCCACTCCCACCACATTGGGGTAGCCCATCAGTATTTTCTTGTATTTTTCTTTGACCAATGTGATCTCTTGCACCAGCATGGTGAAACCTCCTTTACAGCAATCCCATCGTCTTGGCTTTGGCGTAGGCGGTCAGCGTAAAGCCGTCGGTGATGCTGCCGTCCGCGATCATGCTTTCGAATTCTTCCCTGTTGAACCATTCGATGCTTTCGATGCCTTCATCCTGTTCGGGTTTCTCACAGCCAGCTACATGCCCCAGGTAGAACTGTACTTCGGTTGCTTCCAGTCCGGTGTTATTATGAGCGGTGCCCAGGTCCACCAGCTCCACCACCGTGCCCCCCATCTCCTCGCGGATTTCCTTTTCTGCATTGAGGCTGGCTGGCGTTTCCGGTTCGCCGTAGCCGCGCGGGGCTTCCAGGTGGAAGCGGCGGGTCGCGTGCCGGAATTGGCGCAGCAGACCGATCTTGCCGCCCATGATCGGCAGCACCACCACGCTTTGCCCGCCATGCAGGTCTGCCTGGTTGATCAAACGCGAATAGGTGCCCACTCGCCCGCTGGGGAAGCGCACCAGGTCGCGCAGGATGATGAAATAAGGATCATCCAGCACCACCCCCAGGTCGCCCCAGGCTGCCGGCTTGCCGGCTGCCGTGATGGAGAGCCGCAAGCGTTCTTGTTCGCTCACCAGCTCATCCAGGTTGCTGATGATCTGGATGACCGCAACGCCCGGCGGATTCTCGAACTGCTTTGGCTGTTGCGTCATCAATTTGAGGTATTGCGTCAAGGGGTTGCTGTTCGGCATACGCTAGATCCTCAGGATTCTCTCCAGGTCGGCGATGCCCACGTTGAGCAGCCCCGCCGCCGGCAGCCGGCGCGCCAGTTCCCGCCAGTTGGGGTTAGCGTCGAACACCTGCTTGAAGATCGGCAGCGCGTCCTCCAGCCGTCCTATTTCTGCCAGCGTGACCGCGTGCCAGAAAGGAAACTCCTCCATGCCGGGGTACAGGCGCGCCGCCGCCTGGTAGCAGGCGAGCGCCTCGGCGACCTCGTCCTTGCCCAGGTGCTCGTCGCCTTCGTTCATGTAGTGGTAAGCGCGTTGCACGTCCACCAGGCGGCGCAGTTCTGCCAGCGGGGAGGGGTGATCATCCACCCGCAGGTCGAACAGCCGTCCCTGCCAGGGGTGAGCCTGTCGCTCGCCAGCCACCACCAGCAGCGCCGCCGATTGTTGCCCGCGGATGTCGCCGCCCGCTGCCTGCGCCGCATCCAGCGCCGCCAGCAGCCGGCTGGTCAGGTCGCCCTCGGCGCTTTCGAAAGCGCTTGCCATGGCGTGCCATACCGTTGCGTTCAGCATCATGTTGGCTTGCGCCGAGTAGTCTGCACCGGTGGTGTGCCCGGCTTCGGCGATGCAGCGCCGCCCGGTGTGGGTGGCAATCTCGCCCTGGGCGTCCAGCATTGCCACCTGGCGCAAGTCTCTTCCCTCGTCCGCTGCCAGCAACGCCTTCAGCGCCTGCGCGGCGGGTTCGCCCGCCCGCATGCGTTCGATGCCCAACGGACCGTGGCTGACCTCCACCATTGCCTGGGTTGCCACCACACCCACGCCGGCTTCGCCCCATGTCACGATCGAGCCGACCGAGAACCAGTGCGATTGCACCGCCACGCCCATTTGCCCGCTCTTGCCGTCGCGTGCCACGATCGAATACGTGTGCGCGAACGGGAAGCGCGCAAGCCGTTCTTGTATTGCCATATGCCATTGCCTCCGTATAGGCATAGTGTATATCAATTTATTGACTTGTGGGGCAGTAATCCGTGTGGAAAGATAGATTTATTCGATGACGCCCGTCTGTTGTCCAAGCAGGTATGCCAGCAGTTTCAGGTATTCCGAAACGGTTGCCTGGCGACCTTCTGGCGTGCTCCACCAGGTAGCCGAGCGGTACCAGTGTCCCCGCACCGGGCGTACCAGCGTTTTCACACCGCTGCCGCGGAACACATCCTGGAAGATCAGCCGGGTGCGCAAACTGTGGAACGGGTCGGTCACCACCATTGCAGAGGTCAGCCCGCGCTCCTGCATCAGGCGCAGCGTCAATTCGGCTTCCTCCTTTGTGCTGGTGGCAACCTCCCCGGTAGCCAGGATCTTGTCATTGGGGATGCCGTACTCGAACAACAGGTCCTTCTTGGTGATGATGAGATCGTTCTCTTTGGCTTCCACCGGCTGTTCGTTCACCCGCGTCAGGATGATCCATTCTGCCAGCTTGTCTTCATACAGCCGTCCGGCTTCCTCGACCCGGGAGAGGTCGCTGCCGCCGCTCAGGACAATGATGGCATCCACCTCCGCCGGCGGGTCTGCCACGATCAGCACGCCCCCCAGTCCCCACAAGCCAAGCTCCACCAGGAAAGGCAGCGCCACGATGAGGATGATCAAACCGACCGTCCCGCCCAACCAAGTCACGCAGGAGCGGCGTTTGTTTTTCTTGCCTTGCGTTTCGTTCATTGCAAATCCTTTAGGTTGTATCCGTATCGCTCGAAGCGGGTGTCTGCAACGCGATCTGCATCCGTTCAAGACCGTCCTGCAGCGTTGCCCGCGGGCAGCCAAAGTTCAAACGGATGAAGCCGCTGCCGCCGGCGCCGAAGGTGGCGCCCTCGTTGAACGCCACGCGCCCGTGCTTCAGGAAGAAATCTGCCGGTTTGTCGCCCAGCCCGGCTGGGCGACAGTCGATCCACGCCAGGTAAGTGCCTTGCGGCGCTGCCATGCGGAGACCGGGCAAGTGATCATGGACGAAGTTCCTGACCAGGTCACGGTTTTGTTCGAGGTAGACCAACAGCGCATCCAGCCAC
>JABLXM010000173.1 GCA_013177815.1 Anaerolineae bacterium | reverse complement strand
TCTTCTCTTCGCTTTCGTTGATGACCTTGCTGACTTGGACTTCCCCTGAGAGGATGATGTAAAAGGTTGTCTCCAGCGCGCCTTCCTTGCAAGTGACCACTCCCGGCAGGAAGGTGTGCACCTGTCCTTTCTGGATGATCTCCCGCGCTTCGCCTTCGCCCAAGCCCGGAAACGCCTTTTGCAGGATCTCGCCTGGCACAAAAATGGTATCCATATCCAATCCAACTAAATTGATTATACGGTTTGGCTGGTTATGAAAGGCTATCAGAATTGATAGCGAACACCCGTTCAACTGTCAATAATGCAAACTTGAACGAAAATATCGCCAGATGTGGCGGGCAAAAAAACAGGACCGCCATATCTGCGGCCCTGTTACCGGCACGTTGGTGAAAACACCTGCGATTACTTTAAGGTTACGTCCACCCCGTCCTTGAAGACGTACTTGGGTGCCTCGTGGCTCCATAGCGCTTCCCAAACATTGGTGGCGTTCAGCACCACCAGGTCGGCGGTGCCGCCTTCTTCGAGTTTGTGTCCGCTCATGTTGAGCGCTTCCGCCGCGTTGGTGGTGATCAGGTCGTACAGGATCTCCATTTCCTCGCGTGTGGTCATCCACATCAGGTGCGCTGCCAGGAATGCCACTTCCAACATATTGTTACGTCCAAAGGGGTAATAAGCATCTGCGATGTCATCCTGTCCGAGCGCAATGCGGACGCCGGCTTTGTACATCGATTTCACGCGCGCGTACAGCGGTCCGGTTTGTGGATCCGAAACGACGCCGATCTTGCCTTTCTTCAGCAGGTATTCGATCTTGCGGTAATACGGCTCCGGGTACAGCGCCATTGCGCGGCAATGTTGCGCCGTCACGCGACCGATCCAGCCCTCCCGCAGGGTGGTCACAGCCAGCATCTCCAGCGACTTGAGCGTCGGGTCGCCGGCGTCGTCGATCAGCATCGAGATGTCCTTGTCGTACTTTTTGGCGAGCTTGAACATGCGGTCGATGTGTTCCTGAGCGTCCGCGTCCGTATATTCGATCCACGGGATCCCGCCTACCACGTCTGCGCCGAGTTTAAGTGCTTCCTCCACGTAATCTTCTGCGCCGGGGTCGCGCACCACCCCATCCTGTGGGAAAGCCACCACCTGGATATCGACCTTGCCCTTGAACTCCTCGCGTGCCTTCAACAAGGCTTTGATGCCCTCCAGGCGCGCTTTGGTGTCGGTATCGGCGAAGGCGCGGATGGTGGTGTTGCCGAACTTCTGCGCCAGCGTCACCGCTTTGCGCACGTTCTCGATGATCCAGCTCTCGTCATAGGATTCTTTGACCTTGGCAGCTAATTCGATTGCGGTCATGGCGCCGCCCATCGATTCGCCGGTGTAGGCGCCCAACGCAGCGTCGTCCATCTTCGCCAGGGTATAGACCTTGCATAGGTGCAGATGCCCGTTGATGAATGATTCCGTCACCAGGCTGCCCCCAGCATCCACCACCTGATTGGCGCCGTCATTGATCTTTGTTGCGATCTTCGCAACCTTGCCGCCTTGTAGCCCGATATCCACCGTGCCACCGTTGGATGTTCGTGTCTGGGCGTTCTTGATCAAAACATCGTATGCCATATTCGCCTCCTGATTGGGATTATTTTGCGGCGGCGCGCGCTTGCATCAATTTTTGTGCCATCAGCGCGCCATTGCGTATCGGTTCATAACCGGTGCAGCGGCACAAGTGCTTGCTCAACACGTTGGTGATCTCAGCCTCGCTGGCATCCGCTTTGTTCTCCAGCAGACCGTACAGTTCCATCACGATGCCCGGTGTGCAAAACCCGCACTGCACCGCGCCGGATTCGGCAATGGCTTTTTGGATTGGGTGCAGCACGGTCCCTTTGGCGAGATATTCGATGGTCATCACCTCGGCGTTGGCGGCTTTTTCGATTGGAAAATTGCACGATTTGACTGCCTTGCCGTTCACCACCACCGTGCAGGTGCCGCAGGTGGCGTTGTCGCAGCCGTGTTTTGTCCCGGTCAGATTGAAAACGTCGCGGATGACATCGATCAACATCAAATCTGGTTCAGCCGCAACGCTGCGTTCGGCGCCGTTGAGGGTGAATTGGATCATCTCGCTCATGCAGCCACCTCCTTCATGCCTTCCAGGGCTTGTTTCATCTTTTCAGGTGTGATCGGGATCGCGTAAAAATCGATCCCGGTGGCGTCGTGGATGGCGTTCAGGATGGCGGGCGCGGCGCCGATGACCGAGTGTTCTCCAATGCCGCGCGCGCCAAATGGACCGATCATGTCCGGCGTCTCCAGGAATTCGATCTTCTGTTCCGGCGCGTCCTTGATGGTCGGGATATGGTACTTGAAGAGTTGCGGGTTGAGGATATGACCTTCATCATCGAAGAGCAATTCCTCGTGCAACGCAGCGCCGATTGCCATCGTCACGCCGCCCAGCACCGAGCCGCGGATCTGCAGCGGGTTCACCACCTGACCGACGTCGAACATCGACGAGAAACGGTCCACGAATATCTTGCCGGATTTCTTCTCGATGCGGAGTTCAACCGCCTGCGCGCCGAAGGTATAAGTCACGCCCGTGCTGCCCTGACCGTTCTTGTCCGGGTTGGCGTAACGCGGCAGGCGTGCGTCGGCGGCAGCTTGGGCGTAATCGCCGATGGTGATGCCGTCCCCGGTGATATAACCGCGCGCCAGGTCGCCGACCGCAATGCGCATGGCTGGGTCACTTCGCAGGTAGATGAACTGCCCGTCGTATTCCAGGTAATCCACATCGGTTTTCAGCGCCTGCGCCGCCGTTTCTTTGAGCACTTTGATCAATTTATCCGCCGTGCGAATAATGGCGCGCCCGCCCTGCATGGTGAACATCGACCCGATTGTCTGCCATTCGTAAGGCGAGAACTGAGTGTCCAGTTCGTTATAGACGCGAATCTTTTCCGGCGGGATCATGAGCGCTTCCGCTGCCACCTGCCGGATGATGGTGCGCAGCCCCTGCCCAACCTCGGCGCCGCCCATGTTGATGTTGACGCTGCCGTCGGTGTTCATCTTCATAAAACAGCTCTTGGTGGAGAAGGGTGCCCCCTTGGGCGATTTCATCACCGCGGCGAAGCCGCGTCCGTAGAAGAACTGTTCGTCCTCTTTGGGCAGCTCTTTCCCGAACACGTCTGCCTGCACTTCGCGGGCGCAGGTTTGGATGTCGCCGTTGTACTTGTACATGCGCTCGCCCAACGCGTTGATCTTGCCTTCCCCCAGGTAATTCATGGCGCGCAATTCGAATTTGTCCATCCCAAGTTTGCGCGCCAGCATATCCATCATGCGCTCGGTTGCCAGTTGGGCTTCCTGGTGTCCGTAACCGCGATATGCCCCGACCGCCGGCGTGTTGGTGTAGACCGTGTAGCCGGTCATTTCGCAATGCGGAAATTCATACGGACCGGTTGAATTGTGGGTGGCAGCGATCGAGATGTTGACGCCGGTGTCGGCGTACGCACCGGTGGAGTGGTAGATGGTGGATTGGATCGCCACCAGGCGACCATCTTTCTTGGCGCCGATCTTCATGTGCGTGCGGATGCCGTGCGCGATCAGCGTGCTGGTGAAGTCCTCTTGCCGCGTCGCCACCCATTTGACCGGTGAACCCGGCACAAAGCTGGCGATCCACGCAATGGTCTGCTCGACCGTAATGTCGGATTTATAACCGAAGCAACCGCCGATATCCGGAATGTGCACCCGCACGTCCGCGGCAGGCACGCCGTAAGAGAGTGCCAGATCGTCCCGGATGATGAACGGGCAGATCGACGAAGACCATACCTCGATGGTCTTATCTTCCTTGAACCACACGATTGCCCCGTGCGGTTCGAGCGCCGCGCACGAGCCGAATGGATAATCGAATTCGCCCTCCACGATCACGTCGGCTTCGCCGAAGCCCTCCCCACCCCGCCCTTTCTTCAAGTGGTAGCGGTTGGCGATGTTGGTGCCCGGCACCGGGTCGAGCGTCGGCAGGTGCCAGTAATCCCCCAGGTTCTCATGGATCAAGACTGCGTCCTGGCTCATTGCCTGACGCGCATCGATATAGACCGGCAGCGGCTGGTATGTCACATGGATCTTTTCGAGCGCTGCCTTGGCGTGTTTGGGTGTATCCGCAATGACCGCCGCCACCGGTTCGCCAATATATCGTACCTTGTCCACTGCCATCGGCACCAGGTCGCGGATGTTGTCGCCGTAGTGATAGTGACAGGATGCGCCGGTGACCACTTTGACCACGCCCGGGCAGGCTTCCGCTTCGCCGGTTTCGATCTTCAAGATCTTGGCATGAGCATATTCCGGTCTGAGGATGGTGGCGTGCAGCATGCCGGGGATGCGGATGTCGTCCAAGAAGATTGCTTTTCCGGTCACCTTGCCGATGGCGTCCGGGCGAATATAACTCTTGCCGATATATTTATATCCCATTGGAAAACCTCCTTCCAATTCTTACCAATAAAAGGGTTCACTCCCGCCGGTATGGTTTGAGCAGCGCAGATGGCGCCGCGGCATTGCGACCGGCGATGCTCAGCGCCAGAATGGTGACCAGGTAAGGCAGTGAGAGAAAAAGCTCATAGGGTAATTTCAGTCCGAGCGTTTGCAAGCGCAGTTGCAGCGCCTGAACCCCGCCAAAGATCAACGCACCCCACAACACCGAGATCGCGCGCCAGTTGGCGAAGATGATCAGCGCAATGCAGACCCAACCGCGCCCGGCGACGATGCCGAACGTGAAGGCGCCCACGGATGCCAGCGAGAGAAATGCGCCCCCCACCGCCATCAGCGCCCCGCCGATCATCAATGCGTAAGTGCGGATGGCGTAGACGTTCAAACCGGCAGCGTCCGCCGCTTCGGGATTCTCACCCACGGCTCGGATCTGCAAGCCGAAGCGCGTGCGGTTGATGATCCACCACACCAGCGGCACCAGCAGGATGCCGATATAGGTCAGTAGATATTGGGTAAAGATGGTGCCAATGATCGGTGTGTCGCCAAACAGCGAGATCTGGGGGAAAGGATCGACCGATGGCTGGACTTTGGATTCGCCGAAGATCAGCCGGAAGGAGAAAAGAGAGACCCCTGTCCACAGCATTGTGATGCCCAAACCGGCGACGTGCTGGTTGACGCCGAAGCGCACCGCCAGCAGTGACATCAACAAGCCGGAGACCATCCCGGCAACGGCAGCTATTGCCACCCCCAGCCACAGTGACCCGCTGTGGTATCCAACTGCGAAACCGACGAAAGCGCCCAGGAACATGGTGCCCTCGATGCCCAGGTTCAGGATTCCCGCCCGCTCGCAGAACAATTCGCCCAACGTACCGTAGATCAATGGGGTTGCCACTCGCAGCGTGGCAGCCAGGAAGCCAACGATAAAAATGACGGCTGGTGTGCTCATGCTTCCACCTTCCGAATACGATAATTGTTCAGCAGGAACAATGATAACGTTACCAGCAGCAGCGTCGATTGCACCACGTCGCCCAGGTAGACCGGCACCCCCAGCGCCCGGCTCACGGACTGGGCGCCTGTGTCAATCAGCCCAACGAACAGAGCCGCCAGCCCGACCCCAAAGGGATTCAACCCGCCCAGGGTGGCGATGACGATCCCGCTGTAGCCTAAACCGTCAGATAGGGCGTCTATTAAATGGAAGTGAATACCTGCAACTTCCCCGGCGCCTGCCAGCCCGGCGATGCCCCCGGAGACCAGCGCCACGGTGAGCATGGTGCGGTTGACTTTGATGCCTGCGAAGCGCGCCCCCTCGCGACTGTAGCCGATCGCACGCATCTTCAACCCGAACGAAGTGCGCGTCAATACGAACCACTCGATCACGATCACCACCAGCGCCAGCAAGAATCCCAGGTGCAGTCTTGTGCGCGGAATCAGTTTAATGAAGACCGTTCCGGGGTCGATCTCCGGCGATTGCGGCCACATCGAGATTGGGTCTCGCCAGGCGCCGTTGAGCAGGAAACTGGTCACGAACAACACCACCGAGTTCAAAAGCAGGGTGGTGACGACTTCGTCGATATTTAATTTCACCTTGAGCAACGCTGGCACCAGCGCCCACAGCATACCGGCGACGAACCCGCCCACGATCATGGCGGGGATGCCCACGAATGGCGATACATTATTGAGCGTGATGCCGATGAAGGTTGCCATGATGGCACCGGCGTACAACTGCCCTTCCGCGCCGATGTTCCAGTAACCGGCGTTGAAGGCAAATGCCACCGCTGCGCCGGTCAGCAGTAGCGGGGTGGATTTGACCAATACCTCGATGGCGCTGTAACTGTTACTGAGGGGGGAAATAAGAAAGTGATAGTATGCCTCCAGGGGGTTGGCGCCCGCAGCCAATACCAGTGCCGAGGTCAGCAGGAAGGTTACTGGTATGGCGATGAATGGAATTAGCGGGCGCACCCACATGGGCGCAGGCGCGCGTTCGATCCTAAACTTGGACACGTTTCTTCTCCTGCTTGCGTTTTTCGATGTTGCTGCCGCTCATCATCAAGCCGAGTTTTTCCGGCGTTGCTTCGCTGTTTGGAATGATTCCCACGATCTCGCCCTCGTAGATCACGGCGATGCGGTCGGAAAGCGCGATGATCTCATCCAGATCCTCCGAGATCATCAATACCGCCGCCCCCCGCTTGCGCTGTTCCAGCAACTGCGAGCGCACGTAATCGGTGGCGCCCACATCCAGACCACGGGTCGGTTGCGATACGATCACCACCCGCGGCTCGCGTGAAAGCGTGCGCGCCAGCATTACCTTTTGCATGTTGCCGCCGGATAAGGTGCGCAAGCGATCGCGCGGTTTGGCTTTGATCTGGAAATCCTTGATCAGTTTCCCCGCCTGTTGCTGGATCTTGTTCCGTTCCAGTATGCCATTCTTGACGTAATCCTGCAGGTGATCCAACACCAGGTTTTCTGCCACGCTCAACTCGCCCACCAGGTTGGCATGTCGGTCTTCCGGGATGCGCCCAATGCCGGTCGCGCATATCACGTCCGCTTCGGCACCCGTCAGGTCCTGCCCCTCCACCATGATCTGCCCGCTGGAGGGTTTTTGCATCCCGCACAGAATGGCGGAGAGTTCTGCCTGACCGTTGCCAGAGACGCCGGCGATGCCCAAGATCTCACCGGCGTGCACTTCCAGGTTGATGTTGCGCAGCGCCGGCAGACCTTTCTTGTCCTCGGCGCACATGTTTTTGATTGTCACCAGCACTTCGCCTTGGACGCGTTGTTCCTGCCGGGTAACCCCAAAGCTCTCCCGCCCCACCATCATCGTCGCAAGCTGTTTGGTACTGGTGTCGTTTTTGTGCACCGTGCCCACCGCTTTGCCGTCCCGCAGGACGGTGATGCGGTTGCACAGGTCCATCACTTCGTGCAGTTTATGCGATATGAAAATGACCGATAAACCTGAATATTGCAGTCGTTTCAGGGCTTCAAAGAGGACATCCACTTCCTGGGGTACCAGGACAGCGGTGGGTTCATCCAGAATCAGCACCTGCGCGTTGCGGTACAGGGCTTTCAGGATCTCCACGCGCTGGCGTTCCCCCACCGAAAGATGTCGTACTAAGACATCTGGTTTTACCGGGATGCCGAACCGCTTTGAAGCCTCGGCGACTGATCTTTCCACCTGCTTGATATCAAGCGTCAGCGAACCTTTCTCACCCAGCGCCAGGTTCTCTGCCACCGTCAGGGTTGGCACCAGGGTGAAGTGTTGTGTGACCATCCCGATGCCGGCGGCTATGGCATCTTTGGGGGTGTGGATGGCGACCGGCTGATCGTTGACCAGGATGTTGCCCTCATCGGCGTGGTATAGCCCGTAAAGGATGCGCATCAGCGTTGTTTTACCGGCGCCGTTTTCCCCCAGCAGCGCATGAATCTCGCCAGATTCAAGTTCGAAATCGACATGGTCGTTGGCGATAAGGTCGCCAAAACGCTTGACGATGCCTCTCATTTGAACAATGTGCATGGTCACCTCGATGAGCGGGCAGCAGGCATTGCCTGCTGCCCATTCGTGTACTGAAATGTAAGTTAGTTGATCGGGTTCGGTTGCGCTTCGTCGATGTCGACGCGGAAAGTGCCGGATAGGATTTCAGCTTCCTTGGCTTTCACGGCTTCCACCAGTTCCGCGGGTAATTGGGCTTCAGTATCGTGGAAGGGCGCCAGGTATGCGCCGCCCTTGCCCATCATCGAGAAGTCCTTCAGGTCCTGCGCGGTGAATGTGCCACCGGCTACCTGGTCGATCAGGTAATTCACCGTCGGATCCATATTCCACACGCCGCTGCTGACGACATATTCGGGTGCCAGTTCGTTCTGGTCGCTCATGTTGCCGAATGCCCACAGCCCGTTCTCCGCTGCGGCTTCGATCACACCGAAGCGTTCCGCGAACAATACGTCCGCGCCGCTGTCGATCTGTGCCAGCGCAGCCTCTTTTGCGGCTGCCGGGTCGAACCAGGAGTTAATGAAGGAAACCAGGACGGTGGCGCTTGGGTTCTGCGCCTTGGCGCCGGCGACGAAGGCGTTCACGATGCGGTTCACTTCCGGCACCGGATAGCCGCCGACCACGCCGATCGTGCCGCTCTCAGTCAATCCGCCCGCCAGCATGCCCATCAGGTACGCCGGTTCGTGGATCCAGTTATCGAACACCGCAAAGTTCGGGTTGGATGGACCGGAGCCGGAGCCGAACGCGAAAGCGATATCGGGGTAATCGGCTGCCACGCGGCGCGCCGCTTCTTCGTTGCCGAAGGCATCGCCCAGAATCAGGTCGGGTTTCTGCTGATCGCACACCTCGCGCAGCACGCGCTCCATATCGCCGGAGTAGCCGATGTTCTCGGTGTAGGTGTACTCGATCTTACCTTCTTCCTGCGCTTTCAACAACGCCGAGTGGATCACGCCGTCCCACGGTTCCTCGATCGGGGTGGCGAACGCGCCAAAGACCTTCAATTTGGTCTCGGGCGATGCTGTGGCGGTCACGACGACTTCGACTTCTTTCTCAACGATTTGAGTGACCTGCACTTCGACCGTTTCTGGTGTAGGTGCTGGTCCGCAGGCGGATACTGCCAATACAAAGATTGCCGCCAACGTCAACAATGTAATACCTTTTTTGGTCATGAAAACTCCTCCTGAGATGTTTAAGGGATCTGGGTTAACGATCATACCAACGGATCACGCGTTATTCTTCGTTCACCTCCTTTCGATGTTCCCTCCCACGTTTTGATGCTCCCGCCTCAGGCAATCCGAAGCCGGTCGACGGGGTATTAAGCGATGCTGCCCTGCCGGCGTAGGTCTTGCCGTGATGGTTGGGAAAACAAATCGACATTGATGGTCAGTTATTCGTCTTTATGCCCTGGTTTCATACGTCACGGAAGGTCACAGGGTGGTTATGAAAGTATTATTATTCTAGCAAAGACTGTCAATAAATAAAAGTGAGGAATGACATATCTCAAATTTCGTCGAACGCCAGGCGCGCCCGGTATTGCAGCGCCTCCGCCAGGTGCGTGGTCTGGATCGCCTGGCTGCCTGAAAGGTCCGCGATGGTGCGTGCCAGTTTGAGCACGCGGTGATAGGCGCGCGCCGTCAATTGCATTTGGGTCATGGCGGTTTTCATCAACTTGCTGCTGGTTTCGTCTAACTCGCAGTGCAGCGCCAGGTCAGCCGGTCGCATCTCGGCGTTGGCGCGCATATCCAAACCCTCGAAGCGTGTCCGCTGGATTTGGCGGGCAGCTTCGACACGTTTGCGTATCTCTGCGGAGGCTTCACCCTGGCGCTGGCTGCTCAACTTGTCGTATGCCACCCGCGGCACCTGGATGTGGATGTCGATGCGGTCCATCAGTGGTCCCGAGATGCGCTTCTGGTACTTGCTGATCATGCCCGGCGCGCAGGTGCACGGCTTGACCGGGTCGCCGGCGTAGCCGCACGGGCACGGGTTCATCGCCCCCACCAGCATGAAGTTCGCCGGGAAGGTCAACGTCCCCTGCGCCCGGCTGATGGTCACCACTTTGTCCTCGATTGGCTGGCGCAGCACCTCCAGCACGCGCTGCCCGAACTCCGGCAGTTCGTCCAGGAACAGCACCCCGCGGTGTGCCAGCGAGACCTCGCCGGGGTGTGGCAGATTGCCCCCGCCCACCAGCCCGGCGTGGCTGATAGTGTGGTGCGGCGCGCGGAAGGGGCGCGTGCGGATCAGCGGTACGTCGGCGGGCAGTTGGTCCGCCACCGAGTAGATGCGCGTCACGTCCAATGCCTCGTCGATGCTCATGGCTGGCAGGATGGCAGGCAGCGCACGCGCCAGCAGCGTCTTGCCTGCACCGGGTGGACCCATCATCAACACGTTGTGACCTCCCGCCGCTGCCACTTCCAGTGCGCGTTTCACGTGCTCCTGTCCACGGATATCCTGGAAGTCGGTCTGCACCACTGCCGGGATGTCCTCCAGCGCCAAGGGCGTCACCGGCGGGATTTCTAGGGAACCGCTCAGGTACTGGAACAGCTCACCCAGGCTGCCCACCGGGATGATCTCCAGGTCTGGGATCAACGTGGCTTCCGCCGCGTCCACTTTGGGGACGATCACGCGCTTGAATCCCTCCTGCCGCGCCACGGCTGCCATCGGCAGCACACCCCGGGCGTGGCGAACCGTGCCTTCCAGCGAGAGTTCGCCCACCACCAGCGTGTCCGCCACTGCCTCGGGCGGCAGCAGTTCCTGCATCACCAGCACCCCCAGCGCGATCGGCAGGTCGTACGCCGGACCCTCCTTGCGCACCGATGCCGGCGCCAGGTTGACCACCAGCCGTTTGCGCGGGTAGGGGAAACCGGCGTTCTTGATGGCTGCCTGCACGCGCTGTTTGCTCTCCTGCACGGCTGCATCCGGCAGTCCGACGATGTCGGTGCCGGGCAGACCGGAACCGGTATCCACCTCGACCTCGACGATCACGCCGTCCAGCCCGAGCACGGCACAAGAGAACACGCGCGCCAGCATGCGCTTAAGTATAGGGGTAGGGTGTCAGGGAGTCAATCGCCAGGCGCCCGTCGAGCGCCGTTCTATGACGCGTTCTCGGCTGGCGGTGTTTATTCGCTTGCCATTTCTTTGAGCTTGCAAACCGTGTTCCAGTTTCGGTCGGTCATCGCTGCGCCCAGCAGCCGCTCGCTGTTGGCAGCCAGCTTGGACCTGCCGATGCCCTCCGGGGCGTGCAGGTAGAAGACGTTATCGATCAGCCGAAAGCGCTCGCTCTCTGCCCTCAAACTTTCCAGCTTATCCAGCTTCGGGTCGCTTGGTGTGTCAGCCAGGAACCCCAAATGCAGCGAACTTGGGTTGGCTTCCGCTTCGGGGAATGGGTTGTTCGCCATCGCCTTTTCGAGTTCGGCTTGGCTCAGGGTCAGGATGTGCGGTTCGAAGCCGTGCCGGGCGCGTATTTCATCCCCCAATCTTTGCGCCAGGTCGGCAGCGGTCTCCGGCGTACATTGCAAAACCACGTTCCCGCTTTGGACATACGTTTTGACCTTCTCGGCGCCCAGTGCATTGAGTATGTCGACCAGCGCTTTCATTGGCAAGCGGTTGTTCCCCCCCACGTTGATTCCTCGCAGTAGTGCAATGTAAGTGGTCATATTTTGATCCCGAATGATTCACCACGTCGGCGCCAGTATTTTACCAGACATGTCTCGAACCCTCATTTCTATGATCGCTATCGTGGATTAGGTGGCGAATAAATGCGCGTAGCCATCTTTGCAAGCGATCTTGGCATAATTATTGCCCTGGAATATGACGCCGGGCATTGCTATACGGCGCTGACCGGGTCTTTGCGCTGTTATGGTAAGATATGGGCGATGAGGTTTCGACCACAGTGAGAGGGCGGACTGGATTCGCCTATGGTAACAGTAACCAAAAGGAGTTGATCATGAT
>JABLXM010000172.1 GCA_013177815.1 Anaerolineae bacterium | reverse complement strand
GATAATGCCTCGCCGGAACTGGCAGCCATCCGATCGCAACTCAAAATCGCACACGACCGGCTGATCAGCCGGCTGGAGCGCATTCTCAACGACCCCAAGCAGTCCGGCATGCTGCAAGAGCCGCTCGTCACCCAGCGCGGGGGACGGTACGTGGTACCGCTGCGCTCGGAATTCAAGGGGCAACTGCGCGCCATCATCCACGATCAATCCTCCTCCGGTGCCACGTATTTCGTCGAACCGCTGGCGGTGGTGGAGTTGAACAACCAGTATCACGAACTGCAACTGGCGGAACGGGACGAGGTGCGCCGGGTGCTGGCGGCGCTTTCGGCACTGGTGGGGCAAGCGGCTGAAGCGATCCTCCAGAACGTGGAAGGATTGGCAGACTTCGACCTCGCGCTGACGTGCGCCAAATACGGCGAGGAGCTGCGCGCCAGCGAACCGCAACTGCTGCCCATACCATCCAAGGACGGATTGGTCGTCCGCCTGTACCAGGCGCGCCACCCGCTGCTGCCCGCCGAGAGCGTGGTTCCGGTGGACGTGCACCTGGATAGCCAGGTCTTTGGGCTGGTGATCACCGGACCGAACACCGGCGGCAAGACGGTGACGCTCAAGACCACCGGTCTGCTGGCATTGATGGCGCAGAGCGGACTGCACATCCCGGCGCAATCCGGGTCGGCGTTGAGCTTCTTCAGCGATATCTACGCCGATATTGGTGATGAGCAATCGATCGAACAATCGCTCTCGACCTTCTCCGGTCATATCACCAATATCATCCGGGTGTTCAAAAAAGCCACCCCGGATACGCTGGTGCTGCTGGACGAATTGGGCGCCGGCACCGACCCACAAGAGGGGGCGGCATTGGCGCGGGCGCTGCTGGCGCACCTGGTGGAAAAAAACATCCCCTGCCTGGTGGCAACGCACTACCCGGAGTTGAAGACCTATGCGCACGCCACCCCAGGCGTAGTCAACGCCAGCATGGAATTCGACCTGCGGTCGCTGCGCCCCACTTACCGCCTAACGATCGGGCTGCCCGGACGCTCGAACGCGCTGCTGATCGCCGAGCGGTTGGGGCTGCCCAAAGATATCCTGGAAGCGGCGCGCAGTAGCATCGATCCCAGCGACCTGCGCGCCGAAGACTTGCTGGACGAGATCCACCACCAACGCGACCTGGCGCTGCGCGCCACTGCTGCGGCGGAGCAGGCGCGCGAAGAAGCGGACCGCACGCGGCGGGAACTGCGGACACGCCTGGAAAACATCGAAGAAGAACGCGCCCAAATGCTGGAAGCCGCGCGCAGCGAAGCCAAAGCCGAGATCGCCGAACTGCGCCAGGAAATGGACGCCACCCGTAAGGCGCTCAGCCGCGCCCACCAACCACTGGAGGCGCTCAAACCGCTGCAGCAGCAGGTGGAGACGCTCGAGACACTGGCGCGCGCACCGGTCATACGCCACAATGATGCTAATGAAGCGGACGAGCGACACCCGGTGGGCATTGGGCAGAAAGTGCGGGTGCGCTCGCTGGACCTGGAAGGGGTGATCACTGCCATCAGCGAGACCGAAGTTGAAGTGCAGGCTGGCGCTTTGCGCCTGCGCGCGCGCTTAGCCGACGTGGCACGCGCCGGCGGTGGCGACGCACCGGCAGCACCGCAAGAACCTAAAAAGGGTAGATCGAAGGGGAAGACCACCGCCAGCGCACCAGCCGCGCCCGGCATGGAACTTGACCTGCGCGGGCAACGCGCCGATGAAGCCCTGGAGGCGCTGGAGCGCTACATCGATTCGGCATACTTGAGCGGGATGCCATTCGTGCGTATCATCCACGGCAAGGGCACCGGCAAATTGCGCCAGGCGGTGCGCGATGCACTACGACACAGCTCACACGTTGCCCGCTGGGAAACTGGTCTGGATTCCGAGGGCGGCGAGGGTGTGACGGTGGCGCACCTGCGTGGGGAATGAAAAAAAAGAATAAAAAAAGGTCAGTTGTGTCTGTTCCCCTAAACACAACCGACCTTGTTGCGCAGAGACCCTCGATGAGGGCGGGTAACGTTCTGACCACATCGCCCATCTGCGCCCTTAGCGGCAATTGGCTTTGTCCACTATGGCATCGTAGCGTGGACAAAGCATGGACAAAGTGGTCATCGGCGTTTCACCAATACAGATGAGCGGAAGACCGGCAAGGACACCTGCAGTTCCGACTGGGTGATCTGGCTGGTGATGTGATGCACCAGCGCCGCCAGGCGTCGCTCGATGTCATCAGCCGGCAGGTCTTGCGCGCGGCGCGTATCCCGCAAGGCTTCATAACATTTCACATCCAAAAAACCGATGGTGTCGTCCCGGTTGGCTTCAATCGCCGCCTGGGCAAGAGTAGCAGCTGCTTCATAATCACCACTCGACAGCGCGATTTGGCATCGAATGAGTAAATTGGTGCTGGCGAGACCGCCAAAGTGGCGCTCCTCCGACGCCCGCTCAAGTTGGGATAGCAAGCGGCGCGCCCGCTGGCTATCCCCATCGGCGGCTGCCATCATGGCTTGCGAGGTCATGATGGGCAAATAGACCGACGCCAATTCGGACGCCAGGCTCATCTCATAGGCTTCGTCGATATAAGCCTGCCCCCGCTGGTCGCCACCCTGCACCATCGTCAATCCCAGGCGGAAGTGAAGATTATAGGCGTTCAGGCTGTCACAATCGGGATCCAACCCGTGCTGGAAGACGGCGATCGCGCTGGAATAATCCCGTAAGGCAATGAAATGGTCACCCAGCAACCCCCTGGCTTCCATCGCCATTTCCGGGTAGCCGTAAGATTCGCCGATCGACAGGGCAATCGTCGCATCCTGCCAACTAGCATCCAATCGCCCCTGCGCCAGTTCAGCCCGGGCGGAAATGATACGCAGGTAACCCATCCGGCGCATGTACTGATACCTCTCGGCGATCACCAGTCCTTGCCGGCAATACTCCAAACACTGCTCCAGGCGCATGGTTAAGAAGCAGGCGTACGACATTTGCGCCAGGGCGCGCATCTCCCCCACCGGGAAGAAGTTCTGCCGGCTCAGCGCCAGGGCTTCTTCGCCCAGAACCAGGGCTACCAGCGGAAACCCCATGCAATTCTCGACATAGGCGAGCCGTGCCATGCCGACAATGACGGCTTCGTGCATATCCCCCTGCGCCCGGCTGCGCGATAACGCGAGCGCTCGTTGCAGCGAAACCCTGGCTTCCTTGAAATGACACTCCATTTCGTAGATAGTCGCCAGGCGGCTGTAGGCATTGACCAATTCGATCGGGTCATCCGCGCGTTTAAGGTAAAGGATCGCCTGTTGGATGCTGTCCAGAGCGTGCTCATAATCGGAGCGTAATAAAAATTGGAACGCCCGCCCGCTCAGCGAAGTGCCCAAAAGCAATGCGTTGGCGCGCTGCTGCCCCATCGTCTGCAACATATCCGCCAATCGATTGG
This sequence comes from Anaerolineae bacterium, assembly GCA_013177815.1. GTDB lineage: Bacteria > Chloroflexota > Anaerolineae > Anaerolineales > Anaerolineaceae > JABLXM01. The sequence continues at coordinate 2,825 of JABLXM010000172.1, read as the reverse complement.
CTTCTTCCAGGTTCCCCTGCTCGGCGCTAACGTGCATCCAGGGTGCATAGAGGTCATAGATGGCTCTTTCGTCGAACAGGTAGCTGTGCTTGAGCAGCAGCGCCTCGGCGCGCTGGCAATCCTGGTGCATCACGTTGGGTGCGATCAAACGGAGGGCGTGCTTGCCTGCTTGCAGCCAACAGGCAAAGGCTTCCACCGGCTTGCCGGCAGCTTCATAATGCTGGGCGACCGCGGCAGCCTGGCTGGGGTCGCGTTCCACCTGTGGGCGAAGCGCCTCGGCGATGCGGGTGTGAATGAGGTATCGACGCGGCTGACTGAGTTCCGCCAGAATGACTTCACGAAAGATCTCATGGATGAAGCGGTATTGACCGCCGCTCTTGCCGCTGATGGTCTGGATGAGGTGTTTATCCACCAACAATTCCAGCGCCTCGGTGATCGCACCCCGTTCCAACTCGACCGCTTGCTCTAGCAAGTCCTGGGAGAATTGCTGCCCGATGACGGCAGCGGCGTACAGCGTCTGGATGGTGTCATCGGGCAGCGTCCGCAGACGGTCGCGCACCAGGGCATGCGTGCCACTGGTGATAGGCAGCGAGGTCAGGATATCTTCCGAAAGCGGGCTGCTCGCCAGCATCATATTGCGCAGCGTCTCCAACAGCAGCAAGGGATTGCCGCCGGTCACCTCCACCAGCCGGCGGCTGACGTGAGCAGGACTGGGAACGCCCACCACCGCCAGCACCAACTCCGCGATCTCCTCCTCGTTCATCGGCGGCAGCGTCATCTCCTGGATGTGCCACTGGCGCGGGCTGCGGGAGAGGAATTGCTCCAGAGTTGGGCTTTTCTCCTCGCCGCGCGCTGCCAGCAGCAGCAACCCGTGGCGGGGGAAGAAATCCTGATTGATCAGGAACGCCAGCAGCGAGAGGGTGGCTTCATCCGCCCACTGGGCATCATCCACAAAGAACAGCAGGCGCTGGTTCTGGCTGACCTTCAACATCAATTCGTGGAACGCCTGGAAGAGCAACGGTCGCGCTTCACCCAGGCTGAGGTTGAAAGCGTTGCCGACATCCGGACGAAGCGCAACCACCTCTGGCAGCAGCCGGGATAACTGAGTCACCCAAACCGGCTGCAGCAACTGCCAGTCCTCCGGCACCAGCGATTGGCGCAGCAGGTCAATGAGCGGTTCGAAGGGCTGGTTGCTGGCGGCAGACGTGCAGGGCGCCACCAGTAAACGCGGCAGCGGCTCCAATTGCTGATAAACCTGGTAGACCAGGCGGGTCTTGCCACCGCCGGCTTCACCCCACAACACCATGCTGCCGCCGCGCATGTAAGCGCGATTCAGTTCGCTGAGCATATCCTGGCGACCGACAAAGCGCATGTCCGGCGCGTTCAACAAGCCCTCCAACCGTGGGACGATGCGGTCGCTGGGGCGCGGGGTGGCGCGCCGACGTACTCCCTGGCAGAACTCGACCAGCGCCGGCGGCATGCGACCGGCAACATCGTCGCTGTAGAGCGCCTCCACCTTATCGAGATAGAACATCAGCTCGCCCCAGCGACCCAGACCTTCCAGGCAACGCATCCAGCGCAGGTGCAGGTCGGGGTCATCGTCATGGATCTGGGCGGCGATGGTCAGCCAGCGCAGGGCTGCCTGCAGGTCACCGCAAGCCATCTCATGGTCCGCCAAACGTATGATCAGCAGGGCGCGCTGGCTTGCCAGCCGGTTGCGCTCGCCGGTCAACCACAGGTGTATCTCCTGGTTTTCCGTTTCGATGCCATCCAGCAGTTCGTTGGAGCGCCACAGACTGACGGCTTTCGCGATCTGCTGGTGGATGGGATGTGGCAGCGGCTCCGCCTGGCTGAAATAACCGACCTTGCGAGCCAAAGCCTGATAACTATTTTCGAATTCCCGCACATCGACGAACATGTGCGGGTGGTGGAGCATGACCAGGTCGGCGGCACTGTTGAGCACGCCGGGCAGCGGCAGCGCCTGGCGCAGGCGCCGCAAGGCATCGCGCAAGGCTTCGCGACCCGCCTGGTCGGGTTTATCGGACCAGAAGGTGTCGCTGAGCCGGGCACGGCGAATCGGATCGCGCTGGCAGGCGAGGAAATACAGCAACATGCGCACCTGGCGGCGGTGAATGGTCAACGGTTCATTCTCGAACAGCACATCAGGCACACCCAGAAGACGGATTTTCAAGAAAGGGACTTTGTCATCTGCCATGCTTGCATACCATCATTGTTCAACAGGTCGAACACGGGCAGAACCGCCAGGTTCTCACCCCCACAAACCGTGGTTGATGCTTGTGAGACCTGTCGCGTTTCCTCCATACCAACCAATCAACATCACGCCGGTCACAAACGATCGGCTGCGCCTGCTGACTGGCGGCATCCGCCGTTACGTAGAAGTAATCCTGGAGTTGCTGTTCGCGCGCTCTGCCCGGGCAGCGCTTTGACGTGGTTCAGCACATCGCAAACGCTCAAAGAGAGCAGCAGGGCAACAACCAGCAAACGAGTACCGTTCTTTATGGATCACCTCCCGAACCAAGCTTCCGAATGACTTTCCACTTGATTATACAACGCCCGGCTGCCGGTTGGATGCGGTTGCGTCAGGGGGAAATCAGTCCGCGGCACTCACTGGGCAGCTTGCAGGATAGCATCCAGCACCGCCAGACCAGAGTAACGGCGCGCCTCCCAGGCTGCGGTGGTCAGGTGATAATTCTCGGCGGGGTCTTCCACTAACCCACCGTTGGGCAGGGCTTGCGCCAAGCGCCAGAAGTTCCACAACGGTAGATCGTATTCGTAGGACAACTCCGCCATGATGCGGTTGAGCG
>JABLXM010000171.1 GCA_013177815.1 Anaerolineae bacterium | reverse complement strand
CGAGGTGCCGGAGGGTGACTACACCGTCCCGATCGGCAAATCGACCGTCCAGCGCGAGGGCAGCGACGTCACCATCGTCACCTATAGCAAGATGCTGGAGGTCTCGCTGAAGGCGGCGGAGCAGTTGGCGGGCGAGGGCATCCAGGCTGAGATCGTCGACCTGCGCACCCTACGCCCGTTGGATATGGAGCCGGTGCTGGAATCGTTCCGCAAGACCAACCGCGCGGTGATCGTGGAAGAGGGCTGGCGCTCGTTCGGCGTCGGCTCCGAGGTCGCCAGCCGCATCTATGAGGAAGCCTTCGATTACGTCGATGCGCCCATCCGGCGGGTGGCGCAAAAAGAGGTGCCGTTGCCTTATAACCGCACGCTGGAGCAGATGGCGCTGCCCAACGCGGCGGATGTTGTTCAGGCGGTTAAGGAGGTGTTGTGATGGCGGATATTGTTACCATGCCCAAACTGGGCTTCGATATGGCGGAAGGCACGCTGGTGCGCTGGCTCAAGCGCGAGGGCGAAGCGGTCGCCAAGGGTGACGTGCTGGCAGAGATCGAAACCGACAAAGCCACCGTCGAGGTCGAATCGAACTTCAGCGGGGTGATGCACCGCCGCCTGGTGGAGCAGAACGCCGTCGTGCCGGTCGGCACGCCCATCGCGGTCATCGCCGCCGAGGGCGAGGACGTGCCGGAGGATGCCATTCCGGTCGCAGGCGCAGCGGCGCCAGCCAAAGCGGATGCTGCCGCACCAGCCAAAGCGCAACAGCCTGCGCCCCAGTCCCAACCGGCGGGGGCGTCCGCGGCGGCGGAACTGCCGCAGGCGGGCGAGGTCAAAGCTTCGCCGTTGGCGCGCCGCATGGCGCAGGAGCGCGGCATCGACCTGCGGCTGGTGCACGGCAGCGGTCCCGATGGGCGGGTCACCAGGAAGGATATCGATTCCTACACCCCGGCAGCCGCGCGCGCCGGGTCGCCGCCTGCGTTCACGCCCGCTGCGCCGGCGGTCATCCAACCCGCGCCGGCGGACCAGGCGATCCCGCAGACCAAACTGCGCGCCGTCATCGCCCGCCGTATGGTTGAATCCAAGCAGCAGGTGCCGCACTTCTACGTCACGCACGCCTACCGCATGGAGGGGGTCAAGGCGCTGCGCGAGCAGTACAACAAGATTCTGCCGGAAGATCAGAAGCTCTCCATCAACGATTTCATCGTCAGGGCGGTCGCACTGGCGCTGCGCGAATTCCCCAACCTCAACGCCGCGCTGGGCGATGGGCAGGTCATCCGGCGCGGGCAGGTCAACGTGGGGGTGGCGGTGGCAGTCGAGGGCGGGTTGCTCACCGTCGTCTGCCGCGATGCCGATCAGAAGAATCTGCAACAGATCTCAGGCGAGGTGCGGCAGATGGCAGCCCGTGCCCGCGCCGGCAAGGTGCGCCCGGAGGATATCGAGGGCTCCACCTTCTCGATCAGCAACCTGGGCATGTTCGATGTTGAAAACTTCATCGCCATCATCAACCCGCCCGAATCCGCCATCCTGGCGGTCGGCTCGGCGGCGGAGGTGCCGGTGGTGGCGGATGGGCAGGTCAAGCCCGGGCTGGTGATGAAGATGACGCTCTCAGCCGATCATCGCGTCAGCGATGGCGCTGAAGCGGCGCAGTTCATGCAGGTGCTGGAGAAGTACTTGGAGGAACCCATCCGGCTGGTGCTGTGAGCCGGATGACGGCGGAGCATGACCAATCTTCCGAAGGGTCGACCCTTCGGAAGGTTGGCTTAACCGGATGAATGCTCTTTGACATTGGAAAGCCGGCGGCTGGCGCCGCCCCGTCACTCGGAGCGGATGCCGTACAGGCGCTCGTAGATTTTGTAGTTCTCGTAGATCTGGCGGATATAATTGCGCGTCTCCTCGATGCGCACCACCTCCAGGAACAGGTCCGGGTCATCCTGCGCCAGCGACATCCACGTGGCGGCGTTGCCCGGACCGGCGTTGTACGCTGCCAGGGTGACGTACAGGCTGCCGCCCAGCACGTCGCGCTGGCGCGCCAGGTAGGCGGCGCCCATGCGGGCGTTGATGGCAGGGCGATAGCGGTCCTCGTCACGGTAGTTGGGTGGATACCCCCACGAGGCGATATCGCGCCCGGTTTCCGGCATGATCTGCATCAGCCCGCCGGCGCCCGCGCTGGATTGGGCGAAGCCCTCGAACATGCTCTCCTGGCGGATGACGCTATAGAGGAAGATGGGCGAAAAGCCATAGTCTGCCTCCGCCGGTTCGATCAGGTCGGGGAAGTAGGTGCCGAAGCGGATGTGGTTGAAGTAGGGTGGGGCGGTGAAGGTCTCGGCGTCGTCCAGGTTCGCCAGCGTGAGGATCTGGCGGCTGGCGAAGGTGGCGGTGCGGTAGAAGCCGTGCGCGATGGCGTAGTCCAGCAGGCGGAAGAGCCCCGCCGGGTCATTCGCCAGGGCGGCGCGCAGGTCTTCCAGTTCGCCAGAGGCGCGGCTGTACTCGCCCAGCGACCAAAAGGCGTCGGCGCGTTGCAGGCGTGCGTCGTTCCCCAACTCGCCCGGCGATTCCAGGTTGGCTTCCGGCGCGATGGCGAAGGTGGCGCGCAGCCAGGCTTCCGCCGAGGGGCGTTCGGCTGCCAGGTCCGCCGTCAGGTCGAGCGGCGTGGAGATGGTGAAGGGCGCCAGGTTATCGATCAGTTCCTTGGCGCGCTCGCTATAGTAGCCGGTTGGGTCGATGGCGGCAGCTTGCAGCCAGGTTTGGTTGGCGGCGGCTTGGTCGCCCAACGCCTGCTGGCACTTGCCGACCCACAGGTAGGCAGCCGCCTGGTCACCTGTCGAGATGCCGAGCACCAGCGCGCGCTGGAAGACGATCTGCGCCTGGCTGTAGTCGCCCAGGCGATAGAGCGCTACGCCCGCCATCAAGAGACCGCTGTAGCTGATCTCCGCCGATGGGTACTCGTTGATCAGGCGCTGCCAGGTGGCGGCTGCGTCGTTCAGGGCGAGATCGCGCTCGTAAATGCGGCCGGCTTCGTAGAGGTAGCCCGGGGCTTCGGGCGCGGTGGGGTATTGTTGCACGAAGTACAGCAACGTCTGGGCGGCTTCGTCGTAGCGCCCCAGGTTGACCCATTGGATCCAGGCTTTTTCGTCGAAAGCAGCGGTGAAGAAGCGGTTGTCGGCGTGGTCGCGGATCAGCATATCGAGTTGGGCGATGGCGTCCTCATAGTTGCCCAGGGCGGCTGCTGAGATGGCGAAGAAGTAGTGCGCAGAGCCGTCATGCTGCGGGTTGTTGGCGAGGTAGCGCGTGAGCGCATCGACCGCCAGGGCGTATTGCCCGGCGTAGTAGTCGACGATGCCGCGGTTGAGGTCATTGACCGGGATGCCGGCGTCGACCAGGTCGACCAAGCCGGCGTAGGCGTAATAAGAGCGCGGGTAGTTCAGCACCGAGTCCTGGAAGCGGGCGTGCGCCTGGTCGGGGATGCCCAATGCCAGGTAGGATTGCCCGGCGAGGTAGTTGGCTTGCGCGCGAATGTACTCGTTGCTGGAGGCGTCGTAAATTGCCATGAAGCTGCGCACGGCGTTGATGTGGTCACCGGAGGCGGCGGTGGCTTGCCCGCTGAGGAGCGCGAGGTAGGCGGAGTCGCTGTAGGGATAGGAAACCAGGGCGGCATCATACGCCGCAATCGCTTCGGAGAAGCGCCCGGCATCGAAGAGGGCGTCCCCCAGGCGCTCGTTGAGGTAGGAGTCGATCGGGCTGGGGCGGGTGGCGATGGCGGCGGCGAGGGCGTCCGCTGCGCCGGATGAGTCGCCGCGGGAAAGGGTGCATTCGGAGAGGAAGACCATGGCGCGGGGATAGGCGGCAGTGGCATCGAATTCATCCGCGACGCGCGCCAGGCTGGTTTCGGCTTTGGGGCAGTTGCCGCTGAGCAGGTGCACCTGCCCGATGCCGGTCAGTGCGGCAGCGCGGGTCTCGTCGTCGTCGGCGCCATCATAGGCTTGTTGGTAGGCGGCGACTGCGGCATCGTAGTCACCCTTGAAGAGCAGCCAGTCCGCCTGTTCCACCCGGACTTCTGGCGAGGGCGCTTCGGCAGGGGTGGGCGTTGCGACGATGACGACCGGAGCGGTAGCGTCGGTGGGCGGAGCGGTCGGCTGGGATGGCGGCGCGGTGGGGTCATTGGGTGCAGATGGCGCCGGCGCGCAGCCGGCGATGACGAGCAGGATGGCAAGCAGCGACAGGATGGCATTCTTCATAGTACATGGCTTATACCGGAGGATATGAATCGTGTCAATACTGGATCGGGATGGGTGACATTTTAATTTTGGTAAAAGTGGTCAAGCCTACTTTATGGAAATATATCAATTGATATATATTGACAATATATGTATCATATGATAATATATATGATATCCACATAATTGGATTGACTTGATGGCTGAAATACCTGAAGATGACTTATACAAATTAGCCCACCAGTTTTTAGTAGACTTCAAAGCCCTGATATATGAGCAAGGGCTACTTGTGAAAGATCGTCAACTTAATAAACAGCATTTACTAGAATTGGGCTTGACGGCAACCCAACGTGAAGAAATCGTTTTGTCATTGTCTGTTTTGGATTACAACTCCGGTCCAATAAAGGATGAATATAAAACCGGCGATTATTGGGTGTTTGGCAAGCATATTGATGGCACCGAAGTTTATATCAAATTAAAAATAGCTGAACATCATGGAACAGAACAAGCCGTCTGTTTTTCGTTTCATAAATCTGAACATCCGCTGAGGTATCCTTTTGCTTAATGTGGAAATGAAAAGATGGGAGAGGCAATGAACGGCTTTTGTCCGAATTGCGAAAAAGAATCACTGCTACTCATAGTACAGCAAGCGGAAGATTTCACCGTTCGTGGAGAAAGCATCAGTGTAGAGGTTGAATTCTACCGGTGCCAAGAATGCGGCGAAGAATTCGAAAACTTAAAATCAACGATCGATCCCTATGAGGTTGCATATCGTGAATATCGGGCTCGAAAAGGCATGCTGCAACCCGAGGATATTCGCGCTTTCCGGATCAAGCGCGGTCTTACACAAAAAGAGTTCAGCGATTTTCTTGGCATTGGTATCGCAACCTTGAACCGATATGAAAATGGGGCGTTGCAAAGTGAAGCGCATGATCGGGTTATAAAATTAGCGATGGAACCAAGAAATCTTATGGGTCTTATCTCAAACAGTCAGGGGGTTCTAGGCGATTCTAAAAAGCAAAGGATCATAAGCCAACTAGCAGAAGAAACGGAAACCTCATGGCTTGAAGCTACCAAGGATGTTTTCGGTAATTACGATGCAGATCTTTATAGCGGTTATAAGAAATTCGACCTCGCGAAGTTCTTCGAGGCAATAAAGTTTTTTTGTTTCCAGGAGCGGATATATAAAACCAAGTTGATGAAATTACTATTTTACGCGGACTTTGGACATTTCAAGGAATACTCGGTTTCGATCACAGGAGCAAGGTATGCTCGCTTGCCTTATGGTCCGGTGCCGGATCAATTTGAAAGATGGTTGGCAGCCCTTATCCTCGATGATAATGGCATTCGAAGAGAAGAGGAATGGATGCAAGACTATCCAGGTGAGGTCTATGTCGGCAACACATCAGCGGATCTTTCAATCTTCACACCTTCCGAGTTGAGAGTCCTTGCTACCGTCAAGGAGGAATTTCAAGACTTTAGTGCAAAGAGGATTTCAGATATTTCACATAACGAAATAGGATACCAAGAGACCGAACCTGCGCGTCTTATACGCTATAGTTATGCATCAGAACTCAGCCTTAAACTCTAGTTTTTTAAGGAGAAGAATGTATGGCAACAAGAAAGACTCATCATGTTGTACCTAACCCGGAAGGCGGTTGGGACTCAAAAAAGGGTGGCGGCTCAAAGAGCATCAAACACTTTGATCGTAAGGATGAGGCGATAACGTTTACCCGAAAGATCAGTCAAAATCAGGATAGCGAATTAGTGATCCATGGCAAAGATGGCAAGATCCAGCAATCCGACAGCCACGGTAACGACCCATGCCCACCAAAGGATAAGGGTTAGTTTTGCTTCGTTTCACTTTGTCACATGGGTTGATGCTACTATGAGCATTGCTGCCCGAGGAACCTGGTAACACGGCAATTTGCCGATCCGCTTGGCATTCTTACGTTAGCGGACGGGTTGACGTATCAATGGGAGTTTGATATACTCTTGCCGACAGTTGATCGCGGGCGTGGTTCAGTTGGTAGAACGTCTCCTTGCCAAGGAGAAGGTCGTGGGTTCGAGTCCCATCGCCCGCTCTTTTCATCGTACGGCGACGTGGCCAAGTGGGAAGGCAAGGGTCTGCAAAACCCTGATCACGGGTTCAAATCCCGTCGTCGCCTCAGAGCAGAC
>JABLXM010000170.1 GCA_013177815.1 Anaerolineae bacterium | reverse complement strand
TGCCCAACCCACCCCCTGGCGCTCGACCGTGCTATCCAGGCTGAGCAGTTCGCACGCTGCGCCGTCGAGGCGGTAGGTCGCCAGCCCCACCCGCCTGCCATCCTGCTGGGCGAAGAAAGCGGGATAATCCCGCAGGTCATAGACCTGCCCGCGGATGACCATCAGCGTGTCGCCCCAGCGGGAACGAAGAAAGCCGTCCGCCCAGGCGCGGTCGGCGGGGGTGAGGGGATGAATGTGTGCTGCGGTCATACGTTTAGTTTATCAGACTCGCTTGCCAGATGGACCTGTCAGAATACAAGAACTATCCTATAAAACAATCATCCAAATAGGACAACTTTTTTGATGTATAATTCTTACAAAATACCTGATTCGTTACATATTTTGTAATTTTTGTTTCAAGTGGTAAGTGAAATGGCAAGATCTCTATCCCCTCAAGAATCGAAACTCATATTATCCCTGGAATGGGAGAAACAGCCGTTTCTTACGACCAAGGAAGCACAAGAGATTCTCTCGGTATCGGACGATCACATCCGCGTTATCCTTCACCGTTTGGTGAAGAAAGGCTGGTTAGCCCATGTGGTCCCCGGAGTCTTTGAACTGATACCGGCAGAACGTGGGGAAGTGGCTTTCGTGGACAGCAACCAGCTTGCCCTTGGGAGTGTGCTGGTTGAACCATATGCGTTTGCTTACTCAACAGCCGCCTATTTTTATGGCTTGACGGCACAAGCGCCCACCATGGTGTATTTACAAACCGATGCCGGAAAAACGCATACGATTGTTGCGCGCGGAAAATCCTACCGGGTCATCAATGTACCCGGCAACTTATTCTTTGGGATCGATAGTGTCGATGCGTATGGCAGCAAGGTAAAAATGACGTTACCTGAGAAAACGCTCCTGGATAGCATGCTCCGTCCCAAGATCGTTGGAGATATACCGGAGATCGCTGCGATGCTCTGGCAGGGGAAAAACCAATTTGACTGGCAAAAACTGGTAGATTATGCGCTGAAGTTTAATTCGCAATCGCTTGTTCAGCGGTTGGGTTTCTTATTGGATTATTTGAAAATCGAGATTCCGAGCGCAGAACGGACTCGCTTGCTTCAAAACGTTGACAGAACTTTCTGCTATTTGGGACGACCTGCCAAGTGGGGAAAAGGCGGAAAGCAGGACTCCACCTGGCAAGTCATAGAAAACATTCCAGAAAATGAAATTCAAGCGGAAATAAAAATTGGATGATGATTGAAAAACGCCTTGTTCAATGGTACGCAGCCAATGCCGGCGTAGATTTAGACATAGCAGAGAGGGAAGTTGTCCTGACGTATGTTATGAAAGTGCTTTGCGACGCCGGACTATTGGCACCTCTAGCATTCAAGGGCGGTACTGCTATCAGAAAAATATTTTTGGGGAATCAGGGTCGTTTCAGCCTGGATTTGGATTTTACAATGGTAAGTGAAATTACCCCCGAAGAATTTGTCCTCGATGTCGTTTCCATTTTGCAAGGTCAAGAGCATTTCGGGATCATATTTGATGTTCGCTCAGAAGATTATTATGCTAGTTCCGATTCCTGTGGTGTTATTGTGACATATCAACATGCCTGGACTACAAATGGAAAGTTTAGCTTTCAGGTAAGCTTTCGGTCCAAACCAATTCTTCCGGTACAGCCGGTGGGTTTTATCCAGGAGCGTTATTTTGAATGGTTGGGAATTGAACCGCCGCTTGTCCCGACCCTGGATCTCCATGAAATTATCGGGGAAAAAATCCGTGCGTCCGCACAACGCAGTCGAATTCGTGATCTTTATGATCTTTATCAGTTTGCAACTATGAAATATGATCGGAACATTGTCCGCCGAATTACGATTCTAAAGTGTTGGGAAACGAATTATGCTTTTGACCCGCTCGCATTCTTACGAGGCTTACCAGGGAAACATTATGATTGGGCAGATTTGGAGCGCTTGATCAAGCACAATAAAACATTAACGCCTCCGGTGGTTTTTGAAAGAATTCAGCAAAATTACAAATTCTTGGTAGAAATGGATGAGGATGAAGCAATCCTTGCCAGCGACCCATACTGCCGAGAAAGAAAGACTTACCTGCGCTTACTTTCAAGTTTCTAAGTTCACTTATTTCTTCCTAGCCACCTGGCGCTTTTGATGGATAGAGGTTGATTGATAAAGTTTTCCGCGTCACCTGCGACCACGACCATTCCCGATGGACGTCCTGGTGCGTACACCGGGGGAGATCGTTTCGGCTTTGCGGGCGGGAGACCCGTTCATCAGTGAGCCAGGAACAGGGTTCCTGATCTGGTTGTCGGGATCGAAAAGGCGCTCAATTCCTTGGAATGATTATTTATTTCCTTGGTTCTCCATCTCAAGACATGTCACCCGGTACTGATCCATCAGCCGCCGGGTGCTCTCGTTCACATCCAGGTGGATGGCGGCAACGGCAGCCACCTGTGCGCCGGTCTCGATCCACTCGTCCACCAGCAGCACGCGCTGACCGGTTTGCAATGCCCCGGCGCGCACCTCCAGTGCCTTGGGCGCGCCGCTGTAATCGGTGAATTCGGCGCGCGCCGCCGGCGCCGGCAGCTTGCCCGCTTTGCGGATGGGCAGGAAGCCCAGCCCCAACCGCTGCGCCAGCGCTGCGCCCAGGATGAAGCCCAGCGCGTCGATGCCGGCGACCAGGTCGAAGGATTTGCCTGCCAGTTCTGCCGCCAGGTCATTCACCGCGGCGCTGAAACCTGCCGCGTCCTCGAAGAGCGGGGTCACATCGCAGCGGTTGCCGGGGGTTTCACGGGTGATCAGGTCAAGATAATCACGCACATTGGCAGCCTGTTTACGGGTACACCAGCCCCAGGAAGGCGCCCGACGCCACCTGGCGGATACTGCCGTCGTTGGCGTCCAGGGTCGCCAAGCGGACATCGGCCCAGTCCTCCGAGCGCACTTCCACCAGCAGCAGGTTTTGCGTCATCCAGGCGCGCGGGCGCACCTCGGCAAGTCTGCCCAGCCCCAGCGCGGCGGCGAAATCGGCATCCGGAACATCCAGCAGCGGCGAGCCATCGATGCGCGCCACGCGCACGCGCGAGGTGAAATCTGGCACCTCCGCCATGCGGTAGCCGTTGCCCTCCATCCACGCCACCAGCGCGTTGCCGGGCGAGAAGACCACATTGCCGGCGCCACGGTTGGCGTTGGCGCCGATGGGAATCTCCACCACGCGCCCGCTTGCCAGTTCGCGCAGTTGCAGGGAGTAGCTGCCGGCTTCGCTGAAGTCGAGCGGGATGCTGGCTGCCCAGGTCGTGTCATCCGAGAGACCGGTCAGCAGGCGGTCATCGCCCAGGACCTGCACCACGCTCTTGGTCGCCTGGTCGATGCTGAAAAGCCCGCGCATGGGCGCGAAGACGATATCGCCGCCGATGCCGTAGGCGTGGCGGGTGAACCACACCTTCCACGGGCTGGCGCCCTCGCCCTGCACCGCCAGCGGGTGAATGACGAACCAATCGGTGTCGGAAGTTTGCAGCCACACCTCGAGGTTGGGCATGTTCTCCAGCAGGCTGAAGTGCAACGTGCTGACCGGGCTGTCGCCCTCCTGACCGATCGATGTATAGGCGAAGGCGGAATCGCCCGGCGCGCCTACCATGACGTAGAACATGCTGTCGGTTGGCAGTTCCACCACGGCGCCGTCGTAATAGACCGCCCGCAGGGTTTGCGCTTCCGGGTGGTAGAAGATGACCGGCGGGCGCAAACCGGGGTCGAAGCGGGGCATGGAGCCGGCGATCAGCACGTTATTGTGGTTGGGGTAGACGGGGCTGGCTTGCTCCACCACCAGGTCCTGACCGTTGGCGAACCAGCGGATCTTGACGCGGGTATCCGTTTCGCTGGAATAGGCGAAGCCCACCGGCTCGACAGGTTCGCCGGCTGGCGGCGGGACGGTGGCTTCGGGGGGCAGGGTGGCTTCCGGCGGGGAGGGCTGGGTGGGCGTCGCCGGCGGGGGTTGGGTCGGCTCGGCGGTCGGGGGAGCGGTTGGCAGGCTCCCGGCGGGCAGGTTGCACGCCAGCGCCGCCAGCAGCAACATGGCAACGCCAACAAGGGTCGGGATGGTTCGGGACGATGGCATGAACTTCCTCCAAGCGTGGGCGCGGCGCGCCCGGGGATGAATGCTACGGTTTATTATATACGCAGCGGGAAGATGAAAAGTTCCCCATGCGCCGGTTGAGATGTTATATAATAAAAATATCTGATTACTCTTTATCAGGGAGGGCGACCTGTTTGGGCAGGCGCCCGTATTCATTTTGTTTGGAGGCGACATGAAAGGCAGGAAATTCCTCATACTTTTCCCTTTGTTGGCGCTGGTTCTGACCAGCCTGGCATGCGGCGGCAGTTTCACCACCGCCAATATCCCGGAGGCGTGGATGTCGACTGACGAAGCCGGCAGCAATCGCACCAGCGTCTTTACGCAGGACGCCGTCTTCTACGCACAGGTGCAGTTGAAGAATGCGCCGGATGACACCACGGTCAAGGCGGTGTGGACGGCGGTGAGCGCGGAGGGGGTCGATCCCAACTTCGTGATCGACGAGACCGAGTTCACCAGCAGCGACGACCTGATCCACTTCTCGCTCTCGAATGACCAGTTGTGGCCCCCCGGTCAGTACCAGGTGGAAATCTTCCTGAACGGGAGTCTGGACAAGACGTTGACCTTCTCGGTGCAGTAGGCGGGCATTCGCAGGAGGCAAGGATCATCGTGATGGGCAGGGTGCAAGCAAGACCCTGCCCATCTTTGGCGTCCGGTTCACCCTGTTCCGAATCCGACAACGTGATCATGGTGGGTTTGCCGGGGCAGGTACCTGGACCCGCCCCGACCCTGTATGGGCTGGCGACACCCGAGGTACGATAGGTTGCACCGCCGAGACCCTCAAGGAACAACAACGGCGGGCGAAGAAATCGCCCGCCGTTCGATCGAAAATGCAATGATGGGTCGATAAATTAGGGTACGACCTCCAGGTCCAGGTTATTGGTGCCGTCAAAGCCGGCGCCATCCTGGTTGTTGCCGCGGTAACTGGTGCCGGTGAAGTTCGGCGTGATCAGACCACCGTTCAGTTCCACCAGGATGCCCCAGTCGCCGTTGCTGTGGAAGGCGCTGTTGAGGATGCTGACCGCGCCGCCGTTGGTTTGCACCCAGCAGGCTGCCAAATCATCAGAGTCGGTCTTCGCTGCATTGCCAAAGGCGCCGACCTTGTTGAGTTTGATCGAGCCCGAGCCGGTGTTCTGGATCCACAGCCCTTGCCCACCATTGTTCTCGAACAGGCTGTTGGCGACCGTGATGGCGCCGGCGGTATTGGTCCAGATGCCCAGCCCGCGGTTGCCGTTGCCGCCGCCGCGCATGCCGGTGATGCTGACTGCCGCCGCATCGATGATGCCCAAGCCGGTCTGCTGGTTATTGAAGAAGTCGTTGTTGCCGTAGGCAGCCAGCACGGTCACAGTGCCCGGCGTCTGGATCACCACGCCGTCGCCGCTGTTGTTGTTGCCGGCGGAGCTGCTGTTCCAGATCACGTTCGAATCACTCAAGATGTCGATGCCATCGAACAAGTCGGAATAGTCCGGATCGCCGGGATAATACGGACCACCTTCGGGGTTGTTGTTGACGAAGCTGCTTTGCTGGATGGTGACCGGGGCGGTGTTCGTCCCCCGGTTGTCGATGTAGGCGCCGCCGCCGTGGTTGCCGTTTACCCGCACGACCTTCAACGTCACTGCGCCCAGGGTTTCAATGTTCAGTCCTACCACTTGTTTGCCGCCACCGTAGTTATCCTGGAAGGAGGCATTGGTGATGCTGACCGCCTGGGGCGTGAGCGCATCTGCGTTGCGGATCCATGCGCCTCCCCCCCAGTTGTTATCCACTTGCAACCGGTTGAGCACTACCTTACCGGTTGCATAGATCCACAGCCCTTCTGAGCCGTTACTGTTGAAAGTGGTCGTCCAGGGGGACGGATTGGTGGTGGTGATGGTCAGATTGCCGGCGAAGATTAGCGCCCCATTACCGCGGTGGTTGTTGTCGGCATCCAGATTCTGTATGCTGACGGCGGCGGCGGAGTCGATGAACATGCCGTCCAACTGGTTGTTGCTGAAATTGCCGCTCAAGCCGTTGATGGTGATGGGCGCTGTGTAGCGGCAAGCCACGCCATCCCATAGGCAGTTATCGGCGTGCAACCCACGTCCGCCGTTGTCGTTGCTGTGCAGCCCGGTGATGGTGATGGCTTTGCGGCTGGTGATCCAGGTGCCGGTCGAGCCGTTGTTGTGGGTGTTGACAGTGCCGCGAATCGGTCCGTTGACGACCGTCACCGTGCCGGTGGCGCGGTCGTAGTCATTGTTTAGCCACAGCCCGCTGGCGCCGATATAGTTGTACGATGTGTAGTCGGTATCGCTGTCGTTCAGCGAGATCAGGTAATTGCCGCGGTTGTCCTGATTGATGCCGGTGATGCGGGC
>JABLXM010000017.1 GCA_013177815.1 Anaerolineae bacterium | reverse complement strand
CTTGTGAAACGCTTTGATTATCAAGCAGGCGTTATGATCTCTGCTTCACACAATCCACATCACCAAAACGGGATAAAGATATTTAACTCATATGGGCAAAAGCTTTCCCCAGATATAGAGGCGGAAATCGAACGATTGGCAGAGTCCAACAGTGAAGAAATAACCTCTCAAATCAGTTATGGAACACAATCCTTTTCTGAAACGATGCGGCAAAACTACATCAACGACTTGCTATCACACGTTGCACCGCTTGATCTAACTGGGGTAGCACTCCTGGTTGATTGCGCAAATGGCGCAGCATCTGCCATCGCGCCGGAATGCTTCTCGAATTTGGGAGCCAAGGTCATTACCATCAACGCCAATCCAAATGGCGTAAACATTAATAACCGTTGTGGTTCTGAATACGTAAGGAAATACCCTAAATTATTCTCTGAAAATATTCTTAAGCATGAAGCAGCGTTCGGAATAGCCTTCGATGGTGATGCCGACAGGGTTATCTTTGCGGATCAACTTGGGAGAGTCATTGATGGAGATAATATTCTTGCTATCCTGTCAGAACACATGGCGCAAGAATGGAAATTGCACGCCAACACAGTCGTAACCTCCAATATGCGAAACACGGGACTGGCGAATTATCTCAAATCTCAACGTATCTCATTGATCGAGACTAAGGTAGGGGACAAATACATCACTGATGAGCTGATAAAACTTAACGATAATAATTCTGGCAATGGCAGTATTCGCTTGGGTGGTGAACAATCCGGTCATATAATCCTACTAGACGACACACATGTCACCGGCGATGGAACTCGAACGGCTTTATTCATGTTAAAAATCTGGAATGATCATAAGCGACCATTATTCCATGAATTTATTTCATCACTGGTTAAATTTCCCCAAATCATTGCAAACGCAGAAGTAGCGCACAAACCCGAACTGGATTCAATTCCGGGATTATCTGCCATGCGTGAAAAGTTAGAACGTTCACTACCAGGGCTTGAAAGATTTGATATCCGATATTCAGGAACGGAGTCTTTACTGCGGGTAATGGTCGAAGCGAATACCATGCACGTTGAAGAAGAGCTGGCAGAACAAGCGCTCAAGATTTGCAAGTTTGTCCAGACTGCTTCGCATACATCCAAAGGTGATATCGAAATTCTCAACATATCCAAAGGTGGCGTAATATCAATAAACACGGAGAACGGATAATGAATAAGAAGGATACAGGAAAACTTCCATATGCTCCAAACGCGACCCTGGCTGGAATATTTACAAAGATCAACCGGGACCTTATGTCTGCAAATGATACGGATGAATGGCAGCCAGCAGTGGCAGCGATGACCGGATTTCTAGATCAGGTCGAATCCCATTATTTGGATAAACACATATCCCAATACCTGCCAACAGATATATCTCGGTTGCTCAGTATTTTACTCACCGTCAGCGCCGAAAGTGGGCAGTATCGTTTCGAGCAATTCAAACCGGGCTCCGTAACCGATCAGGCACGACTGGATCGCATCCGTAAAGAAATGCTCCCTGCCATGGGTGGTATTCGTCAGCATGCCATCGGGTTGGCAAAATCACTTCTTTCTTCGGATGTTTTTTCACCCATATCGATCGATATCCAAAATGAAATTTTTCCCTTGTTGGATAGTCTCGATCCGCAAATCTGCCCGGATCGACACATGCCATTTCGGGTCATCCAGATCGCAAATATTGTTGACCGATTATATAATTTCCGCCTTCGGGTCTCTGACCCATTGTTGAACGGTGACGCAAATACACCTGGTCTGCTGCGCGAAATCTATGACCGTAAATACCTGCGATTTGGCACTTCCGGCGTCCGTGGCAGATGGGGTTATGACTTCACCGAGACGCGCGCACGCCAGGTTGTCCAGGCGATTTGCGATTTTCTGAAAAATGACAATGTTCCTGTCCATGTGGGCGGCGAGGACTTGCGCGGACGGCGGATCATTGTGGGCTATGACAGTCGGCGCAACGCCCGTAAAGTAGCCGAATGGGTGGCGGAGGTCTGCCTGGGCAACGGATTCACGGTGGATATCCCCAACCGGGATACGCCGACACCGGTGCTCGTATATTACCTCACAGATTATATGCAACCGGATGAAGTCGCCGGATTGATCAACTGCACTGCCAGTCACAATCCGCCAGAATGGCAGGGAATCAAATTCAATCCCCGTCTAGGTTACCCCGCTGCCACCAACATCACGGATTACATCGCATTTCGAATAAATGAAATGCAACTGCTTGATGAAAGCGCCAAAACCGACAATCTTGATAATGCTCAAACCCGTGGACTTGTCCGGGGCTTTGACCCGATTTCAAATTACACCAAATGGATCCTTGATTCTGGAAATGGTAACCGGCGGATCAAGCTGAATGTTGACCGCATGCATGACTATTTCAAAGATAAACACATCATTATCGACGAAATGCATGGCGCAGGTCGCGCCTACCTGTCGAAGGTGCTCGGCGAGATTGGTATCCCACACTCAGTCATTCACGCCGAAAGGGATCCCGAACTACCCGGATTGGATTACGCCAATCCAGAAGAGCCTTTTATCAATTCTCTTAAATCAGCGGTCAAAGAAACCGGAGCAGATCTTGGTGTTGGATTGGACACCGATGCGGACCGCTTTGGTATTGTCGATCGTGGTGGTAACTATTTTCGCCCGAACCAAATACTGCCCATGCTCGTAAAATACCTGGGGGTCGACCGCGAACTGACTGGTCGAGTGATAGCCACCCAAACCGGCTCTCCATTGATCGAGCCATTGGCTGCACTAATTAAAGATAACGAGGAAAATAAGCCAGCCAAAGGTGTATTGCCATCGTATGTGGGACATCCTTTTTACAAATTAATTGCCGGCGACATCAATACCCGTATCCTTGAACATGCTTTCATGGTACCCGTTGGGATTAAATACATTGAAGAGATCAGGCGAACGGATGCAAATTACAAAGCGCTCAAGGAACTTCCGGATGGCTGGCGTGATGTGATATTGATTGGCGGCGAAGAGAGTTCCGGATTGACCTCCCGCGGTCACGTGACAGATAAAGATGGCATCTGGGCGGACCTGCTGGTTTTGGACATGCTGGCATATTATGGCACTCGTACAGTCAATCCATTGAACGCCATCTCTGAAATCTGGGATGAAACTGTCAATATGCCAGGTTGCTGGCACTCCTACGGCGGCGCAGAATCGGGCGGGTCACATTCCGGCAGGGTCGATGTCGATGCAATCCTGGAAGCAAAAGAAGCTTTCATTGACCACTACCTGGAAATGTCGCCATCTGAGGGCGTAGAATTGTTGATTGGAAATATGAAGGTAGATTACCTTGGTGGAATCCGATATGATATCGCCGAAATGCAGTTGCGTGCGCCGGATGGAAACAATAAACATTACCTGAGAGTGCGCGCCTCTGGCACAGAGCCGATCAATCGCATCTACGTCGAGTCCAGCCATCCGGAATTGGGCAAACAGATCATGCGTGATACCCTGAATGTGCTGGAAGATAAATCCATTGAACAAGTAACGCTTGCTTACTCACCCTGGCGATTGGTTGATATCCTTGTTCAAACAAAAATCAGCCCCAAACTGATCGATGCTGTTGAAGCAACGATCAAGAAAAGCGGTTGGGATAAAACGATCATCATTAGTAATTTATCCCGATCATTGCCAGAATTGGAGAATCGAAATCGAAAGGTTGCGCAAGCCTGGTTGGCGGCGCTTAAATGATAGCGACGATGCGGGTCGAAATGCTAATTCGGGTGCTGACCCGTTTATTTACATAAAAAGGTGTTGGAATGCAAATTAATTGATCGGGGTGATCTCGTCACGCGTGAACTGGTGCAAACCCGAATCAGGCAATTCAACGATCACGCTCATTTGCAATGGAACAATATCCACAACCTTGCCTTCGCCCATGGGAGTGCTGACCCGTTTATTTTTCTTGGGTAGTTGCATTCGGCAAGAGAGATAATGGTCATATTCATAGAACAAACAGCATCTCAACCTGCCGCACATACCGGTGATCTCCGATGGCGAGAGTGAGATCTTCTGTTCTTTTGCCATTTTTATGGATATCGAGTTGAATTCGGTCAGGAAGCAAGAGCAGCACCGCTCCTCAAGCCCGCAAGCCCCCATGCCACCGTATATTTTAGCCACATCCCGAGGTCCAACTTGTCTCATTTCCACTTGCGCGGGGGCAAATTTCTTTTGCAGGTCGGATCGTAACGATCTGAGATCGAGTTTTTCTTCTGAATCGCTCGAGTAAGTGATCGCAATCTTGCTGCCATCAAACGAATATTCAGCCTGAGCGAACTTGCCCCCAACAATCCCGAAATGTTTGGCGCGTTCCCTGCAGTACTCAAGAACATCATCCTCTTTCGCTTGCCAGGATTGCCTTTGAAGCAGATCCTTCGGTGTTGCAATCCGAACGATCGATTTTATTTGTTTGATATTATCCGGCAAAGGATTGACGATAACGGTGACCTGCCCGATTTGTAACCCCCGGCTGGTCTCCACGATAACCCGATCGCCAATTCGAATGTCCGGATATGAAGATGCATTGAAATGATAAATCTTTCCGACCGCCGTAAACCGAATACCAATAATAACCGTTGAATTATTATCCAAAATAACCTCTGATGTGCACGAGCCGATCACATAGTAAAAGATCGGGGAAATATTTTACTCGCAACTTGAATAGATTTGTAATTGCCCTAAAACGATCTTATCAATCTCGTCCTGTTGCTGTCTTTCGCGAAAATCTTCGACTTCGTCAAGTGTTTCATTATAAACCCTTATCAGGTCAAGATCCGACCCGCGATATCTTTTCACGGCTTGCTTGGCGCATAATGTGCACCCACGCATCGCGCGGTATGAATCTGAACTGCATGAACTACAACTTGACATGCGACAAACCATTAATGTGAATGCCACCAATTCTGAATCCGTTGTCTTTGAACTGGTGATTTTTTCGATAAAATCACTCCAATCCTTGCCGCGTATATTCATCAGCGAAGGGATAACCCTGGAAGGAAAAATAATCTCGGTATCCTGATTATGCATGCTTAAACCGTTGATTCGGACTTCTTCAATTTTTCAGCTTCTTTTTCAAGTTTCTCTTTTTCTTCTCTGGATGAATTATTCGGTCGGATAGAGTGATAATAGTCTTTCGATTTGAGAAGTTTTTCTAGTTGATAGATATTCCCATCGCGCGACCGTGAAGCAATTTCATACTCATGGTCCATTTTTATTGCATCGAATGGGCAAAACTCGGCACAAAACCCGCAATTCATGCAGATATCAACATCAATTGCAAAGACTTCCGGCTTGGTTATGGGGCGTCCTGTTTCCGGGTCTTTCTTCCGTGTAATCCAAATACATTGAGGCGGACAGACTTTAGAGCAAATACCGCAAGCCGTGCAGCGGATTTCTCTCTCCCCTTCTGCAGAAATATCATATACCAAGAATGGCAGGTAGCGGAATTCCTCCCAAACTGGCAATTTTTCCTCTGGGTATTGGATGGTGAATGCGCCACGAACAGAGGCATTCCTTCGTCCCTCGATTCCTTCCTTCGTACGGTAGCGCTTTCCTTTCCACCGAATATCTTCTAAATAGGTGTCAAAAAAATGACCTAATGTAACACCCAACCCTCGAATGATCTCCCATCCATTCATGTATGCCGCCTTTCGCGAGTTACCGATCCACTTCACCTAATACGATATCGATCGAACCCAGGATCACGACGACGTCAGCCACCTTCTCTCCCAGGCACATCTTTTCCAAGCCAGTAAGGTTTATGAAACTTGGCGCGCGCACATGATATCGCCATGGATTTGGTTTTCCATTCGAAACAATATAAAACCCAAGTTCGCCTTTTGGGCTTTCAATCCGACCATAAGCCTCTCCAGCCGGCACGCGTACCTGGTATTGCGATTTTCCAGCCAGATATGGACCTTCAGGGATATCGTTGATGGCTTGCTTAAGGATTTTGATGCTCTCTTTGACCTCCTGCACTCGCACAAGATATCGGTCGTAAACATCCCCATGAGTCGCGTATGCAACGTTGAAGTCAAAACGGTCATAGATCGAATACGGCTCGGCGCGTCGGATATCATAGGGGACTCCAGAGGCGCGTAGTACCGGTCCGGAGGCGGAGTAAGCAATCGCTTCCTCCTGCGTCAGGATACCAATGCCTTCACAGCGCGCTCTTATGATCTCACTGTTGGTCAGGTAACGCTCAAAATCTTCCAACTTGCGTGGGAGGCGGTCATTAACAAGGATCCTTATCTTTTCCAAGACCTCCGGTGAAATATCCCTGACGACGCCGCCAAACCTCATATAGTTACACATCATTCGCGAACCGGAAACTTCCTCAAAAACATCCAGAATCAATTCCCGCTCCTCCAAAGCGTATAAAGACGGGGTAAAGAAAGCACCCAGGTCATTGAGTAAGAAACCGATCCAAAATACATGGTTGATCACCCTGGTCAATTCAGCCATGATGACGCGGATATATTCCGCCCGCTCAGGTGGCTGCAATCCCATTAACATCTCAACAGCTTGAACATACCCCAGGTTATTGCTCATTGAACAGATATAATCCAGGCGATCTGTGAACGGAATGTTTTGAATGAAAGTGTTGCGCTCGCCGATCTTCTCGTGATTACGATGCAAGTACCCGAAGGCTGGTTTTAATCCCACGATCCTCTCGCCCTCAATGTTTGCCACCATGCGAAACACCCCATGGGTCGAAGGGTGTTGAGGTCCAAGATTAATAATGATCTTATCCGACTCATCTGATTCAAGGATAGATGCCCCTGCTTGCTGGAGGCTCGAATATAATCTGCTTTCAGATGATTCCCGCCATTTAGTTGGGTCAAAATCCGCGGGATATTGCACGTTATCAGCGAATGGATTCTTATCCTCTGCATAAGATGGTTCACCTTCAGGCCATCTGGATTTGAACGGTTTTATCTCCTCCTCAAAGTAAGGCTCTTTCCAATCCTTTTGCAACGGATGACCGTAAAAACCCTCCCATAATAATACTCTTCTGAGATCAGGGTGACCCTCGAACTTGATCCCCATCAGATCCCAGACCTCTCTTTCCTGAAGATCGGCTCCTGGAAAAATATGATAAAGGCTGGGCACCTGCGGCGTTTCCCTCCCCGTCCTCACCTTCAATGTCATCGATTCTCCGCCCAGAATGCGGTACAAGTGATAAACAACTTCGAAATACCCATCTTGTTCATAATCAACGGATGTTATCGATGAAAGATAATCATACCCTCGTTCATTTTTTAATCGATTCACAAAACTTATTAGGAGTTCAACTGGAACGACATATCCATCAAATCCAGTACGATTATCCCGCTGTATTTTTCCTTCATAATCTGCGATCAACGGATCAGTAGCTGCTGTGGTCTGTTCGCTCATGCCGCCACCTCACTCGACGCCGATTGGTCTTGTTCGCTTTCTCTTGCCTGTTGAGAAGCATGTTCTTTGATCTTTTCATACATTCTTTGGTCCATAAGGTCCGGACCGAGAACCGGGACTGGAATCTCTTGGATCGCACCTTTCTTATACCAGGGGGCATTTTTAAGCATTTGCTTATCTATCTTTTTTTGCAAACTGATCAAACCATTCAACAATGCCTGCGGTGTTGGAGGGCAGCCAGGAACATAGATATCCACCGGAAGGTAGCGATCGATACCTGATACCACGCTATATCCCTCCTTAAAGGGTCCACCGCCAGATGCGCACGCTCCCATCGCCATGACGTACTTCGGTTCCGCCATTTGGTTATAGAGACGCACAATCTGTGGCACCATTTTCTTTGTTACCGTACCCGATATGATCATCAAATCTGCCTGTCGAGGGCTTGGTCGCATAACTTCACTGCCAAAACGCGAAATATCATATCGCGAAGCAGCCGTGACGATCATTTCAATGGCGCAGCATGCCAAACCAAAAAACATTGGCCAGATCGAATTTCGCCGGCTCCAATTATAGATTTGATCCACAGGCGTGATGAAGACCTGCCCAGCAAGCTCAACGGGTATACTGTTATCGGGTGAATTAATATTCATTTTTTCCATGCCAGCCTCCTACGATCATCCCCAATGGTTATGCTTTTTTAATTCTATCAGATGTCATATTGATGTCAATGTTTTTTTATTGTAAAATATTATTGACAATATGGAGCCACGACGACCTACCCGAGAACAAATCCACAGTCATGTTGAGGCGAATCCAGGAGTATCAGCCGAGGAACTTTGCGTGCATTTCAATTGTTCCCGCCCTAATATTCTCTACCACATCAGGAATTTGGTCAGGAGAAACAAGGTTTATTCAAAGACGGTGGTAGATTCTGTAAAAATGTCCAGAGGTCGCCCTCGAATCGGTTATCACCCAGTATGCGCTGTTACAAACGCAAGTGAACATCTACTATCGCAGCTCCTGTTCACATATGGGGATGACGATCGGATTGAAGCATGGATTGAAAGAGCCACAATTTCAGATACAAATGGGGTTCTTCACAAGGATAATCCAGTCATCCGTTTGAACCATCTCACCAGTGAACTGACAAAACTTGGCTACCAGGCACGTTGGGAGGTCACCAGAAAAGGAATTCGTGTTATCCTCGACCGATGCCCCTTCTCCTCGATCCTATGTACTGTTCCGATCATCTGTCGGTACGATATATCTCTACTGAAAAACACCACACAATCTGAAATTCGCGTGATCAATACACGCACGATAAACAAAAGCTCTCCCTGTGTGTTTATGGTTGATCTATGATCACTTTATTCAACTGTTACACTTTTCGCCAGATTCCTCGGTTGGTCAACATCCAGACCGCGTAAAGACGCAATATGATACGCCAACAACTGCAGCGGCAACACTGTAATCACAGGGCTAAGCAACCAAGGGGTATCCGGTACCCACAAAACATGTTTTGCAAGTTCGGCAGAGCGCTGGTCACCATCCGTAGCCAGAATGATCACACTTCCACCACGCGCTTTGGCTTGCTCTACTTGACTGATCATTTTCTCCCACCAGGGATCTTTGGGGGCAATTGCCACTACCGGCAACTCGCGATCAACCAAGGCAATTGGTCCGTGTTTCATCTCACCAGCAGGGTAACCTTCTGCATGAATATATGAAATTTCTTTGAGTTTCAATGCACCCTCATAGGCAATTGGCATATTAATGCCGCGTCCCAGATAGAGTGCATTTCTGGCATCTTTCAACTCTTCAGCAACCAGCAGAACGTCCTGTTCCCGATCCAGGCATTGACCAATCAAATCCGGCACCAGTCGTAGATCATTCACTAACCGCTTACGCTCGCTTTCGCCGAGTGAACCGCGCATATGTCCGATCAGAATAGCCATCATATACAAATCTACCAACGGCGAAGTAAATGCCTTTGTTGATGCAACACCGATCTCCGGACCGGATTGCATAGAGATATATCCATCTGCAATCCGCATCGCCTGTGATCCAATGGCATTGACAATCGACCATATGGTTGCCCCCTTCGCGCGCCCTTCCTCCATCGCCGCCAATGTATCTGCTGTTTCGCCGGATTGGCTGATCGCCAGGACGACCGTATTGTCTTGAATGATCGGATCACTGTAACGAAATTCTGATGCGATCTCGACCGTAACCGGAATTTTGGCAATTCGCTCGATCATGATCTTTCCCACCATTCCTGCGTGGGCAGCCGTTCCGCAGCCTGTGATGTAGATCTTTTCTATACGACTGGCAAGGTCTTTGGTCAAGTTCAATTCTGGTATGCGGATCATCCCTTCGTCAAAATCGACCCGACCCGCCAGTGTGTCGTTGATCGACCGCACCTGCTCATGGATCTCTTTCTGCATGAAGTGACGATACTCGCCCTTTTCAGCAGAGATCGGGTCCCAAGATACGATATGTATTTGGGGTTGAACATATTCCCCTTCGATCACTTTAATTTTGACGCCCGTAGATGAGATGATTGCCATCTGTCTGGGTTCGAGAAAAGTGACCTGCCGTGTCCTTTCCAGGATTGCGGGTATATCCGAGGCGACATACATCTCATTATCACCATAGCCAACCACAACACCGCCGGCATTGCCGATCCTGGCAGCAATGATCTTATCCGGTTCATAGGACGACATGACGACAACTGCATGCGCCCCCCGGATCAGGGTCAACGCCTTTTCTGTGGCAGCCAGCAGACCTTGCTCTTTGGAATAGAATCTTTCGATCAAGTGTACGATGGTTTCTGTATCGGTATCGGAGTTGAATATCACACCCTCAGCCGAGAGTTCTTCCCGTAACTCCAGGTAATTCTCCACGATGCCATTATGGACGACCACAATGTTACCGGTGCTGCCTAAATGCGGATGTGCGTTTCTCGTGTTGGGTTCGCCATGCGTCGCCCATCGTGTGTGCCCAATGCCAATGTTCCCATTGATTGGGTCATTCTGAATCAGGTCAGACAAATGGGATAATTTTCCCGCGTCCCTCCGGACGAAAATTTTATTATCCTGAATAACCGCGATACCCGCAGAGTCATATCCCCGATATTCCAACCGCTTAAGACCATCGAGTATAACCGGTGTCGCATTCTCATCGCCAATATAACCAACAATACCGCACATTTTTTCTCCTTCTTACAAATGTCGACAAACAACCAGGCATAACGGGCATACCCGTCTGCCATTATGGGATCTGCAATTTCATGAATATTTTGAAAGAGTCGGATCATCTAGATCCGGAGGGCTTCCGCTGATCTTTCGATTTTCCCGGTACCTAATTCGCCCGGTTAGCTCAACCTCGCGGTTGAGAACCCTCTCCCTCGTCAATCCTGAATTATTTCCCCCACCGTTCAGGAACCTTGCGCTTGCTCTTTCTCTTGCTATCGTTCGAATATCGCTCCTTTTATCTACCGCGTATTATACCTAAAAACAATTCGAGATGGTCTATTGATTTTTCGCAATCTTGACAAAATCGAACAAGTGCCCCGACCCCGAAGTACTCCCACAGGGAGAGCAATCTCCTGCCCGACCTGATCGACTTTTTCCCTTTTTACTTCTAGTTTTTGCCCATGTTCAATCGCTGATAGGCATTCTCCCAAGGGGGCGATTCTTTCATGCGATTCGGCAACTTAACCGTGGAAAACCTTTGCCCTAATTGAACCATCTGGATCACTATCTTCCCCCAATCCTCTTCTTCCAAACTTGATTGGAGCTCTGTGGCAGACTTGCCCGCCCATTGCCATTGCATTCGAAAACGATCTGCTTTGACCCAATAGCCCCGTTTTTCCCATGCGACCACACTCGCTTCTATAGAATGATCAATTTCCTGTAAACATATAATGATAAATGCCACCAAGTCTTTACTTTCATCGGAGGCTTCTGGTTGCATCATCAGGGTTCGAATAGCGAATACGATCCATCGACTCAAACGGTTACGATCACGCAGGTTAGATTCTGTTTTGATAATCCTGGACAATGGTACTCCTGTAAATTATGGAAATATTAAATCAAATCATCGATGAGATTGATCAATTGCTACTTTTTGACTATGATATCATGACAGAATGTCAAGCACACACAAGTTCAATATAGGAAACATCCCAATCGAAGGAGATTTAATATTGGCGCCAATGGCTGGCATCAGCGACCACCCATACCGGCTCTTGACCCGTCAATTCGGCGCTGCATATTCAATCACCGAATTCGTCAACGCGATCGACGTCCTCAGCGGGCACCCTTATCTGGTGACTCAGCGGTTGGCTTTTTCCGATCGTGAACGACCGATTGCGATTCAATTATTTGATGATCAACCCGACCGGCTTGTGTTAGCTGCCAAAGTCATCGCCTCATACCATCCTGATATCATCGATATAAATATGGGATGTTCCGTAAAGAAAGTGAGCAATCGTGGTGCAGGTGCTGGCTTGCTGCGCGAACCCCTCAAAGTTGCCAAAATCTTCTCAGATTTGTCTCGAACCATCAATGTGCCAATCACTGCCAAGATCCGTTTAGGCTGGGATTACCCAAGCCGCAATTATTTGGAGATTGCACGCATAATCGAAGAGAACGGCGGGCAATTGATCGCCGTACATGCACGTACTCGCAAACAAGGATACGGCGGCAAGGCTGACTGGAACGCCATTGCGGAGATAAAATCCCGCGCCGGAATCCCGATTGTAGGTAATGGCGATGTCAAATCACTTAATGATATTGGTCGGATGTTTGCCCAAACAGGTTGTGATGCGATCATGATCGGACGTGCTGCAATTGGCAATCCTTGGATATTCAAACAAGTAGAGAAACAGGATCTCGAGTTGAATGAGATTGTCCACATTGCATCCCAACACCTCTCGATGATGTGTACATTTTATGGCGAACCGGTTGCTTTCCAGCTATTTCGAAAACATGCCGGTAAATATTTCAACCCTTCGCTGCTGACAAAAGAGCAGCGTAAATCTTTCTATGACATTCAGTCCATTGATCAATTTGTACATACGATAAAATCCACTTATTCAGCCGATCAACAGACATAAAAACCTGCTAAATCCCAACGATCAGCAGCAAGAATGGATTGTGTAGGAACGCAATTTGCGGAAAAATAAACTTGCCATTGACAGGGCATTTTCTATCTCTTACAATCTAACATGCCATTTAATGGAATAATAATACATGAATACAATTATTATTGCACACGGATCGATCGCTGCATCGGCTGTCCAGTCTTTGGAAATGATCGTTGGTAAAACCAATAATTTTATTGCCATTGACTTATTACCCGACGATACTCCAGAGCAATTGCACCAAAAGGTCAAAGAATACCTGTCCTTGCTTGACGAAGAACCCGTGCTGTTTATGGTTGATTTCATCGGAGGCACGCCTTTCCAGGTATGCGCCCAATATTTAAGTCGACCAAACACCCGCTGTATCAGTGGTTTCAATTTGCCCATGCTGATACACGCAGCGATGTCTCAAAATATCGATGACATCGATGACTTGGTTGCCAATGTTCTTCAGGCAGGTATGAGTAATATTAAGGTATTTGCGCCAGATTGATAAGTTTCTACCGAAAATGACAAATAGAATGATGGACAAATGAACGATGATTGGGCATTATTCAGAATAGATGATCGATTAATCCACGGACAGATTGTCACCGTGTGGATCGCGGAATTACAGATCAAACGTATCTTAATAATTGATGACGTTTTAGCGGAAGATCTCTTTTTACAAAATGTCTATCGGTATTCGGCGCCACCCAGTATTACAATAGATATCTGCTCGATCAAAGAAGGTCCTGAATTTTACAAAAGCGACAATTCAACCACTTCGACCATGGTAATTGTTAGATCTCCTGCGGCAGCAATGCAATTATTCGAAATCGGATTCCCGCTCAAACATATCAACATTGGAGCCCTTGGTAGTACACCAGAACGCGAACGCTATTATAAAAATATATCCATCTCTACTCTTGAACTGGAAACGCTTCGTAAGTTGCAAGAATACGGTATTCGAATATACTTTCAAAGAGTACCCAGCGAACCCCCCAAATCACTTGAACCATCATAATTGTTATTATGACCGGCGGAGATATAAGAAATGAACACAAAAAAAATAGCAATCGCATTCATCATCAGTCTTGTCCTATTATTTGTAAGTGTTGCTTCCGTTAAAGCATCTGCTGGCAACCAGGCAGATGCCCCAAAGATCGGGCTCGGGACAGCTATTTTAATCGGATTAATGTATTATGGTTCGCTATCACCCTGGTTTGCCAACCTTGGTTTCACGGTGTTTTATCGCCCCCTTGTCGCAGGTGCCCTGGTGGGTTTGGTTATGGGGCATCCTGCAGAAGGTGTCGCGATCGGTGCGAATATCAACATTCTCTACCTCGGTTGGATTGGTGCTGGCGGCACGTTACCCAGCGATCCGGCGCTCGCAGGATACCTGGGGACAGCCCTTGCATTGGCAGGCGGACTCGATGTCCAGTCTTCACTGGCATTGGCAGCGCCGTTAGGACTGCTGGGTAGTGTGACCTTTTCATTACGAATGTCCCTCTCTTCCATCGTTCCACATTGGGCAGACCAATATGCAGAAGACGGTAATATTCGAATGGTTGCATTGAGCAATTTTATCTATACGCAACCCTTTTTATTGCTGTTATACGGTTTGCCGGTAGCGGTCGCCGCCTATCTGGGCGCACCAGTCGTCAGTGCCAGCCTTAATTGGATTTCCCAAAACGCTCTCTGGGTGATGAACGGGCTTTATGCAGCGAGTGGCATGCTCGCTGCATTGGGTATCGCGATGAATCTGCGCTACCTTTTCCTTCCTTCCGTATGGCCCTACTACTTTCTGGGATTCATCATCACAACACTTCTTGGTGAGCAGGTTAATTTATTAATATTAGCGGGGATTGGAGCTGTTCTTGCTTTTATGCACGTTCGATTCACACAATCAGGTGAAACTGAATCTATTCAAATAACAGAGGCGCCAGACCCACCACCAGGCATTCTTACCCGGAAGGATGTGTTTGGAGCCTGGTTACGCTGGCTGTTTTTCTCGCACGCATCCTGGAACTGGGAGCGCCTTCAAGGGCTTGGATTTGCCCACTCCATGACTCCAATTATTAGAAAGTTGTACCACACCAAAGACGATATTAGCGCTGCACTGAAACGTCACCTGGTCTTCTTCAATACCCAGCCGGATATTGGCGGTATTGTCCATGGGATTGTGATATCTATGGAGGAAGAACGTGCCAGCGGGGCAGATATCTCTGACGAAGCCATCAATGGAACCAAGGTCGGTCTTATGGGACCATTATCGGGTATCGGGGATACTATCCAGCAAGGAATAGTCATACCCATCGGACTGGCAATCGGGATGGGTGTTGCGACTGGTGGCAATATTTCAGGCGTCACCGAGGGCAATATCCTTGGTCCAATTATCTATTTAATTATCGTAGCTGCGTTCGTTTGGGGGGTGGGGTGGTTGGTTTGGTGGCAGGGTTATAAGCAGGGTCGTAAGTTAGTGCTATCGGTGTTATCTGGCGGTTTCATGAAAAATTGGATCACCCGAGCGCAAGTATTGGGGAATTTTATCATGGGCGCTTTAACTGTCTCTTTCGTCAATCTTTCCACGCCTGTAGCAATCCGGATCGGCGGCACCGTTATTGGGATTCAGAACATCCTTGACCAGATCATCCCAAACTTACTTCCTGTATTAGCTGTCTTATTGGCATGGTGGCTGCTCAGCAAAAAAAAGGTATCTCCGGTCATGTTGCTAGGTGCAATCATCTTTACTGGTATCCTGTTGTCATACCCGATTTGGCCAGGGGTTGATGCAGTGACAAATGAGGTCATTCGCGTCGGTGTATTCAAGTAACCAAAACTTTATTAAGGAGTAGATTAATGTCTGATACGTATAAAAGGGCTGTCTTTGTGGGAGAAAAGGAGATCAGGATCGATGAAGTACCGATCCCAGAGCCAGGTCCACACCAAGCATTGGTCAAAGTTAAAGCTTGTGCATTATGCACCTGGGAACAGCGTATGTACTTCGGTCACGAGAAGATTTATCCATTATCAGGGGGGCATGAGGTCGCTGGCGAACTTGTCTCGGTAGGACCCTATGTCCATCTTGACGCCAAGCCAGGTGATCGGGTAATGTGCTCGCCGCTCAACCGCTGTGGCTATTGCGATGCTTGCAGAAATGGCTTGGATAATATCTGTGAAAATGCTAACAAACCGGTCAACGACTCGGATGTACCTGGTCCCGCCGGTTTAGCCGAATACATGCTGTTGGAAGATTATCAAGTCTTCAAATCAAAAAACGATATCCCTTTCGAGGAATTAGCTTTATCCGAGCCACTCGCTTGTGTTACACGCAGTATTAGAAAGTCCAATCTGAAAGCCTCTGAAAACGCGGTCATCATCGGCGCTGGCATCATGGGTTTACTTCATTTACGGTTGGCGAAGAACATGGGTGCC
This sequence comes from Anaerolineae bacterium, assembly GCA_013177815.1. Taxonomy (GTDB): domain Bacteria; phylum Chloroflexota; class Anaerolineae; order Anaerolineales; family Anaerolineaceae; genus JABLXM01. The sequence goes on along the minus strand of JABLXM010000017.1, from coordinate 14,406 downwards.
CGTGTCATCGTTAGTGAAGTGAATCAGGAACGCGCGCAAATGGCGAAGAAAATGGGCGCGGATGAGGTCATCGATCCAACGCAGGGGGGGTACACAGATCAGATAAAAGCGCTCACCGATGGTCGGGGGGCAGATGTCGTTTATTGCGCCGTTAGTATCGCCTCGGCGTTGGAACAATCGTTCGATGCCATCGCCAGGGGCGGACGGGTTATGGTCTATGCCAGTATTTATCCAAAAGGGTCCAAAATCAGCATTGATCCGAACCCCTTCCACAGTCGAGAAATAACCCTCACGGGTACTGTCAGCCAGGGTCGCGAAGATGTTCATACTGCTGTGAAAATGATCTCAAATCGACTGTTCGATATGCGCCCATTCATCTCCAAGACCTATCCTTTCAGCAGCATTCATGAAGCTTTCGAAGCCGCCATCAAACCGGATACTTATCGGGTTGTGCTGACAATGGATTGACTTAAACCTGGTATCGGTAGCCCTTATAAAATAAATTTTTATCATTACGGAGGATGATTAAACATTATGATTCGCAGACTAAATAGAATATTCAATGAAGACGGTCGGGCTTTAATTGTCGCCATGGACCATGGTTTGATGGACGGACCCTGCAAAGGGCTCGAAAACCCTGGCGAGACGATCAAGAAGATTGTCAAAGGTGGAGCAGATGCCATTCTGACTTCCTACGGTGTTTCTACTCACTTTGCTAAAGAATTAGCACGTGTTGGCTTGATCATGCGCGTAGATGGTGGCACAACCAGCATTGGCACCAGTAAGGGTCCCGGATCGTTATTCTACCGGGTAGAAGATGCTGTCCGACTGGGCGCCGATGCTGTCGCTGTTTCGGGTTTTCCCGCCGCGCCAGATGAACAAAAAAGCCTGGAAAATATTGCCACCGTCATTCAGAAAGCACATGAATGGGGCGTGAACGTCCTTGCAGAGATGGTGCCCGGCGGTTTCGATTCTGCACCGGAATGGCGTACAACCGAAAATCTTGCGCTATCCGCTCGTGTAGGTGCAGAACTGGGAGCGGATATAATAAAACTCCCATACGGATCGGAGTTCGACAAGGTTACTTCCGGTTGTTACGTACCGGTCGTAATTCTAGGCGGGGCAAAGCGCGGCAAAGAGCAGGATATGCTGGCAGATATTAAATCCGCGGTTGATCTTGGTGCACGCGGCGTCGCAATCGGCAGAAACATCTGGCAATCAGAAAACCCGGAAGCCATGACTCGGGCTGTCGCCGCAATACTACACGAGAATGCCACCATTGAAGCAGCGATGAAATATCTTTGATATGTAAGATCATATCAATCCGTATCACTTTTCAATACCAGGGATGATACATTTGATTGCCATTCGTTGACGGTGAGCATCCTCTGGCTTATAATCCAATTTTACGGGGAAGTGCTGGAATTGGCAGACAGGCGTGACTTAGGATCACGTGCCGCAAGGCGTGAGGGTTCAAGTCCCTCCTTCCCCATAAAATTGGACGGGAATAAGGAGTATTGTTGAACATTCAAACCGAGAAAATCGCCGATCACCAAGTGAGGGTGACTGTATCATTTGATCCCGAACAATTCGAGGGATATAAGCAACGGGCAGCAAAAAGGATATCCCGCGATAAGAAGATTCCCGGATTTCGCCCGGGTAAAGCCCCATACGACTTCATCCGTCGTTATTTCGGTGATGAAGCTATCGAAACACAAGCCATTGATCTCTTGATCGATGAAGAATATCCCAAAGTGCTTGAACAGGCAGATATCCGCCCTGCTGCCCCGGGAATTATAGAGGATATTCCAAGTAAAGACCCGCTGACTTTAATACTCGTTGTTCCATTGGAACCAGAGGTCATCTTGGGTGATTACCATTCAATTCGAATGGAGTATGCACCACCTAAAGTGGCAGATGATGATGTAGATAAGGTTTTAGAGGAGATGCGCTACAATTACGCCACTGCCGAAACATCTGACCAGCCGGCAAAAATGGGAGATGTAGTCCTCGCCAAAGTTTCTGCAACCATACAGAATCCTTCTGAGGGTCAGTCAGCGCAATACTTGACTGACTCACCTACACAGATTTTGCTGGACGATGCAGATGGAAAAAAGGAACAGCCATACCCAGGTTTCTCAAAAGCATTAATTGGCGTGAAGCCAGGCGACGAGAAGAAGCTCTCACACAAATTCCCAAAAACAAGCTCAACAGAAGAACTTCAGGGAAAAACTGTCGATTACACTGTCACAGTTGAAACAGTTCGTCAATTGACCCTGCCGGAACTCAATGATGAATTTGCACAGTCGTTGGGTGAATTTGACACCATCGATAAATTGCGCGCCGAAATCAATCATCAACTGGAACATGAGCGCACCGATGATTACAATAATGAATTCTTCGACCAAATCTTCAATGCCATTATCGAACAATCCACCATCGCATACCCGCCCCAATTATTGAATGAGGAAATTGATGCCGTTCTTGATTCACTCAAAAAGAACTTGGAACGTGAAGGGCTTGACCTGCAAACCTACCTTAAAACACGCGAACTGGAACAGGCTGATTTTATTGAGAAAGAAGTTAAACCAGCCGCCAAAAAACGCCTTGAACAATCACTCGTATTGGAAGAAATCGCCCGCAATGAAAAAGTCGAGATTGAAGATGGCATTATAGAGAATACTTATAAGGAAACTCTTCAAATCCTGGAATCTTCACCAGATTTCAAAAAACGTGGCAGTCAAGAAATGCGCCGCATGGCTAGTCGATTGGCGTTGAATACCGCCAATAAAATGTTGAACAATAAAATTCTCGAGAGATTGAAAGATATCGTAACCGGGGAAGCATCCACCACCCCGGAAGAAACCAAGCAGGCTAAAAGATCTCGGTCTGCCAAATCTGCCAGCGATAAATCAGAGCAAGACATTACCAAATCTTCCCCCACAAAAAAATCGGTCAGGAAGAAAGTAAGTCAAGGAGCAACAGATGACAATCAAGAATTATGAATCCGTTATTCCAATGGTGGTCGAATCATCAGGACGTGGTGAACGCGCTTATGATATTTATTCCCTGCTACTAAGAGAACGGATCATATTTGTTGGCACCGCAATCGATGATCAGGTTGCCAATGTTGTGGTCGCGCAATTACTATTTCTTTGGCGCGAAGACTCGGAACGAGACATCCAGATGTATATCAACTCCCCCGGAGGTCAGATATACGCGGGGTTGGCGATCTATGACACGATGCAAATGGTTCCGAACATAATCAGTACCGTCGCGGTTGGTGTGACAGCTTCATTCGGTACTGTTCTACTCGCCGCCGGAACCAAAGGTCACCGTTATGCCCTTCCGAGTGCGACCATTCACCTCCATCAACCGCTTGGCGGTGCTCAAGGTCAAGCATCGGATATCGAAATCCAGGCAAAAGAGATACTGCGGTTAAAAGCCCGTCTCAACCAGATCATGTCTAATAATACCGGTAAACCACTGGATGTGATCGAACACGATACCGAACGCGATTTTTACCTGGATGCCGAAGGTGCAGTCGAATACGGGCTGGTCGACCAGGTCCTGAAAGCCCCGCAAAAAGACGGGGATGCAAAATCATAAGAAGTTGATGCAGTTAATAACCGACTTATACATAGAGGCTCTCCAAAAAGTCATCCCGTCTTACTGAACGAAGCCAGGTGTCTCCAGATGAGAGTCTCTTCGGTGCGTTCAAAGTGACAGGTCGCTTTTTAGAAAGCCTCTAATATTGTAGAAACACAATGGTAACGATCAATAATATCAAAGGGATGATTTTCGATATGGATGGCGTGCTTTGGCGTGGAGAGCAACCATTCGAGGGTTTATCAAAATTATTTGACCGACTTTCTGGGCGCGGAATCCGCTATGCCTTCGCCACAAATAACGCTACCTCGCATCCAGATAAAGTAAGGGAACGTCTCCTTGCCCTCGGAATCCAATCCCCCCCCGGTTCGGTAATTACATCTTCTGTCGCTCTCGCCGCCTTATTGAGTCAAAAATTCCCGGGCGGTGGACCGCTTTACATTATCGGGGAGGACGGAATTATTGATATTTTGGCAGCAAAAGGCTTCTATCAGTCCAATGTTACCCCTCTAGCGGTGATCGCCGGTTTGGACCGGGCGATTACTTACGAGAAGTTGGCTACGGCGACCTTGTTGATCCGTTCTGGTATTCCCTTCTATGGCACCAACCCGGACCGCACCTTTCCATCGCCGCGTGGTCTCACGCCAGGGGCTGGGTCTATTTTAGCCGCCATCCAGGCAGCTACAGATGTAGCGCCTATTATCGCCGGCAAACCGTTTCCCGCCATGATCGCAGCCACGTTATCCTTCACCTGCACTGCCGCTTCCGAAACGCTTGTGGTTGGCGACCGGTTGGATACGGATATTCAGGCAGGCATCAATGCCGGTTGCCCAACCGCGCTTGTACTCACCGGGGTAACAACCCAAAAAGACCTGGCTTCAAGCAACACTCAGCCGGATATCATTGCCGCTGATGTTCATTCGTTGATCGATCAGATACTTGCTTAACCAATGCACACGCCTAACCCGCCCAATCGACCGAACATTCATAATTTGGCATATCCGCAATTGACAGAATATTTTTCCGCCTTGGGTGAACCGGCTTATCGTACTGACCAGGTCTGGTCGGGGCTATACAAGCAATTCGTTGTTACCCCTATGGACATCTACAATCTCCCTACACGCCTTCGCGAGCAATTGGCACGCGATTTTCAATTCAAAGGATTGCAAGAAATCCAACAACAACTCTCCCAAGACAAACGTACCGTTAAGAAATTACTCAGGCTGTCAGGCGGCGAGTTTATCGAAGCGGTTCTCATGCAATACGATAAACGCAATACACTGTGTATATCCAGCCAGGTCGGGTGTGCTATGAATTGCTCATTCTGTGCTACCGGGCAAATGGGTTTTCGCCGCAACCTGACCTCGGGTGAAATAATCGAACAAGTCCTGTTATACGCACGTTACCTCTTGTCCATGGATGAGAGGGTCACCAATATTGTCTTAATGGGTATGGGTGAACCATTTCATAATTATGACGCGGTCATGCAAGCCATTACGACTCTGAACGACCCCCACGGGATGAATTTAGGTGAAAGACGTTTCACCATCAGTACGGTCGGGATAATTCCCATGATCAAGCGTTTTACAAGTGAGAATCGCCAGGTCAATCTAGCCATAAGCCTGCATGCGGTAGATGATGCCCTCCGATCATCGATGCTGCCAGTGAACCGTAAATACCCGGTGGACGCACTGCTTGCCACATGCCGGGAATACGTCGATCACACCCGAAGACGCATATCGTTTGAGTGGGCGCTCATCCAGGATGTCAATGACTCGGCTGAACATGCCAGAAAATTATCCAAAAAGCTAGCAGGCATGTTGTGCCATGTCAATTTAATTCCGCTTAATCCGACTTCCGGTTATGCTGGCAAAGGCAGCCCAAGGGAGCGGGCAAATGCCTTCCTGAAAATTCTCACGGATACTGGCATCTCTGGTACGATTCGGATGCGGCGTGGCATGGATATTCAATCCGGATGTGGGCAACTCGCCACACAAAATAATCCGTGAATCTGGCGTTTTTTCTCCTCAAAATGCACATGGTATAATCTCTTCCCTATGGCATCCGTCTTCACCAAATGGAAAGACAGCCTCGAGAAAACCAGAAAGGTCACTTTCGGGCGTTTATCCACTCTTTTTGGCGCCACCGAGATCACGAATGAAACCTGGGACGATCTTGAAGCGCTGTTGCTCCAGGCTGATGTTGGCATCACAACCACTGATCAGATTATCCGATCGCTCAAAGGCGAAGTAATTAATTCCGGGATCATCAGAAGCGGTGATCTCCATAGATTATTACACGATGACTTGTTATCCCGCCTGATCAAACCTGATCGAATTTCATTCGATGGGCTCAAACCGGCTGTGATATTACTTGTCGGCGTGAATGGTTCCGGTAAAACCACCACGGCAGCAAAACTGGGGAAATATTTCAAGAACCAGGAAAAAACCATTCTCCTCGGCGCAGCAGACACATTCCGTGCAGCAGCGGTAGACCAGCTACAAGTGTGGGGAGATCGGCTTGATATTCCAGTCATTGCCGGTCAAACCAATGCCGACCCAGGATCGGTCGCCTACAATACAGTTCAAGCGGGATTGTCGCGCGGGATGGATGTCGTCCTCATCGATACTGCCGGCAGGTTGCACACCAGGTCAAATTTGATGGAAGAGTTAAAAAAGGTCGTGCGTGTTGTTGGTAAAGCCTTGCCCGGCGCGCCACACGCATGTTGGCTTGTCTTGGATGCCACCACCGGTCAAAATGCCCTGCAACAGGCAAAGCAATTCAAAACAGAAGTCAATTTAACCGGGATTATTTTGGCAAAACTGGATTCATCTTCCCGTGGTGGAATGGCGTTCTCGATCCAGCAAGAATTGGGATTGCCGATCCTTTTTGCTGGTATGGGCGAAAATCCAGATGATCTTTATGAATTTGACCGTCAATCATTCGTTGATGGTATTTTGATGGAATAGGAGTCATCTCACAGATGTTAGACCTGATCGATAGAATTCAAAACACCCAATTACGTGTAAACTCACTACGGGAGCATCTTTGACTTAGCCCACTATAGATCCCGTCTTGAACAATTAGAAAAATCCACTGAAGATGGATCATTATGGAATGATCATAAGGCTGCTTCGAGCGTCATGAAGCAGATTTCCGAGTTGCGCCTGGAATTGGAAGCATGGGAGAATATTGAAAAGACATTGCAGGACGCCCTGGAATTATCTGAGTTGGGCGACGAAACAATGCGCGCTGAACTGGAGATCGAAATCAGTCGGATGGAACAATTGGTCGACCAGAAAGAAATCGATATTCTCCTTTCTGGCAAATACGACAAGGGCGATTGTATCCTGTCCATTCACGCTGGCGCTGGAGGAGTCGACTCACAAGATTGGGCAGCCATGCTCGAACGCATGTACCTGCGCTGGGCGGAACAAAAAGGATACCAAACCGAGATTTTGGATGTCTCAGAGGGTGAAGAAGCCGGCATTAAAAGCGTCACAATATCCGTCACCGGTCGGTTCGCATATGGCTATTTACGTACCGAAAAAGGAATTCACCGTCTCGTCAGGCTGTCACCATTTGACTCCGCTCATCGCAGACACACTTCATTTGCTCAGGTTGAGGTTCTACCGGATGTGCCGGATGATAACTCCGTAGAGATCGATTCAGATGATCTGAAAATTGATATTTTTCGGTCTTCAAGCGCGGGTGGTCAAAATGTGCAAAAGAACGCTACCGCCGTCCGTATCACGCATATCCCAACCGGGGTCGTTGTTTCCTGCCAGAACGAACGTTCTCAGATCCAAAATCGCGAAAATGCGATGCGTGTGTTGCGAGCCAGGTTATTTGAGATAAAACAAGAGGAACAAGAACGTAAATTATCCCAACTGCGGGGTGATTATATTAAAGCCGAGTTTGGCAGTCAGATACGTTCTTATGTTCTGCATCCATATCAAATGGTGAAAGACCATCGTACCGAACACGAAACCGGGAATATCCAGAGTGTGTTGGATGGTGATATCGATGGTTTTATCGAAGCTTATTTGAGGCATCGATCAAATTAAGCCAATATCAACATGGTGGCTACAACACTAATCAAGTAACTGGCTAAGTTCAAGCAACCTAAGATCGAGCTCTTTCTTGCTTGCGACAACTTCGGATAACGGTGTGGCGGTAATCTCACTTTTATTAATGCCAACCAACTTGCCGTGTTCGCCATCGATCATGCGGGTGGCGGCGTTCCAACCCAACCTTGTCGCAAGGATACGATCATATGCACCGGGATTACCTCCCCGCTGAACATGCCCTAATGTCGTTACCCTGATCGAGAAGCCAAGCCGTTCCCGATGCTCTTTAAAATAAGCCGCGAGTCTCTCCGCATTATAATCTGCACCTTCAGCAACAATGACAATGGCGTGTGCCTTCCCTTTCTCGTAAGCTTCTTCCATTACCTGTGCAAGTTCTTCCGGGTTGGTTTTTACTTCTGGGATGACGATCGCTTCCGCACCTCCGGCGAGACCGGTCATTAATGCCAGATAGCCACAGCCGCGTCCCATCACCTCGACAAAAAAAGCGCGTTGGTGGGATGACGCTGTGATTTTCAACCGATCGATCGCTTCCAAGGCAATATTCAAGGCAGTATCCACACCAATGGTTATCTCGGATCCGTAAAGGTCATTATCGATCGTTGACGCCACCCCCATCACCGGAAGACCCAACCTGGAAAGCGCCTCAGAACCCGTTTGGGAACCATTGCCTCCGATCACGATCAATCCTTCAATACCAAATTGATTAAGCGACCGGATCGCCTTCCGTTGACCATCTATCGTTTTAAATTCCTCACTACGCGCGCTGCCCAGTATCGTACCTCCCCGCTGGATAATGCCACCGACATCCCTTGCTCCCAACGGGCGGATTCTCCCTTCAATCAAACCCTGATAGCCTTGATATACGCCAAAAACTTCCAGCCCCGCACGGATTGCCGTTCTGGTCGCTGCGCGAATGGCAGCATTCATTCCCGGGGCGTCGCCACCGCTAGTTAAAATGGCTATCTTTTTCATCAAGTATCTCTCCCGTAAGTTGTCTAAATCACGCGAATTTTAGCACGTTTTGTTTAACATGACACATAATCCAGGAAAAGGTGTTACTTGGTCATAGGCGTGTGCCACTTAATTTTGCTAAAATTAGGAAAATTCGCTCCTGTCCTTTTCCGGTTATACTCACTGCGATGTAACACATGATTGATAACCATATCACATCACACCCCATCCTGGTCATCCCCGAGAGGATACCGATAGATTTCTATTGGAATGATGAGCCGTTCACCTCCTTTGAAGGAGAACCGATTTCATCTGCATTACTGGCAAATGGTATCCGCGTCTTCGGGCATCATCATAAGGATGGTGCACCGCTCGGTATTTTTTGTGCAAACGGTCAATGCGCACAATGTATGGTGGTAGCCGACAACAAACCAGTGAAAGCCTGCGTAGAGCCCATCAGGCATGGTATGAAAATCTTCCCAATGGATGGGTTGCCGAGGTTGCCCCAGGTTGACACGCATCATATGACCTTTGATCCGCAGGAGGTATCGACCCCGGTGTTGATCATTGGCGGGGGACCGGCTGGATTATCTGCTGCCATCGAATTGGCTGGGCAGGGCATCCCCACTTTACTGGTCGACGACAAACCTCGCTTGGGCGGAAAACTAGTCCTCCAAACACATCGTTTCTTCGGATCCACTGAAGCGGTTTACGCCGGCACACGTGGAATCGACATCGCCGCCCGGCTAGAGCAGCAAACCAGATCAATGGAGCCTATCACGATTTGGACCCAATCAACCGCTATTGCTGTATACAGCGATAAACGGGTCGGCGTCATGCGCGGCGATGATTACGTGCTGGTAACGCCGGAAATTATCCTGATTGCCACCGGTGCCCGGGAGAAATCTCTGGCTTTTCCCGGTAACACCCTGCCCGGAGTCTACGGTGCAGGTGCATTCCAGACCCTGGTTAATCGCGATCTGGTCCGCCCGGCAAAAAAAGTCTTCATCGTTGGTGGTGGGAATGTAGGACTGATCGCAGGCTATCATGCCCTACAGGCAGGGATCGAAGTTGTCGGTCTCGTCGAAGCCTTACCGGAATGCGGCGGTTATCGCGTTCATCGGGATAAACTCGCCCGTTTAGGCGTTCCAATTCTTGAATCCCATACGGTTGTTTCTGCAAACGGTTCCGAGTCTGTCGAATCCATCACCATCACCGAAGTAGACACCCACTTTCAAATCATCCAGGGCACACAAAAAACCTTTGCCTGCGATACGATCCTGATCGCAGTGGGTTTATCTCCGATCGATGAATTCTATCAAAAGGCGATGGCGTATGGAATTCCCGCCTATATCGCCGGTGATGCAGAGGAAATTGCCGAAGCCTCGGCTGCCATATTCTCCGGCAAGATTACCGGACGCCAGATCGTAACCGCATACATTGGTAATAAAGTGGCGATTCCAGATGATTGGTACATAACCAGCGAACGGCTAAGGTCCAAACCGGGAAGAACGTACCCTTTGTATGATGTTGATATCCGTGATGGCGTTTTCCCCGTCATTCACTGCCGGCAAGAGATTCCGTGCGACCCCTGCGTGGGATTATGCTCGAAAAACCTCATCCAGTTGACCGGTCCGGACATACTCAGCGTGCCCAAATTCATCAGCCCTGATGCGAGTTGTATAGGATGCGGTCAATGTGTCATCGGCTGCCCGGGTTTAGCCATCACACTGGTTGACAGCCGCAAGGATACAGATTTCCCCACCGTAACGATCCCATACGAGTTTGAGAGGGAATCCCTCCATCCAGGTGATCGGGTCGTGGTGACCGATGCTGGAGGCGCGGTATTGGGAGTAACTAACGTCATCAAGGTTCTTTCCAATTCACGCAATAACCACACTAACCTCATCCAAGTGAAGGCGCCCCGGGATGACGCAGCCAAGATCGCCGGCGTTCAAATAATCGATCCTTCATCAACCCCGCATCTCGATCCGATGGACAATCGCAGGGATGACGATGAGATCATCTGCCGTTGTGAACGGGTTACCATTAATGCGATCCGGGAGAAGATTTGCCAGGGATATACCGATCTGAACGAGATCAAAGCAATTACACGAGCCGGAATGGGCGCTTGTGGCAGTAAAACTTGCAACCCCTTGATTATGAAATTGCTCTCGGAAGCAGGCATAGGCAAAGATAAGATTACTGATGGTACCATCAGACCATTATTCATCGAAATACCACTGGGAAAGTTTGCACCGGATCATATGGGGGATCTGGATGCCTGACCACTACAGTAACAACACATACGATGTCATTGTCATCGGCGCAGGGTCGATCGGATGTCCGACCGCTCTCGCTCTGGCAAAAGTCGGTCTTCGCGTGCTGGTGCTGGATCAGTATCCCAGCGTCGGGCAAGGATCGAACAAGAAAGCCATAGGCGGGATTCGCGCCACCCATTCCGATGCCGCCAAGATTAGCCTTTGTCAGCGTAGTATTGAAATCTTCTCCACCTGGAAAGAAGAATACGGTGATGAGATCGAATGGGTGCGTGGTGGTTATTGTTTCGTCGCCTACCATGAATCAGAAAAGAATAAACTAAAAACATTGCTCGACGTTCAAAAACGTTTTCACCTCAATATTGACTGGCTGCCCAAAGAGGGATTGCTCGAACTCATTCCTGATCTAAACCCCACTGGTTTATTGGGTGGTACCTATTCGCCCGATGATGGCTCAGCTTCACCACTATTGGCAATCCATGCCTTTTACCGCCAATCGATCGCGCTTGGCGTGGCGTATCATTTCCGCCAAACCGTAACGGCGCTAACGATTGATAACGGCAGAATAACCGGTGTGCAGACTGAAACCGACCAATTTTCTGCCCCAATCGTCGTGAATGCCGCCGGCGCCTGGTCTGGTCGCCTGAATGCCATGACCGGGGAATCCATCCCAGTTATGCCCGACTCGCATGAATCCGGTGTAACCGAAGCGGTAGAGCGTTTCTTTTTTCCCATGATCGTGGACATCGCGCCCCACCCCGGCTCTGCCAATATATATTTTTACCAGCACCACACCGGTCAAATTTTCTTCTGTATGACGCCTGACCCGAATATTTGGGGGTTCGATTGCGAGGAAACCTCCTCTTTTTTACCGATGGTCAGTAAACGAATGATCTCGCTGATGCCAAAGTTGAAGAATATCCGCGTACGCAGAACCTGGCGCGGTCTATATCCAATGACTCCGGATGGCGCACCGTTCATTGGCTGGTCGAACAAGATCGAAGGTTTATTCTACGCAGTTGGTATGTGTGGGCAGGGCTTTATGCTTGGACCGGGTGTGGGCGAATTGATCGCCCGCGTGATCACCCGTCAAGCTGATCTGCAGGATGGCAAGATTCTTGATTTATTGTCCCCCTATAGAGCATTCGCGGGGCAGGAGCAGTTAAAATAAACCAATGCTTACGGAGCCGGTGATGCAATATAAAGGCATAATATTTGATTTTGACGGCACCATTTTTGATAGTGAAGTCCCGGAATATGAAGCGTGGGTTGAGATTTTCCGCAGATATGATGCAATCTTACCAATAACGGCATGGGCAGCTTGTGTCGGATCGTCGAATGATAAGTTTGATGTGATCGCTTATTTAGAAAATCAGTGCAACATTCGGGTGGACGCAGGCACCCTCTATCAACTTCAACGTCAACTTTCGGATGAACGTGTCGCACAATCGAAACCTCTTCCTGGTGTCATCGAAATAATTCAGCAAGCCAAAGAGCACAAACTTCGACTGGCAATTGCCTCCAGCTCGCCTCAAAATTGGGTGCATACCCAGCTTCGACGATTGGGTCTCGTCCAAGAGTTCGAGATAATTTGCACAGCAGATGATGTGCGCAATGTGAAACCAGACCCCGAATTGTTCCTTTGCGCCACCAAGAAAATGGGATTGAAACCAGGGGAAGTAATCGCATTTGAAGATTCGCCAAATGGCATTACAGCAGCATTGAGTGCAGGCATGGTCTGTATTGCTATACCGAATGAGATTACCCGATATCTGGATACCAGCCACGCGACCCATACATTCAACTCCATGGCAGAGATCCAATTAAATGATCTATTTGTGAGACTAAATTCCGGATCAAAGAAAAAATAAATGGTGTAGTAGTATTTTTTGCTCACCGCTTGATTATTCTGTTAGCAAACGGTTATACTAATCGGTAAGAATTATTTACTGCTCAGTTGGCTTTATATGAAGATCGAGAATCTGATCGAAATACTTCCCGAATCCTATTCGAAAGTTGATAGGGATTTAATTCTTCATGCCTACGAGTTCGCAGAAAAAGCGCATAGCGGTCAACAACGGGCGTCTGGAGAGCCCTATGTATCTCACTGTGTGGCGGTAGCAGGAATTCTAGCTGAAATGCGTGTTCCCCCCGTGATCGTCATCGCAGCGCTTCTACACGACACTGTTGAAGATACAGATGTAACGATCGAGGACATCATCGATACCTTCGGAGATGAAGTCGCCCGCCTGGTGGATGGTGTCACCAAGTTGACCAATCTACCACGGGTTTCTCGTGGTGATCATCACGCCGATGAAAACAATGGTCCGGATTCAACATCAAATAATTTATTGGTCGACGAGGAACCTGGCGACCGAAGGAAAGACTTGCGAGTTGAAACGCTACGCAAGACCTTCATCGCGATGGGTGAAGATATCCGCGTGGTGCTGATTAAACTCGCGGATCGTCTGCATAATATGAGGACGCTGGGTTATATGCCGGAGGGGAAAAGGCGTCGAATAGCCCAAGAGACCTTAGATATATTCGCCCCGCTCGCCAATCGTCTTGGTATCTGGCGAATGAAATGGGAACTCGAAGACCTTGGACTTCGCTATACGCAGCCAGAGAAATACAAGGAGATTGCCGATAATCTGGCAGAACGCAGGGAAGATCGCGAGAACCAGATACAAGATATCATAAGCCGGCTAAGGATCATGCTGGAGCAAGCCGGTATATCTGTCGAGATATCAGGTCGCCCCAAACACATATATTCGATATATAAAAAGATGACAGAAAAAGGGCGCCCTTTCGAAATGGTGCGCGACCTCCGCGGCGTTCGCCTGATCGTACCCGATATCCCATCGTGTTATGCAGCACTGGGCATCATTCATACCTCCTGGCGACCCATCCCCTACGAGTTTGATGACTATATCGCTGCGCCCAAGGATAATTTTTATCAATCGATCCATACCGCTGTCATCTATGATGATGGCAAACCGCTGGAGGTGCAGATTCGTACGGCAGATATGCACCAAAGCGCGGAGTATGGCATCGCTGCTCACTGGCGTTACAAGGAAAAGGGAAAACGAGACGAGGCTTACGAGGAACGTATCAATTGGCTTCGTCGCTTGATGGAGTGGCGTCAGGATGTTGAGGATGCCAGCGAATTCGTCGATAGTATGAAGAGCGATGTATTCGAGGATCGGGTATATGTATTCACGCCACGCGGCGATATCATCGATCTCCCGGCTGGATCAACTCCCATAGATTTTGCATACCATGTCCACACTGAAATTGGGCACCGCTGCCGTGGCGCCAAAGTAAATGGTCGCTTGGTCACATTGGATTATGAACTTAAAACCGGCGACCAGGTCGAAGTGCTTACCGCCAAGCAGGGCGGTCCAAGCCGTGATTGGCTCAATCTTGCGTTGGGGTTGGTGCGCACGCAACGGGCGCGCTCAAAGATCCGTCTATGG
>JABLXM010000169.1 GCA_013177815.1 Anaerolineae bacterium | reverse complement strand
GGAATTGCAGCGAAGAGAGTGCAGTCAGTGCAACATCAGGATCGGTGATGTAATTGATCGCGATCAGGGCATAATCCAGTCGTTCCGCATTAGTGAACCCATAAATATCATCCGGAAAACCGGGCACGCGGTATTCGAGCATGGGATAAAGTGGGGTGAACAGTGCACGCACCGCCGTCAACAGGAAGAAGATGGGCAGTGATAGGCTGACCAGGATCAGTGTGATTCGCTGTAGCTGCTTCATTGCAATGCCTCCATACTTGGTGATAGCAGGAAGCGGATCACCATATTGTTAGTGATCCACTCCACCGGTGCGCGGTCGTCGGTGAAGACCAGCGTCGCTTCCGGTGATGGTTGCAGGTTGTCGATTGCGATCACCATCGTCTCCAGCAACAGCGGGTGAATGCCTGTTTGCGTGGCGAGGTGGGCATAGTTCGCCTTCAGGTTATCGCTGCTGGTCGGCTGTATGCTTGCAAAAATGATTGAGTTGAATGAATTGGGTACGTCCACGATATGAACATCTGCAAACCGGGTCAGGATCGTCGTCGTCAGTGCATTCACCAGCCGCCGGTCGTTTGGCGCCCGCCCAACGTTTACCACCAGCATCCCGTCATCCGTCAGGTGCTCGTGTGCGATCTGAAAGAATTCCTGGGTTGTCAGGTGGGCTGGGATGTATGGTGGTCGATAGGCGTCGATGCTGATGATGTCATACCGGTATGGGCTGTGTTCCAATCCCCAGCGTCCGTCCGTAACATGCACATCCAGGTTCGGCTCGTTCATCATGAAATACTCCCGACCGACCGTTACGATCTTCGGATCGATTTCAAATCCATCGATGGCGATATCGCCATATACCAGGCTCGCTTGCCGTGCGGTCGTCCCAGCCGCCAACCCAACGATTGCCAGCCGTTCGACCGAGTCTGGCGAATACCCCGGTGGATTGAAGAATGGCGCTACCAGCACCTGTTCCCACGGACCGAAATAGTTCACCACATCCGCTGCATAGACCGAATGAATGCCCTGCCCCTCGTTCAACCGCAGCATGGTGTACCCATCCTGTTGCAGCACCTGGATATAGTTGTACGCCGATTCAGTTTCATATATTTGTCCGGTTGAGGCTTTGTCGCTGTCGCGAAACCCCAACACCAGTAAGACGATCAGTAGCACCGGCGCCCACAGATAGAACAGCGCTGTTTTCCAGCCTTCTGTGCGCCAGATCCCGATGATACTCACGATTAGCAGCATGCCGGCAATGACAAGGAATGTGCGGTAGGTGCCGATTGTGGGAATCAATACCAACCCCGGCAGGAAGGTGCCGATGAACGATCCCATCGTCGAGATCGCGTAAATTCGCCCGGAAATGCGCCCCACGCTGGCGCGTGATACTTCGTCATTGATCGAGAGCCGTATCGCAAATGGCGAAGCTGTTCCCAGCAGTGTAACCGGTACTGCCAGCAGGAGGATCACAGCCAGGAATGATCCCAACAGCATGCCCAGTTGCAATTCATCGAAAGCATTGGCGGCGAAGCGTAAGACCGGTCGTGATATTACCGGCACCACAGCAGTTAGCACCGCCGCCCAGAACAGGATACGGAAGAAGGTCTTGGGGTGGGGTGAACGGTCCGCCCAGGCGCCGCCGATGAAATAGCCGGCTGCCAGGTAGATCAGGATCAACCCGATGATGCTCGCCCACACCAGATTGCTCGTCCCGAACACATTCCCCAACAACCGCGAAGCTGACATCTCTACCGCTAGCGAGACCATTCCTGAGATGAAGATGGTAAAGTACAGATATTTTTGCATGGCAGGAATTATACATGATGGGACATAATGCCTCGGTCATTTTGGGCGCTGTATTATAATTCTACTGATCTAATAAGGAGTGATGATAATGAAATTGGTCAGTGTAACGGAAATGCGCCAGATAGAAGCCGCCGCTGAAAAGAGTGGCGTCACTTATGCCCAAATGATGGAGCGGGCGGGCGCAGGTCTTGCGGGTATGGTCATTGAACGCATGGGCGATGAGGTTGAACATCATGTGCTGGGTCTGGTTGGACCGGGCAACAACGGCGGCGATACCCTGGTGGCGCTTGAGCGTTTAGCCAGGGCAGGTTGGACCTGCCAGGCTTACCTCATCGATGAGCGAAAAAACGATCCCTTGGTTGCCCGTGTGATCGCGGCTGGCGGCGAGATTTTTACTTCAGAACATGACGACAAATACACCCAATTGGGTCAATCGCTTGAACAGGCGAATATCATCCTCGATGGCTTGCTCGGCACTGGTTCCCGCTTACCTCTGCGCGAGGAATACGTGCGATTGCTGGTGCGAGTTAAAAAGACACGTCCTGAGGATGCCCGGGTAGTCGCTGTCGATTGTCCATCCGGGGTGGATTGTGAGACTGGCGCCGCCGATGCGGCATGTTTGCCTGCCGACCTGACCGTATGTATGGCGGCTGTCAAAACCGGCTTGCTCTGCATGCCCGCTTTTTCGTTGACGGGCGAATTGGCGGTTGTGGATATCGGTCTGCCCGTTGGATTGGATGAGTGGAAACAGATTCGGTCATTCGTCGTCACCCAGGAAGATGTCTATGCCATGCTTCCTGCGCGCCCGCTGGACGCTCATAAAGGCACTTTTGGCACCGCCATGCTGGTTGCGGGGTCGGTCAATTACCCTGGCGCCGCAGCGTTGGCTGCCAGAGCTGCTTATCGAGTGGGTACCGGCTTGGTTCGTCTTGCAATACCTGGCGCCATCTATAACCCACTGGTGGCGTCCATCCCAGAAGCTGTTTTCGTTCTCCTGCCGCATGAGATGGGTGTCATCTCAGCAGATGCGTTCGAGGTGGCGCGGGAATATTTTGCCGATTCCGATGCACTTTTGGTCGGTCCAGGTTTGGGTCTTGAGGATACCAGTCGTGTATTTATCGAGAAATTGATCACCGGTCATCAAACCCGTGCTAACCGTGGCGCTATCGGTTTTATTGGCGCGGGTCCCGATCAAAAAAAGCCCGGTAACAGCCCGTTGCCTCCCCTTGTTATCGATGCAGACGGCTTGAAATTGCTCGCCGGTATCGAGGATTGGTGGAAAAAAATACCAATGGATACCATCCTCACGCCTCACCCCGGGGAGATGTCTGTCCTCACTGGTATTCCAGCCGCCGAGATCCAACAGGACCGTTTGGCAACTGCGCGCCACTGGTCTGCCCGGTGGGGATCGGTTGTCATTCTCAAAGGCGCTTTCACTGTGGTGGCTGCCCCGGATGGCAGCCTTGCAGTCATCCCGGTTGCCGCACCGGCGTTGGCAACGGCTGGCACCGGCGATGTTCTGGCGGGCACGGTGGCTGGCTTGCGTGCTCAAGGAATGAAAGCCTTTGAAGCTGCAGTGGCTGGCGCTTGGCTGCATGCCAAGGCGGGAGAATATGCTGGCTGGCAGATCGGTTCTTCAGCCGGTGTTCTGGCAAGCGAGGTAGCCGAAGCCCTGCCCTTGATGCTGCCGCCGGATTAGATCACGTCAGGCGTAAATGATTGGGTGGCGTGACTTCGCGGGTTTGAATCGCTAAATCACCCCCGCGATATTGCGAGGGTGATTTTATTATTGCTTCGACTGCACCTACGCGGCGGGTGCTTCGCCTTCACCTGGTTTGGGCGTTGTCTTTTTCTTTGGTGCAATGGCATCGCTGATCTTGGAGCGTTGTTCTTCCAACACCACCTGACTCTTCTTGGTCAGTTCTGTTGCCTGTTCGCGGGTTTTGTTCGCCAGCTCGTCGAATGAGGTTCGTGCTTGAGCGGCAGCTTTTTCCGCTTCCTTGTAAGCTTCATCAATGGATACGGCGGTTTTATCCTTCAACTCGACCGCCTTCTCCTTGATCAAGACCCGGGTCTCTTCGCCGGATTGGGGGGCAAGCAGCAGCGCTGTCACAGCGCCGGTAAGCCCGCCTACGATGAAACCAATTAAGAATGCGCCAAACTCATCTTTATCGGACATGGTGAATCTCCTTTCGTATTTTCTTTTCCAATGGTTGTTATCCGTCCCCAGTTAGGTTGTCTTATTTCCGTGGGCGGAGGATATCAAAGAACTTCTTGAACATTGCCAGGTATTCGTTCAGCCGGATCACCGGCTCAGCCAGGTTATCGCTGATGAATTCGGTCGTCCCCCGCAACGTGTTGACTGTTTCGATGGTTGCATTCAAGATGGGCTTGATCTCATTCTGAATCAGGTTGATCAATACCGAAAGTTGGATGATCATGATGACCAGAGCTACGCCAATGATGAGCGATTCCAGCGCCATGAAAATGATGAAGATGTCGCGCACCATGCCGGTTGTATCGCCGCCTGCTTGTAGTAGCAAGACAACTCCCACCACCACCAGGGCAATGACGACGACCAAGCTGATCACTATTAAAACAATGCGTTTGCGCTCTTCTGGCGTTAATGATGACTTTTCGACTGTCGGAGCCGGAATTTCTGGGTCTGGCTGTTGAAGACGTTCATTCATGTAGAAAATTATAACACAATTGCATCATGGCTCCCTTAAGGTTATACTTATAGATTGCTATGTCTAAGCGACCGTTGTTGTTTTTACTCCTGATTAGCAACTTAGTCCTTGCTCAAGCGCATATCGCCGGCTTGCAGCGTCCTCGTATCACGTCGCCAATGGAGGGTGAAGTCGTACAGGGCAACATCAATGTGACCGGCAGCACCCGCGTGGAGGGGTTTTCGCTCTATGAGGTTGCCTACTCCTATCAGGAGGATGCAACCGGCACCTGGTTCCTGCTCAACCAGAGTCGCGAGATCGTCTCGGATGGCGTACTTGCGGTCTGGGATACGACCACCATCGCTGATGGCACCTATAACCTGCGGCTGGTGATCGTACGTACTGACGGCAGTTCTCTGGAAACCGTTGTTGGTGGCTTGCGGGTGCGCAATTACACCCCCATCGAGACAGCCAGCCCGCTCCCACAGGATATCGTCACCGCGACCGCTGTTCCGGCTGTCATCAGCACGCCCATCGGTTTACCATCTCCCACTCCCATGCAGCCCAACCCGGCTGAGGTCAGTCTCGCGCGCGTAGGGCGGACGTTACTCTCCGGTGCGTTGTGGATGTTGGCAGTATTCGTATTGCTGGGTTTATATATCGGAATACGCTCATTGAGTCGGCGGTGAACGATAATGGAAGCTCATGTACCATTCCTGATTGTCGGTCTCGGCAACCCGGGGCGTGAATTCAAGCTCACCCGTCATAATATCGGCTTTATGGTCATTGATCAGTTGTGCAAGGACCATCAGATCCGCCTATCCCGCATGCAATCCAAAGCCCTGGTGGGGAGCAGCATTTTGGCGGGGCATAAGACCATCCTCGCCAAGCCCTATACCTATATGAACCTTTCCGGTAACTCAGTTGGTGGTTTGATGAATTTCTACAAGGTGGGGTTGGCGAATTTGATCGTGGTGCATGACGATCTGGACCTCCCGCTGGGTACTTTACGATTGCGCCCGGATGGTGGCTCTGGCGGGCAGCGCGGGTTGGCGTCGATAATCGAGCGCCTTGGCACCGATAAGTTCGCTCGTTTACGACTGGGCATCGGTCGCCCGCCCGGCAGAATGGACCCCGCAGATTACGTCCTCACCCGTTTTTCTGCCAGCGAGTGGCAGACTGTTCTCTTGGTGCTGGAACAGGCTGCGGCTGCTGTTGGCGAGTTCCTTGAATTCGGGTTGGAAACCGCTATGAACCGCTTCAATGGGCGCATCGAGGGGGGCGATTGATCGAGACGCTCCTTGCTCTGCCAGCCTTCCGATCGCTGCTGGATGAAATCAGATCTGGTGATCAAATTCCGGGTTTGGGTCTGCCGCGCGCAGTGCGTTTGCCGCTCCTGGCTGCGCTGTCACGCTCACTGGATATCCCGGTGCTGTTCCTGACTGATCGCATGAGCCATGCTCTCTCCCAGGTGGACGAACTCGATTTCTGGCTGCCGCAGGATGACCGCAAGGTGCTCTTTCCGGAACCCAACCCCCTTTTCTATGAGCAGGCTGCCTGGGGGAGCGTGACTCGCAAGGATCGCATCACTGTCCTCTCCAGTCTTATCTCCTATCATCTGCCGGGCGTCCAAAAACCATCCCATCCGCCGCTCATCATTGCTCCCATCCGGGCGGTCATGACCCGCACCATGCCACGTCGCGATTTTTTTAGATCCAGTCGCATTATCAAGGTTGGCATGAAGTGCACCCTGGAGTCGCTCATTCATGAGTGGGTTGGCAGCGGCTATCAACCGGTTGATATGGTCGTGGAACCCGGCAGTTTTTCCCGCCGTGGCGGCTTGTTGGATATCTGGCCACCAGCCGAACCCTACCCTGTGCGTCTCGATTTCTTCGGTGATGAACTGGATACCCTCAGGCAATTCGATCCCGCCACCCAGCGCACGGTTGCTAGACTGGAGTCGATTTTTATCACGCCTGCCCGGGAGCTGTTGTTATCCAAA
>JABLXM010000168.1 GCA_013177815.1 Anaerolineae bacterium | reverse complement strand
TTATGATCTTTGGTTGTACATGATCGTTTAACATCCATTTTTTTACATACCAGATTGACGGTTTTTTCCGCCATTGCCCGGCAAGTCGTTGCTTTACCTCCGGTAATGGTGATAACCCCATCCACGCCATCGCTCTCAGTATGGTCATAGCATTTGAACGTTCTCGTTAAACTGCGTCCCTCGACACTGCTCCCTATTAAGGGTCTGGCAGACATATATACACCACGCAGCTTGGTAGCAGTTATTGAAGGAATTAGTTCGTTCGATCGATCGATCATTAACTTGACCTGATCTTCCTCGACCGGGATGTAATCAAGGTTGTCTACCTCGAATGACGTGGTTCCTGTCACCATCATTTTTCTTTGCGGAATTATGATATCGCCGTCTCCCGGCTCATTCATTCGGTTTATAACTTTCTGGGATAGCCTCTGATCGAAAGCCACCATGACACCCGGTGTAGGTGTGATTTCAATATGAGCATTTGCCATGCGTGCAATTTGACCAGCCCAGGCACCAGTTGCATTGATAGTAATATCAGCGTATAGATCACGATCGTTTCCACTTGTTCTGTCGGTGACACGCACACCTTTCACACAACCAGATGTGACAAGTAAAGCAATCACTTCATGAAATGTGAAGAATAGCGCCCCGTGAGCCTTGGCAGAAGCGGCGAAAGATAGCGCCAATCGCAAGGGGTCAAAAACGCCATCGGGCACCTCATATGCTACTTTGATTTCCGAGGATAACCTTGGTTCCGTCGAGAGAACGACTTTAGGTGGTATCTCTTTGATCGGTATGCGACTGATTTCAGCGCCTTTTATCCACCTATCGACATAATCGAGATCGCTTTGATTAAGTCCAACGAACAAACCACCATTGAATTCGATGCACTGGGAAGCAATCTTGCGCAGTATAACGTTCTCCTCGATACATTCTATCGCTGCTTCCTGGTCGTTGACACAATAACGACCTCCTGAATGCAATAAACCATGTGTTCTCCCGGACGTGCCATTGGCGATATCCCCACGTTCTACAACTGTTACGTCGAATCCCCGCAGCGCAAGGTCGTACGCTACAGCACATCCGGTGAATCCGGCGCCGATCACAATGGCAGATGGTATTTTGCTCATCAATCCTCCATCCAATTGAATGTATGCGTCACGGCTTTTTTCCAACGGGAATATAGATCATCTCGCGTGCCGGGCGCCATGATCGGGTGCCAGGTACGGTCGATTTCCCATTTATTCTTTAATTCATCATAAGAGCCCCAATAACCAACGGCTAACCCCGCGGCATAAGCTGCCCCCAATGCCGTGGTTTCTGATATTTTCGGTCGAATAACGGGAACGTTTAATATATCTGATTGGAACTGCATCAATAGCTCATTGAAAACCATGCCGCCATCCACTTTTAGCGCAGCCAGCTTGACGTTCGAATCGCTTTCCATGGCATCCAGCGCCTCCCGGGTTTGGAAGGCAGTCGCTTCGAGCACCGCTCTTGCTATGTGACCGCGATTGCTGAAACGCGTGAGTCCAATGATGATACCGCGCGCATCACTGCGCCAGTAAGGGGCGAATAAACCGGAGAAAGCCGGAACAAAATAGACGCCGCCATTATCGTCGACTGTCGCTGCCAGTTTCTCGATCTCCTGGGAAGATTGGATTATCCCTAAATTGTCCCGCACCCATTGCACCAAAGCACCCGAAACAGCGATCGATCCTTCCAGGCAGTAGACAGCGGCTTGATCACCAATTTGATAGCCGACGGTTGTCAACAAACCATTTTGGCTGAAGACTGGTTTATTTCCGGTGTTTAACAACATAAAACAGCCTGTGCCGTAAGTGTTCTTCGCCTCACCAGGAGAAAAACAAGTTTGACCGAACAAGGCAGCTTGTTGATCCCCCAATATCGAAGCTATTGGAATTCCTGGCAATAAAGTCTTTGTTTCACCATAAACCTGTGCAGATGGATTTATCTTCGGTAACATCGCGAGCGGGATATCGAGTGCTCGCAACATTTCCGGGCTCCAATTCAATGTCTCCAATCCCATCAACATGGTGCGAGAAGCGTTGGTAACATCCGTGACATGGATACCCCCCTGCGTACCACCAGTTAGATTCCATATCAGCCAGGTATCTATGTTCCCAAACAATAGATCGCCATTCTCAGCCATCCGCCGTAAATGTGGATCGTTTTCCAGCACCCAAAAGAT
Source organism: Anaerolineae bacterium (assembly GCA_013177815.1). Taxonomy (GTDB): domain Bacteria; phylum Chloroflexota; class Anaerolineae; order Anaerolineales; family Anaerolineaceae; genus JABLXM01. Next base: position 4,370 of record JABLXM010000168.1, on the reverse strand, counting down.
TTTAGGACCAGAAAAATAAGTCGCCAGGGGCAAGCCTGCGATCGAGCGAAATCGATCTATCCCGGCAGCTTGCGACAACTCTCTGCATATTTGATCCGTCCTGGTATCCTGCCAAACAATTGCGTTGCATACAGGCGCTCCCGTCCTTCGATCCCAAAGGACCGTTGTTTCACGCTGGTTCGTTATGCCAATTGCAACGATCTGCTCAGGAGCCAGATTTGCCTGCGATAATGCGCCATTGATCACGAGTTTGGCGTTGTCTAATATTTCCAACGAGTCGTGTTCGACCCATCCAGGTCGGGGATAAATCTGTTTATGTTCTTTTTGGTCTATCGATTGAATCGAACCGGTATGATCAAAAACGATACAGCGTGTGCTGGTAGTCCCCTGATCCAATGCCATGATGTATTTTTCCACACCTCACCTCTTTGTTGCCAATATTGAAATCTCATGCCACCATAATCGTATATATTATGAACCTGTTTTGGAACATGATTATCATCAATCAGTATGACATCTATCGTGTAAAATAATCCTGCAAGGAGCTCAATATCGAATATGAAAAATCTGTTGATAACCGGGGGAGCGGGATTCATCGGTTCAAATTTTATTAGACATATTTTACAATTAAAGCCGGATGTCTTTATAACCAACCTGGATGCGTTGACATACGCCGGGAATTTAGTGAATTTATCTGATCTGCCGGATAGCGCCAATTATGAATTTGTCCATGGCAATATCAATGACACCAAATTGTTGAAAACCATCTTCAACGATAAAAAGATCGACACCGTCGTTAACTTTGCAGCCGAATCCCACGTGGATCGTTCTATCCTCAATCCAGCGGCATTCGTAGAAACGAATATTTTAGGTACTTACTCGCTCCTAAATGTTGCCCATGAAGCATGGAAACATCGCATGAATTCGGTTGGGGGTGAGGAATTCCGTTTCCACCATATATCCACCGATGAAGTCTATGGTTCCCTTCAACCAGATGATACGCCGTTCAATGAATATTCCAGGTATGATCCAAGATCACCATATTCGGCATCCAAAGCAAGCAGCGATCATCTCGTAAGAGCGTACCATCATACCTATCATCTACCAATAACGATAACAAATTGTTCGAACAATTATGGTCCATACCAACACCCAGAAAAATTCATCCCCATGATGATCATAAACGCAATTCAAGGGAAACGTTTACCGATCTATGGTGATGGTCTTCAGGTCCGGGATTGGATCCATGTTTCAGATCATTGTGAAGCTATTTATCGTGTTTTGCTCAATGGGCTCAATGGTGCAACTTATAATCTTGGCAGTGGTTCCGAACATACCAATCTTGAAATAGCTGGATTGATCTGTGATACGCTTGACACGCTTTTGCCGAATTCTGTTGGCGAGTCGCGTCAAAAATTACTCCAGCACATTCCGGACAGACCAGGACACGACCGACGTTATGCCATGGATATAACTTTTGTCAAAGAAAACCTTGGCTGGCAACCAGCAATATCGTTAACGGATGGAATCATGCAAACTGTAAAGTGGTATCTGGAACATATCCATTGGATCGAGGAGATAACAAAAAACGCCGATTTCTCCAGATGGGTGCAACTCAATTACGATGGACGGGATGAAAGAACAATATGAAAGGAATAATCTTAGCCGGAGGATATGGCAGCCGTTTATATCCGATTACGCTGGGCACCAGTAAACAATTGTTGCCCGTCTATGATAAGCCAATGATTTATTATCCACTCTCGATGCTGATGTTTGCCGGCATTCGAGAGATATTATTGATCAGCACACCAGAGGATCTTCCGAATTACCGCCGCTTGTTTGGTGAAGGCAAAGACCTTGGTCTATCGTTCCAATACCTTGAGCAGCCTAATCCCGGCGGGTTAGCTGAAGCTTTTATTTATGGCAAGGAATTCATCCAAAATAGTCCGGTGTGCCTGATCCTTGGTGATAACATATTCTTCGGAACGGGTTTGCCGGACAAACTCAACCGGGCTGCGAGGATTGCTGACGGAGCAGTGATTTTTGCTTATCCCGTTAGAGATCCTGAACGGTACGGTGTTGTCGAATTTGATGAGAATTATTGTGTGGTTTCGCTTGAAGAAAAACCCAAAAAGCCCCGGTCTAATTACGCTGTACCTGGAATATATTTTTATGATAACCAAGTATGTGAAGTTGCCAAAAGTATAACTCGGTCACACCGTGGTGAACTTGAAATCACCGATCTTAACAATGAATACCGCAAAATGGGCAAACTCCATGTTGAGGTGCTGGGACGTGGCGTGGCGTGGTTGGATGCGGGCACCCCAGAATCATTACTGCAGGCTTCCAGTTTCGTGCAGGCAGTTGAAGAGCGCCAGGGATTGATGATTGCATGCGTTGAGGAGATAGCCTATCGGATGGGATTCATCGATAAGATTCAATTGCGCAAGCTCGCAAACAAAATTTCAGGTAACCACTACGGCGCTTACTTGAAAGAGGTCATTAACGAAAATGAACAACGTTAGCAGATGACGCGATAAATTCATGATTCATCGTGAATTACTTTCGTTTTACGGATGATCTATCATCGTCCATCACGCCCTTGCGAAATAAATCGCAGCCAATAAAGGGCAATGCTACACGCCACCGATACATTCAGCGAACGTTTTGCTCCAAGCATTGGAAGATACACGATTGAATTTGCATCTGAGATGATTTCCGGATTGATACCTTGGATCTCGTTGCCGATTACTAAAAGATAATGAAAGTCTGAATTTACTGGAAGATCGAAAAGTGGCGAACTCTGTTGTCCGCCCTCCAAACCTAATACTTGGTATTGGTATCGCTGATTTTGAGCTAGGAATTCTGAATACGACCAATACTGGCTCCATGCAATTGTTGTTCCGGCGCCGAGCGCAGTTTTCTGTACTTTGGGATTATCAGGTGTTGGAGTAATGCCGAGTAAATGGATACGATTAACCCCCGCACCGTCAGCCGTTCGCATAATAGCGCCCACGTTGTACGCACTGCGGATATTATCTAGCAATACCTCAATAACAATGGAACTTTTATGGATGGGTTGGCTGGGTATGTCGAGGTCCTTGGATTCGATGACTTGAACGGGACTTCCGCACTTAGGACAATAATTGTGTGCCTCGGTCGTGATGGCGGGGAATCGAAATTGGCAGGTAGGTTTTAGACAACGATAGTAATTGTTCATTATGCCCAAGCGTACAGTTATCGCTAAATATGTGCTAGGCTCATTTTATGATACATTACTACAAACGGATAGATTTTTGCCCAATTCACGCTCATGACTGTCATGAAAGGATCGTCCATAATGGAGCCGGAAAAACCTAACCTCACCTTTGCCTGCGAATTGGATACCAATGAGCTGATCAAGTTATTTTCTGATGGTGAATTGATACCAAAGTTGAGGAACATCAATGCCCGCGTAAGTCTTGCATTATTGGACTTTTCAGATCAACGAGCAGAGATCGTTAAACGTCTTTCGAATGCCGGTGTACCGGTCATCGCGTGGCTATTGCTGCCCGAAACGGATGGCTACTGGTTCAATCTTGACAATGCCCAGCAGGCAGCCCGTTGTTATGGTCAATTTAAATTGTGGACTGAAGAACACAACCTCCAATGGGATGCGATCGGATTGGACATCGAGCCTGATATCCGCTTGATTCACAGCATCCGCAAAGACAAATGGCAAGCGCTTCGTTTTATGTATCACAAATTCGCGAATGCTTCCAGGCACAAACAAGCTGTTCAGGATTATCGCGCCCTAATCATTCAAATGCGTGTGGATGGTTACAAGATAGAAAGTTACCAGTTTCCATACATTATCGATGATCGAAAAGCTGGTTCGACCATGTTGCAAAGGCTAACCGGCGTCGTCGATATTCCTGCTGATAAAGAAGTGTTGATGTTGTATTCCAGTTTTATGCGCGACCTGGGTCCGGGAATTCTTGTTGAATACGGAAAGAATGCCCAAGCCATCAGTGTTGGCTCCACTGGTGGCGGCGTGGATCTAGAAGGCGTGATCGATAACAAACCGCTGACCTGGGAGGAGCTTGAGCGGGGTCTGTTATTCGCAAAGGCATATACGCAGGAACTCTTCATTTTCAGTTTGGAAGGCTGCTATCACCAGGGTTTCCTTGAACGGATCACGCTGATGGATTGGACGCGCGATGTAACATCCACCCCAGACCGGCGGGTTGCAATCGCCCGAAAGGGACTACAGGCAACCTTATGGCTGCTGGCGCGTCCATACATTCTGATCGCTGGCATGATCTTTGGCGTCTGGTTTACCTCGGTCAGAAGTGCCAGAAAACATACATCTCGAATTGAACTTCCCCAAA
>JABLXM010000167.1 GCA_013177815.1 Anaerolineae bacterium | reverse complement strand
TGGGTCAGCACTGGTAACCAGGGTCGCCAGGGGAATCTCCTCGACGATCTGGCGGAAGCGCTCCTGACTGGAGCGCAAGGCTTCCTCCGCCCGCACTTTTTCAGTCACATCGATGCTGAGGATGATGGTCAGGTTATGCTCACCGCGCTCGTCACGCAGTGGCACGAGCAGCGTATTGAGCAGCCGGGTTTCGCCATCCGGACGCAGGTATTCCTCCAGCGGGATCTCCAACATGCTCTTCTTGCGCCGCAAAGCGCGCTTTACGTTGCCGGCAAAGCGCTTGACTTGCTCCGGCGGGTGCAGGTCAGCATCCGTTTTACCAATGGCTTGCTGGCGGGCGAATCCCAACGTGCGCTCGCAGGCGCGGTTCCACATGATGATGCGCCCGCTCGCATCTTTGGTTATCAGGGGAATGGGCAGCGAATCGATGATGGTCTCCAACAGGCGGCGATTCGCCCGCAGTTCGAGATCCAGCCGCTTGCGCTCATCCACGTTACGGCTGATGCCAAAGATGCTTTCCGGCGTACCATCCGGCGCTGCCAGCACTTTCACCACTGCTTCAGTCCACAAGGTCGCACCATCCTTGCGCACATGTTCGATCTCGACCACCGGCAGCGGCGTGTTGAGCATGCGATTGGGGTCCGATCCCAGCCTTTTGAAGAAAGCTTTCACCATCGGTTGAGAACGCGGCGCAGTGATACGGCTTATGTGGCAGTTGACGATCTCTTCCGGGTGGTAGCCCAACTGCTGCTTCACCGACGGGCTGGCGTATGTCAGGTTGCCATCACGGTCTGCCATCCAGATGATATCGGACGAGTTCTCAGCCAGCATGCGGTAACGCTGCTCGCTTTCACGCAGCACGTCTCCCGCCTGGCGATTTTGTTCGACCTGGCGTTGCAGCGATTCAGCCATTTGGTCGAACGAATACAAAAGCTGCCCCAGTTCCGCCCGGTCCCCGGGCTGCGATGCGCGCGCCGAAAGATCGCCAGCCTGGATACGTTCCACCGCCGCCAACAGCCTTTCGATCGGTCCCACCACCTCCCGGCGACTGATCCAGATACTGCCCAAGTAGGCGACCAGCAACACCAGCAGCAATCCAATGAAATAACGCGTCATCAAGATGTAGGTATCTGCCAGCAGGCGGGTACGCAGCATCCCCACCCGCACATAGCCGTTCACACCTTCCAACTGTACCAAGGCATATTCACGAGTGTTCCCCTGTGCATCCCGATCGGACTCGATGGCATAGCCGGTCGCATCGGCTTCATCCATCAACGCCGGCGTTATGGGGCTGGATCGATAATTGGGATCATCAAGCGGCGGCAGGTTGGCGATGATCCCACCATCGGCATCCAGCAGCGCAACCGTGACATCTGCAGGCAGCTTCATCTCCGAGAGGTTGTGATCGAGCCAGTCGACATCCACCCCGGCGACCACCAGCGCCAACAGTTCGCCGTTGCCATCCAGCACCGGCTCAGCCAAAGCAAGCGCCGGTTTGCCAGAGAGGGGGTCGATCCCAACCGTGCCGGTCGCCGACGAGCGATCCTTTAATGCCTGCTGAAAATAAGCCTGGTCAGCCAGGTTGACAGCGTCCCCCGGCTGAGGATAGGCGCAGAGCAGTTCACCATCCTGGCGCACCAGCGCCAGCGAGACAAAGCTCGGCTGCGCCGCCATCAGGTTGGGGAGGCGGGAGGCATCACACCCGGCAGGATCGACCAGCAGTTCCCCCGGGGTTGCCAGCAGAGCCAGGTTGGCATGCAAGGCTGCCAGGTGACTATCCTGTTTCGCCGCGATCAGCAACGCGTTCTGGCGAACTTCATCCCTGGCTTTTGCCAGGGTCCACTGGCGCTCCTGCAAACCGTTGTAGACCACCAGCAGCACCAATGGCATAATGGCGATCATCACCATCAAGAATAAGTAAACGCTCAACCGCGTGCCGCGTTTCTTCATACTATGATCCAAGTATGCGCCCGCATCCTCTCCCACCCCGGGAAAAGGCGTATTTTCAATCATCCCGCGCGAATTGCCCGGGTGGTTTATTCATGTTAATGAGTACAAGCCGGTGTGTCAATCATCCTGGTTAGTTTTTGATTTGCAATCACCTATCAAATTATTATCGCTTTTCCACCTGTTTATGATCACCTGCCGAATGGGCGTGCTATAATCAGCCTGATTTACCCATCCCCAACCCCCCGGAGATCGTATGCGGCTACGGTTGTCCTTGTTACTGGTCTTATTGATGCTGGCGTTTGCGCTGCCGGCTGCGGCGCAAACCACCATCACATTCGAGCGCTTGCAAATCGACATATGGCCCGAGTTCGACCGTCCGGAAGTGCTGGTGATCCTGCGCGCCACCCTTTCGGATAGTGCTTCGCTGCCGGCGCGCCTGACGCTGCGCATCCCAGCCGCCGCCGGGAAGCCCTTCACGCTCGCGATGCAAGATATGGACGGTATGCTCTACAACCTGCCGTTCGAGACCGAAGAATCTGACGACTGGGCGTTGGTGACCTTCACCACGCCTTCTGCGAATATCCAATTGGAATATTATGACCCAAGCCTGCAAGTGACTGGTGATCAACGCAGTTACAACTTCCTTTGGCAGACCAATTACGCGGCAGAGACGGTCGTCCTGCAGGTGCAGCAGCCCTGGGGTGCGGAAGACATGCAGATCACGCCAGACCTGGGCAGCGGGCGTAAAGGCGCAGATGAATACACTTACTTCACCGCCCCACTGGGTGAGGTCGACGCCAATTCCGCCATCCGGTTGCGGATCGATTATTCGCGTTCCGATACAATTGGTGGCGCCACGGGCATCCCGGTGCAACCGGTCTCGCCGTTGGATGAACCCATTCGCGGGCGCATGGATGTCAAAGGTTTTTGGCCCTGGGGTGTGGTGGTAATGGGAGGTTTGTTGCTGGCAGGCAGTATCTTCTGGTACGTGCAAAGTCAGCGCAAGAGCCACAAGATCAATCGCAAACACCATGCGCCCCCCGGCACACAAGGGCACGAGAGCAAGCCCACGGCGGAACGCCCGCCCGGCAGCACCCGGCGCGGCACCACGCCAATGGAGCAGCCGCATGTCTACTGCCACAGTTGCGGCAAACGTGCACAGCGCGGCGATGTCTTTTGCCGTACTTGCGGCACCAAGCTGCGTTTCGAGTGACGTGATTCGCATGAAGGGTGAATCTTGAACTGAAATTGAAGGTGAATCCAATGAGTGATGGAAATTTCAACACGAACCTCATGACCGGCTTACGCAAGCCGGTTTTTTCCTGGAACGTGGCGCGCGATTATGGGCTGCTGCTGGCAGGCAGTCTGGTGCAGGCGTTGGCGATGCGGCTGTTCCTCATCCCGGCGCGCATGGTCAGCGGTGGCGTCAGCGGGGCGGCGCAGATCATCAACTACTTTACTGACTTGCCGATCGGTCTGATGGTCTTCTTGGGCAACCTGCCGTTGTTCATCATCGGCTGGCGCTACCTGGGCGGGGCACGCTTCACCTTGCGCACCGCCTTCGCCATCGCCGTTTTCTCACTGGCTACCGACCTACCGATCTTTTTCATCCCGGCGGGCGGTGTGACCAATGACCTGATCTTGAACGCATTATATGGCGGGGTGCTGCTGGGAGTAGGTTTGGGGTTGGTCTACCGTGGCAAAGGCACCAGCGGCGGTAGCGACATCTTGGGACGGGCGCTCAACATCCGCTTTGGCATCTCGATCTCACAAGCTTACCTGATCACGGATACAGTGGTGGTGCTGGCGAGCGGGCTGGCATTCAACTGGGAACTGGCGCTATACGGGTTGGTGGTCATCTACGTCAGCGGGCTGGCGGCGGAGATGGTCTCAGAGGGCAGCAGCATCTTCCGGTCGATCATCATCATCTCCAACCAGCCGGCAGCAGTCTCTGAGCGCATCCTGAGCGAATTGGAGCGCGGCGTGACGGTGCTGAGTGGCGCCGGCGCGTATACCGGCAACGAACGCCCGGTGCTGTATTGTGTGGTGACGCGGGCGGAGGTCAACCTGGTGAAAGCGCTGGTGGCAGAACTGGATCCGGCAGCCTTCATGGTAATCGGTCAGGCGCACGAAGCCCTGGGTGAAGGCTTTCACCCCCTGACGATAAAATCATAAAGCACGGAAACACACAGCGCACTTGCGAACCAGCGCAAGCACAGATGATGCGTTGATGAGGCAATCATCCGGTTATCCTTCCCCCGTGGTCGATCTACTTACCCAAGTGCGCTTCAACGGTGGCGACGAAGGCGCCGATATCGAGCGGTTTCGAAATGTAGCCGTCGCAACCCGCATCCAGGGCTTTCTTGCGGTCGCCGGGCAGGGTGTGGGCGGTCAACGCCAACAGCGGGATATGCGCCGTGGTGGGATCATCCTTCAACTGGCGCGCCAAAGTCCAGCCGTCGATGCCGGGGATGGTCAGGTCTATCAGCACCAAGTCGGGGTGCACCGCGCGCGTCAGTTCGCCACCCATCCTCCCATCCATCGCCCCCATCACCTGGTGACCCGCCTGTTCCAGCAAAAAGCGCACCAGTTGCAAGTTATCTGGGTTGTCTTCGATCACCAGGATGCGGGCGTGCGGCATGAGGATACTATACACGCAAAAGGAGCGGGATGTCAAATTGCGGCGGTGGTCAATTATGATATAATTTTTCACACCAAATTGGAGGGATGGCCGAGTGGTTTAAGGCGCCTGTCTTGAAAACAGGTATGGTGAAAGCCATCGTGGGTTCGAATCCCTCTCCCTCCGCTACGGGGGGAAGTGACAAGTGAATACGGGGAGGTGCCAGAGTGGCTGATTGGGCTCGCCTGCTAAGTGAGTGCTGGGGTAACTCAGCCGAGGGTTCGAATCCCTCCCTCTCCGCCAGAGTTAATGAGGTTGTCTCATAAAGTAGTTCACCACTCTACGCTCCCTGGCAGCCGTGCCAGGGAGCGCAGAGTAATGTCTTTCCATAAAAATCAGCCCAAGTTGCAATCTTTTTTATCCTGAGGCGTTGCTTTTGGAGCGATGGAACTCCGTAACACGAATACATGGCAGGAGAATAACGAGATTCTTAGCTTTCGCTGCGCTTCGGCTCAGAATGATGTCATTTTCCCAACAGGCTGTAATTTGCGTCAATTAGGGATATTATAGCCAGGCGCGGAGGGGGGAACAACCCGCTGTACAGTCCTTAGCACGGGTTCATGTCAGCCGCAGTAAATTTCCTCCCACAAACCAAGCCGTTTGCCATTGGCGTCCAACTGGCTGGTGGTCACGATGGGTCCTTGTTCGCATCCCATTTCAGTTGCCGCCTCTCACGCACTACCATCCAACCCAGAAAGAGCAGCGAGAGCAGCGCGCCCGCCACGCCGGCGGTGAGCGTCTGGGTATACAGCGGGTCAGGGTGATTGGCAATAACTTTGCTCGTCAGATCCACCGCTGCCAATGGGAAGACGCCCGCCATGGCATCCACTCCCCAGCGCAACGCCCACGGCAGCAAGTCATATGCCTGCCAGCCCACCAGCGCCCAAACAGCAATGTTGGCTGCCAGCCGCCAACGCCGCGGCAGCCCCGGCAACCAACCACCCCAAGCGCCAGCGCCGGCGAAGATGACCGCCAGCATGGGCAAGATGATGATGCGGGTGGACACCCGCAGTCCGGCGAAGAGCGGCACCCAGCCCAGGTAAACGTCGTAATGATTGCGAATGGAGAGAAAGAACATGATCACCAGCGGCAGCCAGAGCGGCGAGAGCCGCCGTGCGCGCACCTGCGCCAACAGCCAACCCAGCCCCAGCAACCCCAGCAGGATGACGCCTGCCCAACCGAGATACAGGTTGAACTCCCACCAGCCCAGCGGGCTGTAATAGTTGGCATAGGGCAGCCATTCCGCCGCCGGGCGCGGCACCACGGCTGAATCCTTGAAGTAGCGGATCAATTGGTAGCCGCCCAGCGACTCGGTATCGCTGCCGCCCAGGATCAAGGTCGCCGGCAGGATGCGTGGCAGCGCCAGCAGCAGGCTGAAGCCCGCCGCCACCAGCCCGCTGCCAGCCCGGCGGATGGATGCCAGACTGAAGAGCACCAGGAAGATCAAGCCGATGACGAACTGGTGAAAGGATCCCTGCAGCCAGATACCCAGCATCAGCAGCGCCACCGCCGCGATCCACAGCCATCGTCTTTGGGTGGTACGAAGCTCCAGGCACAACAGCACCAGCCACGGCAGCAGGAAGTATCCGCCCCAGGTGTAGTGCCCCACCGTCAGGTGCCCCACAATGTGACCATTGAAATTGAACAGCAGGAAGACCCCCACCAGCAGCGGCAGGCTGACAGCGTGGCGCACCCGCAACCACACCAGCGCCAGGAAGCCCAGCGTGTAGCACAGCAACCAGTGCACCAGGATATACTGCTCCAGGCTAAGGAACGCCAGCAGCAGCAAGTCGGGCGAGAGGATTACATCCGGCAATGCCATGAAGCGATCAGTCAACATGCGCAGCGCAGAGGCATCCGCCATGTGCAGCGGCAGTTGACCCGAACGCACGGCATCCTGCAGGAAAGCCAGCCGCGCCAGATTGATCTCCGCCCAATCGTGAAACGGCGGGACCTCACCCCAATTGAGAATCGCCCCCCACAG
>JABLXM010000166.1 GCA_013177815.1 Anaerolineae bacterium | reverse complement strand
TCGGCTGCGATAGCTTTGCGTGTGATCAACCAGGCTGGCGGGTAAAGTCTGAGCGCTTCATCGAAGACCTGCCCCCCCAACGGCATCCGTTCCAGGTCGTCGGTTGTGGGCATGCGATCCCCCAATACGGCGACCGCCTCCTGGCGAAGTTGCGCCCGGATGTGCGGCGCCTGCGCCAGCAGATACCAACTCCAGGTCAGCGCGCTGGCAACAGTCTCGTGCCCGGCAATCAGCAAGGTGATGACCTCGTCCCGGATCTGCCCGTCGGTCATCGGGCTGCCATCGTCATCACGCGCCTTGAGCAGCATGCCAAGCATATCCTCGCCGGCATCACCGAGATTTCGCCGTCCGGATATCATCCTGGCGATGGTGGCTTCCAACGTTTTGATCGCACGGCGAAAGCGAATATTCTCCGGGGTGGGTATAGCATCCGGCAGCGAAAGCGGGTTGCGCGCCCGATGGATGATGTGATCCAGGGCGGTCAGGGTCGCCTGGGTGAGCTGCCGGGCTTCGCTGCTGAGATCAATGCCGAACAAGGCACGACCGACCACCTCCAGCGTCAGGCGCATCATCTCGTCATCCACATCGATCACCCCCTCCGGAGCGGCTATCGTCTCCCAGGTTCGCAGCATCCGTTGGGCAGCCGGGATGATCACCCCATCCAAGGCTCGCAAGCGGGCACGCGAGAAAGCCGCTTGTTCCAACCGGCGCTGGCGCAGCCACAACGCACCGTCGCTGGTCAACAAGCCCTTGCCGGTGACGGTGGACAGCGCGTTGTACTGGATCGTATCCTTACTGAAATTCTTGTTGTTATCCTGCAGGACATGCTTGATGAGGTCAGGATGGTTGAGGAAGAAGGCGTTGATCCTGCCGAGCTTGAAGTGCACCGCATCCCCCTTTTCGGCGGCGAGCTGGTACAGGTACCCGATGGCGTCCTTCTGGATTCGTCCCAGGTGGGGCAATAATTGCCGCCCGGTGATGACTGGAACAGACGCAGCCGGTTGCATTCCCATCAGGTTATCATCTTCCTTGCCTATTTTAACATCAATGCCTCCCGTCGATCTCTCCACGGGAGGCGTGTTGTTGACGTCAGCTTGGGCAGATCAGGCTTCGCCCTCTGCCGGTGTGCCCATGTTCGCGATGATATTTTCAAACATGAACAGATTCTTATCCTGGATCTGGCGGACGATCTTCAACAGTGTTTCCATCGTCGAGACCTCTTCGATCTGTTCATTGGTGAACCAATTCAGGAACTGCTGAGCCGCGTAATCCTTCTCGGATACGGCAATGTCCATCAGGTTGTTGATCTGGCGGGTCACTTCTTGTTCCCAAGTCAGCGAGAGTTGAACTGCTTCTTCGGCGGATGAAAAGGTTGCTTTGGGGGCACTGATGGCGGGGATCACCACCTGCCCACCTGTGTCCACCACGTACTTGAGGAACTTCATCGCGTGCTGATGTTCCTCATCAGCCTGGTTATAGAAGAATTGCGCAGTTTGTTTCATACCAAGGTCATCAAAAAAGACTGCTATCTGTACATACTGAAAATGGGCGCCGAACTCCCGCCCGATCTGGGCATTGACAGCTTTGTTTAATCCATCGCTAATCATCATTTCAATTATCTCCTTCATCCGGGATTATAACAGAGCGGTCGACAGGCGTAACCTCATCGCCACCAGACGTCCAAGGTTTTTTTATTTTCCGCGCGTGACCTCCCGGCTTTGCCGCACCAGGTAGAGCGCAATCGACCCTGCTACGGCAGCATTCAGCGATTCGACCTGCCCGCGCATCGGCAAACGCACCAGGTGATCGCAGGATTTGCGGATCAACGCACGCATGCCTTCGCCTTCGTTGCCAACCACCAGCACCAGTGCCCCATCCAGGCGCACCTGTTCCAGCGGCTGCGAACGCTCACCGCCATCCAACCCAATCACCCAGGCACCATCTTCCTTTAGGTGCGTCAGCGCCTGCGCCAGGTTCACCGCTGCCACCAGCAGGTGTTCGCTGGCGCCGGCAGAAGCTTGCACCACTGCCGGTGTGATGCCGGCGGCGCGCGCCAGGGGCATCAATACACCGTGAATTCCAAAGGCATCGGCGGATCGCAGCAATACGCCCAGGTTCTGCGGGTTCTGCAACGCATCCAGCGCCAGGATGAAGCTCGGCTCGCCGCGGCGGGTTGCTTCGGCTTCGATATCCTGCAACGCCGCGTAGGGGTAGCTGCTGACCTCCAACGCCACGCCCTGGTGGCTTTCGTTGATGCGCTCCAACATCTGGCGCGCCACCGGCTCCACACGCACTTTCCTGGCTTCAGCCAGCGCCAACAACTCACGCAGGCGCGGTGTTTGTTCCACCCCTTTGGCGAGCCACAAGCGAAAGACCTGCCGCCGCCGTGCGCGCAGCACCTCAATGCTCGGGTTGCGTCCGGTGATCCATTCCATGGGGTCTCAAGCGCTTGATCGAATGCAGTAGATGCCGGTACCCGTGCCCAAGTCGAGCAGGCGCGCGCCCGGGAAGGGGTTGCTCCACGCGATGACACTCTCGCTAACCCGTGTATAGCCAGTGAAGAGGAAGCCGGTTTCTGCGCCTGCCTCCCGGTCATAATCATCCGCCCAGGCGTCAAAAATGCCGGGCGGGCAGGCATCCGGGGATGGGATTAGATTGGTCATGCACTCACGCGCGCTTCGACCACCGCCACGAAGAGCCTTCTTTGGTATCTTCCACCAACACATCCAGGTCAAGCAGCCGCTGACGGATGCCATCCGCCAGGTCGAACAGCTTCTGTTTGCGCAGGTCCTGGCGCAGGTCCAATAATAATCCGATGAACGGATCAGCCGCCTGGCTGCCGGAATCGTCCTCCGGTTGCAAACGCAAACCCAACACACCTGCCAGTTCCAGCAAGGTTGCCTGGGCTGGTTCAAGATCACCGCTGGTGGCGCCATCGGCGCGCGCCTGATTGAGCGCCCGCACCAGATCGAACATGCTACCCAGCGCGCCGGCGGTGTTGAAATCATCGTCCATCGCGGCGATGAAAGCCGCACGGGTGGCGTCAGCCTGCTTGCCCAAGTTGCGCTCAGCTTCGGAGGAGATGCCGTCGGTGCCCGGCATACCCGGGCGCAATGCCGATTGCAACCTTTCGACGCCGCGCTCCGCCTGTTCAATAATTTCATTGCTGAACGCCAGGGGGTTGCGGTAAGCAGAGGTCAACACCAGCATGCGAAAGGCATTGGCACTGTGTTGTGTCAGGTAATCATTGATCGTGATCAGGACGCCGGTCGATTTGGACATTTTCTCGCCGCTCAAATTCAACAACCCATTATGCACCCAGTAGCGGGCGAAAGGTTTGCCGGTCAGGCTTTCGGTTTGGGCGATCTCATTCTCGTGGTGAGGGAAGATCAGGTCGTTGCCGCCTCCGTGGATATCAATCTGCTCACCAAGATGGTGCAGGTTCATGGCGGAGCATTCGATATGCCAGCCCGGGCGCCCCTGCCCCCAGGGCGCTTCCCAGGCGGGTTCGCCCGGTTTGGCAGCCTTCCAGAGGGCGAAATCCAACGGGTTCTCCTTGCGTTCGTCAACTTCGATGCGGGCGCCGGCTTGCATTTCATCCAACTGCCTTCCCGAAAGGCGACCATAGTCTTCATCCATCTTCACCCGGAAGTAGACATCACCATCCACCGAGTAGGCGTACCCGCCATCGATCAACCCGTTGATCATGGTGATGATTTGCGCCATTTCATTCGTGGCGCGCGGGTTGACCGTTGCCGGCAGGATGTTGAGATCCGCCAAATTCTGCTGGTATTCACGGATGTAACGCTCCGATAGTGTAAACGGATCTTCTCCCCTTTGGTTGGCGCGCTGGATGATCTTATCATCCACGTCGGTGAAGTTCATGACGTAACGCACTTCGTAGCCACGATATTGCAGGTAGCGGCGAATGATATCAAAGACCATGGCAGACATGGCGTGTCCAATGTGCGCCCGGTCATAGACGGTTACACCGCACACGTACATACGCACTTTACCAGGCTCCAGGGTTTGCAGCTCTTCCTTCTTGCGGGTCAATGTGTTATAGATCTTGATGCTCACGATTCACCATCCTGAAAATAGCTATTCGCTTCCTGCGCGCCCGAAGATCATGCGACCAGCCGCGGTCTGCAACACCTTGGTCACCGTCACATTGATCTCTTTATCCAGGTATTCGCGCCCATTCTCAACCACCACCATGGTGCCATCATCCAGGTAACCCACACCTTGACCGGCTTCTTTTCCTTCCTGGATGACGCGTACGTTGAGCACTTCACCCGGCAGCAGCACTGCCTTGACCGAGTTCGCCAATTCGTTGACGTTCAACACGGTCACGCCCTGTAATTCCGCGATACGATTGAGGTTGTAGTCATTGG
>JABLXM010000165.1 GCA_013177815.1 Anaerolineae bacterium | reverse complement strand
GGATGACCAGTTTATCATCCACTTCCTTGACGCCTTCCACATCGATATCGCTGAGACGCACCAGGAGGGACGGTTCTTTTTGCAGCGATGCCAGCACTTCCATACCTCGCCGTCCGCGCTGGCGCCGCAGCCCATCGGAAGAATCGGCGATGAATTGCAATTCGTTCAGCACAAAGCGTGGTATCAGCAGCGATCCTGGAATGAAACCGGTGCGGGCGATATCCGCGATGCGTCCGTCGATGATCACACTGGTATCCAACAGGATGGTACGGTTGTCCTGTTTGGCACCGGTGGCGGGCGCCTCGCTGTTGGGCGAAGCGCGCGACAAGGTGGCTTGAATGACCATGAACAGGTCATGCTGACGCATGACGAAAACCGACACCCCCAGGTAACCAAACACCAGCACCCCAATGAGCGGCAAGATATCGCTAAAGGGCGATGGCAGTTGCGAGAGCGGAAGCGCCAGCAACGTCGCGATGATCAATCCGACCACCAAACCCATCAGACCCGCCAGCAGGGTTTGCGCCGAAACCTGCCCCAGCAGGTTACGCAAGGAACGGATAGGGCGTATGGTGATCAACGGGGTCAGGATAAGCCCAGCCAGGGCGCCAACCAGACCGATGATGAACGCGTATTGTTCGATGGTAAGGGTATTGGGGGTAGGATCGAGGTTGGCTGCGCGCCCAAGGGAGGTGCCCCATGCCGCACCCAGGACGGAAAAAGCGACCATACCAATCAAGCGAATAATAAAATCAGTGCTCATGATTGCTCCTAATGATAAAAATAATGATTAGTCGAATAAAAATAATTATGTGGTTGATTACTTTGTTAAGGTGCAACTTAATAATGGCTGTAACACGGTCTGCTTATAATAGCATGCCTGCAGGATGCCGTCAACTATCCAACCGCCGTGTTGTTACCACATCGGTGGCGAGAAGATGACGCGCCATCGCTGCGCGCCGAGCTTGAAGCTCGGCGTCAGAGGTTGCTTTAAAAAGCAAGGTGAATTTGTTGGCTAGTTAATGTTGATGGTGCGCCGCGGATGTTCTTCCATCAGCTCTACGCCCTTGAATATGAATTGTGAGTTAGCCTCCCTCTGCGGGGAGGTTCCTCACCTCACGATATCATTTCAGGATATTGGGAAAAGCGTTAGCCAAAACCCGTCAGGCATATCACGTGTGCTAAAAAGCTTGACAGGTATTTACTGTTACGATAATATATGAATATATATTCATATATTCATGTTAAACCTTATGACCAAACAAACAACAATGTGCGAAAACCAAGCCATTCACCCGGACGCGGTGGCTGCGGCGATGGACACCCTGGTCACGAACGATCTGGCGCAGAATGTAGCCCGCACGTTCCAGGCGCTGGCAGACCCCACCCGAGTCCGTTTGCTGACTTCCCTGCTGACGGTGGAACTGTGCGTTTGCGACATGGCGTACATGCTGGGTACGTCACAAAGCGCCGTTTCTCATCAGTTACGGGTGCTGCGTGACCTAAAGCTGGTGCGAGCCCGCCGATCTGGACGGGTGATCTACTACACATTGGATGATGATCACATACGAGACCTTTTACAGAAAGCTCTTGACCATGTACAACATTGATAAATCCCAAAACAATCTATTCGAGGGTGTTGTGCAGCGCCTCACCCGCGACCGCCGCGTTCACATCTCGCTGATCGGCGTGGCGGTTTTCTTCGGGCTGGCATTGACCGGCAATCAGTTGGTCGGTGCGATGATCACGCGCATCCTGCAAGCCAGTGCCATCCTGGTCACGGCGGCATCCCTGATCAAGAGCGGGGTGACCACGTTGCTGCACCATCGCCGTCTCTCCATCGATCTGTTGATGTCGATTTCGATCACCGGCGCTGTCATCATCGATGAACTACCGGAAGCGCTAACGCTGGTGGTGCTGTACAACTTATCCGAGGCGCTTGAGACCATCATCACAGACAATGCGCAGCGCAATGTGGAACAACTGATGGCGCGCGCGCCTGCAACCGCCACACGCATCTCGGGTGGAGAATCGCAGGTCATAGCGGCTGCCGCCCTCGAAGTCGGGGATATCGTTCTCATACAACCCGGCGAGAACATCCCCGCCGACGGCGTCGTGATGGAAGGCGAAAGCGGCGTTGACCAGGCAACCATCACCGGCGAATCGATACCAGTGTGGAAATCGCCAGCCGACGAGGTCTTCGCGGGCACCATCAACGGCAGCGGCGCCTTGACGGTGCAGGTCACCCATGCAGCCGAGGACACCATGTTGCAGCACATCATCCACCTGGTGATGGCAGCGCAAGCCTCAAAATCACCGACCCAGCGCTTCATCGACCGCTTTGCCGCCGTCTATACCCCGCTGGTCGCCGCCCTGGCAGCTCTGGTGGCATTCGTCCCGCCCATTTTCTTCAACCAACCATTGCTGAACCCGGATGCCGGGACGCAAGGCTGGCTATTTCGCGGGTTGACGCTGTTGGTGATCGGCTGCCCGTGTGCGCTGGTCATCAGCACGCCCATCACCATCATCAGCGCCATCACCCGGGCAACCCGCCAAGGGGTGATCATCAAAGGAGGCGCCTACCTGGAAGCGGTCAGCCGGGCACGAATTTTTGCATTCGATAAGACGGGCACACTGACCAAGGGACAACCCAAGGTCACGCTCACCCGCTCGATTGCATGCCGCAACAACGACGAACCTTGCCCTGCCTGCCTGGATCTGTTGGAGACCGCCTACGTGCTCGAGAGTCGCAGCAAGCACCCGCTCGCCGGCGCCGTGGTGCGCGCAGCAGAAAGCGCCCTGCCCGCCAGGGCTTATACCCCGGCTGTCGCCATCAAGTCACTCGCAGGCGCCGGCATCTCCGGCGAGGTCAATGGTCAAACGGTGGTAATCGGCAGTCATAAATACTTCGACCGCAATCATCCCCACCAACCGGAGCTGTGTCAAGAGGTCAGCGCACTGGAAGACGCCGGGCAGACCGTCATGCTGGTCAATATCGATGACGATATGCGTGGCTATCTGACGGTGCAGGACGAGATCCGCCCGGAAGCCGCGAGCGTGATCGCAGACCTGAAGGGAATGGGATACCAGACGGTAATCTTGAGCGGCGACCACCAAGCGATCGGTCACGCGGTTGGCACAGCCGTCGGAGCAGATCGGGTGCATGCCGAATTACTGCCCGATAATAAGATCGCCCACATCCAATCGCTGAAAGAGCGGGGAGCGGTCGTGATGGTTGGCGACGGCATGAACGACGCCCCCGCGCTGGCTGCCGCGGATATCGGCATCAGTATGGGACGCTCCGGCAGCCACCAGGCGATGGAGACTGCCGATATCATCCTGATGGCAGATGACCTGTCCGCGCTACCGTTCCTTGTGCGGGTATCGCGCTTTGCCAACCGCCTGCTGCGCATGAACATCGCGCTGAGCATTGCGCTCAAACTGGTCATCTTTGTCATTACGGTCATGGGGCTGGGTTCGATGTGGCTGGCGGTGCTGGCAGACACCGGATTGACCATCCTGGTAGCGTTGAACGGGTCACGCGCGCTGCGGTTCGATGAAAGAACATAAGCCGGTCATATGACACGGTCACAGCCTGCGTTTCAACAGTTCACAATGATGACAAAATTCTCGTAGAGCGCCGTCAGCGGCGCGCGTCTCAGGTCCGGCGGGTGGTCTTGCCGCGCGGCATGCCAGCGCCGGATGGTCGGTACGGCGGAGCGTCAATGAGATAGATCTGGCAAATGCGTTTATCCAACATGCGGCTGCGAATGCGTTCGTCCATTTCATCCAGGGTTGCGACGCTGGTGATGACCGTTGGGAGCTCCGCCACGTAGCGATAGTTCAGTATCTGATACAGTTTTTCCCGCGCCCATGGCGTGGCGGATTGCGTCCCCAGATCATCCAGGATCAGCAACGGCGAGGTGCGCACATCGTCCAGCAGGCGATCATATGAAACCGGGCTGCTGGGGCTGAAGGTCGCCCGCAAGTGATCCAACAGGTCGGGCACGACCACGAACATGGGTTGTTCACCTTCTGCGTGGCGGTAGTTGCCGATAGCTGCCGAGAGGTGGGTCTTACCGATGGCATATCCGCCCAAAAAGACCAGCCAACCTCGTGGTTTTTCGGCGAAGTGCTGCGCCGCCTGGAAGGCTTTCTCAAGGCTTTGTTTCTCACCCGCTTCCAGCTTCTCATGTTCACGCAGACTGAAATTACCGAATGTGCAACGCGCGTGCAAATGGAGCGCCGAGAGTTGTGGATGGTTGCTGTCGTGCACCGGTGAGCGGTAATCCGGCGCGGTGATGCGCACCCGCGTCACCAACCCTGGATCCCCCAGGCGGGAGCGGATGCGCCCATCAACGGCGTCCATGTCCTGGTTACTGGTGACCACCAGCGGCAAACGCGAGACATAGCGGTGGTCGAAGATTTGAAACAATTTTTCCTGCACCCAGGGAGTGGCGTTCTGCGTGCCGAGGTCATCCAAAACCAACAGTTGGATATTGCGTATCTCGTTGAAACGCTCTTCATAATTGGCGTCGGACCTGTCGAAGGATGCCCGCAGCCAGTCCAGCAGATCCGGCACAGTCAGGAAGAGCGTCGGCACGCCGCGGCTGACCGCCTCACGGGCAATGGCTGCCGCCAGATGGGTCTTGCCGCAGCCGTAGCCGCCGGTCATCAACAACCAGCCCTCGACGTTCTGGGCAAAATGCTGCGCCTGGTTGAAGGCGAACGATAGCGTCATGGCTTGGCTTTCCGGCAACCCCACCCGTCCCTGGGGGTTGAACGTATCGAAGGTCATGTGCTCGAAGGCGCCCAGGTTGCTGACCTGGTAGATGTGCCGATGCTGGCTATCCTGCAAAGCTTGCTTGCGGCAGGAGCACACTTCCACTTTGCCAAAATCGGGGTGATGCAACGGCAGGTCACGGGCAATGAAGCCAATACCCTGGCATAGCGGGCATTCCGGGTCGCCAATGGTGGCTCTAGTGCTCGATGAAATCCCCGTATTCGCCCTGGATATACTTCTTGCGGTCTTTTTTAGCGAATCGTCGATCTTTGGCATCCTTGCCTTCCTCCTTCCAGGAGCGTAATATTGCCAGGACATAACGCCATTTACGCACATTACTTTCCATTGCGAGCTTGACCGCTTCTTCGATCCAATCCTGCGGGAATTCTGCTTCCGCGTTCTGCAATTCGTCTGCGATCATGGGGGTCAGTGGTCCGATGTTCTGCTCATAGAGTGTAAAGATATTCGGGCGCACATCCGACAAGCCGGCAGGGTATTGGGGCGCATCCGCCGGCGACCATTTACCCGCCTGGCAGGCTGCGGCAGCGGCGCGCCCGCGCGGCGTGTTCAGGAAATAGACCGTCTCAGCGGCATCAGCAGATCCCGGCTGCGCGCTCACCAGGATGCCATCGCGGCAGCAAGCTGCCAGCGCCTTTGTGATAGTTTCGTCAGCGGGTGTGGTTTCATCTCCCAACTGATCCATCCACGCCTCATCCGACAGGTAATCGCCCTGGGTGATATAGCGGTAATCACCCTGTTGCTGCTCAAAGAACCAGAAGGCATATAGCGCCACCTTCAATTCAACCAGGTCGTCAATAAATGGCAACACTTCGGTGATGAACAATCCCGGCACGCCGGTTTGTTTCAATTCGCCGGCGGGAAAACCCAGGAATGGCTTGGCGGAGGGTCTGCTCATCGCGCGACCGGTCTCCCCTGGTCATCGACCTTGGCAGCATTCTCGAAACGCGCCAGATTGTTCAGGAAAACCACCTGGATGCCGGCGTGGGTGGGACCATTGCGGTGTTTAGCCACGATTAGTTCCGCCAGGTCGGCTTCCACTGATTCCTTTTCGTTGGCATGCGGGCGGTTGATGAACATGACGATGTCTGCATCCTGTTCCAAAGAGCCCGATTCGCGCAAGTCGGAAAGCATGGGGCGTTTATCCGCGCGCTGCTCAACGGCGCGCGAAAGCTGCGCCGCCGCCAACACGGGAACATCCAGTTCGCGCGCCAGCACCTTGAGGTTGCGGGAAATAAAAGATACTTCCTGCACACGGTTATCGGTGCGGAAATCGCTGGTCATCAACTGGATGTAATCCACCAGCACCAGATCGAGCGAATATTCCATGTGAAGGCGCCGGCACTTGGTGCGCAACGCCAGCGGCGTGATGGCAGGCGTGTCATCCAGGAAGATGGTGGTGTCGGATAGGACATCGATGGCATGCACGAATTTCGACCAGTCGTCGTCCTCCAATTTGCCGGAACGCAGTTTTTGCGTATCGATCTGCGTTTCCTGGGCAATCAAACGCTGGCACAATTGCTCGTTCGACATCTCCAGTGAAAAGATCGCCACATGCTTGTGGTGCTTCTGCGCTGCGTTTTTGGCAACGGAGAGCAAAAAACCAGTCTTGCCCATGCCGGGTCTGCCTGCCACAATGATCAGGTCGGATCGTTGCAAACCACTCAACAGTTTGTCCAGGTCGGTCAGCCCGGTTGGCACCCCAAAGATCTCCTCATCGCGCTGGGTGAGCATGTCAACGTGGTCATAGACCGCGCCCATGACCTGGTCGATCGGCTGCAAGTCATGCGCATATCGCCGCTGGCTGATCGAAAAAATAGATTTTTCGGCTTCTTCCAGCACGGTT
>JABLXM010000164.1 GCA_013177815.1 Anaerolineae bacterium | reverse complement strand
AGTTTTGCCAGTTCATTGGCGGAGGATAGCATCCGCCGGCGCGTGGCGGTATCCTGGATCATGCGACCATAAGCTTCAGCATGCACTGAGGTTGGCGTTTGGTTGATGAGGGTTGTGATATACGCCGCACCGCCCGCTTCGACCAGTTGATTGTGCGATTCCAGTTGCTCACAAACCGTCAGGTAATCGATCGGGCGCCGACGTTCCTGTAGGCGCATGAAAGCTTCCCAAATCCAGCGGTTGCGGACGATGAAAAAATCATCCGGCTGCAGGAATTGCGCCACGTCGAAATATGTTTCTGGGTTGATGAGAACCGAACCCAACACCGCTTCTTCAGCCTCGCGGTTGTGGGGCTGGGTTTGGATGGGGGCATATCCAGCCATCTCTTCAGGGGGCATGTCACCCATGTCGATCCCTCTCGATCAGTATTTGGGGTGTAATGTGATGGACACCCGCACAATAACGCAGGTCAATCCTTATCCGGCTCTGGCTCGTCTTCGTCCTTGTCGTTGGTCGAATCGTTATCATCGATATCAAGATTTTGGAGAAAATCCTCGAAAATCGAAAGGCGTTCCTCGCCTTCCTTCTCACTCGGTGCTTCTTCGCCCTCACTTCCTGTTGCACCCTGCTCTTCGATATCCGTTTCCGGGATAACCGCGGCTGTCTCCATTATCTCCCGTGCCACGAAAATGGGCACTTTGGAGCGCACCGCCAACGCCAGGGCGTCCGACGGTCGCGCATCCACGTTGATGGTTTCGCCATTGACCTCGACCACCAGGTTGCCATAAAAGACATCATCCTTGAGCGATAGAATCTCGATTCGAATCAGTCGGGCGTTCAAAGTCGCAAGGATGTTTCGCAGCAGGTCATGGGTCTGCGGTCTGGCAAGTTCGATCTCCTGCAAAGCGATGGTGATGGATTCCGCCTCGAATGCTCCGATCCATATGGGGAGATAGCGTTCCTCTTCCATTTGCTTGAGGACAACGATCCGCTGCTGATTGGTAAGACTCACCCGGACGCTATCGATGGTGACTTCGATCATACGAGACATGCTTTCCTCCGATCCCATGCGTGCATTACCGGTGGGTGTTTGATTCTATCACGTGCAACCACGTGAGGCAATCCAGCCAAGACGTCCAGATCAGATGTATTCGAATAGCAGTCAACTACCATAAGATTGCACCCTGCTCACGTCACCATTGCTTTGCCCATCGCCTTCGGCAGCCAGTTTGCGAAAGGTGAACATACCCGTTATAAGCGGCAGCCAGAAGGTCAAAGCGCGAAACGCATGTGTCGCAACAGTCGCCATTTCGAACGGCACCCGCAACGTACGCAACGTCAACGGTAGAACACCCTCCACCACACCGATTCCAAATGGGGTTGGTGATACGATCACGAACAGGTAACCGATGCTGAAGCCCGCCACAACCGTACCGGGCGAATATGGCACCTTGAAAGCCAGGAATACCAGCCACATCACCACGATCAGCAAAGCTTTGTTGTTGAGCGCGTAAACCATCGGCATGACCAGCCCTTTGGGGTTTTGGCGCAACGCGACCATTCCCTCGGAGGCTTCATCCGCGAAGAGATAGGCGCGTTCGACCGACAAATAATCCCTGCGGATGAAGATGCGCACCACCCGGTTGACCCCTTTCGCTATCCATGCCAGCGCTTTGCCGAAGGTCTCTTTGCCAAGCGAACCAAGATAGATCAGCGTCGCCAATCCCACAGCCATGAGCAGCAAAATGCTGGACGCTGTTATTTCTGACCAGGAGATATTATTCCTGCGTATCAGTACGGTCAAACCAAGCGTGACTGATGCCAACAGCCCAACGTAATCGAACAGTAAGAACGCCGCCAGCGCAGCGGTGATCTTGCCGGAGGGGTGCCCGCGTTTGGTGCCATCCCGAACGAAAAGCGCCAGAGTGGATGCGCCGACGGAAGGCGTGACCACGTTCATGAAGAAGCCGGCTGAACTGAGTTCGAACATGCGCCAGAGTGTTTCACGCATGCCCATGGCGCGGTAGATGGCGCGATAGGTTGCACCCAGGTTGATCATCCAGGTAAAGCTGACCACGGCAGCCAGCAGCATGTAATACCAGTTTCCACGTTGGAGGATGTAAAAAATCTTTTCTACCTCAGAAAAACTAAGGTAGACAAAGACCACACCCAGCAACAAAATGACCGCAATGATGAATTTCTTCATAGCGAGCCTATTGGGTCAGCAACGCCAGCGCCTTAGCCAACTGGGGATCGCGATCAGCCTGGATATCTTCATCCGTAAGCTCGACAGTATAGTCCGGTTCCAAGCCAATCTGGTTGATCTGGCGCCCGTTGGGCGTCAGCCAGCGGGCGATGGTGACGCGCACCGCGCCTTGTTCATCTGACAGCGGGATCCAGTTTTGCACAGAACCCTTGCCATAGGTCACCACACCGACCAATTCGCCGCGACCGTAATCCTGGATGGCGCCGGCGGTGATCTCAGAAGCAGACGCCGTACCCTCGTTAACCAGCACCACCAACGGTACATCGAGCGCCAGACCGCCGCCGGTGGTTTCCAGCGTGGTGCGGGTGCCGTCGCCGGACTCTTCATACATGGCAACTTTTCCACCATCGATGAACTCTGAGATCACTTCGATGGCAGTGTTGAGATAACCGCCGCCATTGTTCCGCAAGTCGAGGATCATGCCTTGCGGATTTTGCGCCATTAATTCCGTCAAGGCTGCCCGCAGGTCTTCGGAAGTGCTGTCGCCATAAGTGAACAGACGGATATAGGCTATCCCGCCCGTCTCCATGCGGTAGTCCACGGTTGGCACCGTGATCTTGGCGCGCACAATAGCGAAGCTCAGGGGTTGCTCTTCGCCCTCGCGTTCCACCGTGAGTTTCACCTCCGTACCGGCAGGTCCTAGGATGCGCTGCAACACCAGTTCCCCGTCCATCCCGGTGACATCCTCGTCATCCACCGCGATGACTTTATCCCCGGATCTGATGCCCGCCTTCTCAGCCGGCGATTTAGGCATGGGGCTGACGATCGTCAGGTATTCACCGGTGATATCCACCCATGCGCCAATGCCCTCGTATTCCTCGCCGGTCAGTTGGGTGGTGGCTTGATCGTATTCGTCCGGGTTCATGTATGAGGTGTGTGGATCCCCCAGCGATGCCAGCATGCCATCGATGGCGCCGCGCATCAACGCCTGGTCATCCACAGGCTGGTCAACGTATTGATCATGAACGATGTCCCAAGTCTCCCAGAATGGGGCGAACAGAGTCCCCACATCCCCTTGATCCCCATTGGGTGGGGATGGCATGACGACGGTCGGTTGCTGCGGTGCACCCACCAGGTCCTTCAAAGGGTTGCCCGGCAAGCTCCAACCCACCATCAAGCCACCTGAAAATGCCCCCACCAGAATAATGATCGTTGCTAATACGAATAATATGGTTCTACCGATCTTCATGTCGGTCTCCTTGACGATATGAATACTAATAGTGAAAAGGGTCTCATGGCTGCCGTCCGGTCGATCTCCGCACCATTCATGACCGCACCACCCCCCGGGCATCGATCACCTGCGGTAATTCCGTAAGGTCCCAAATAACGACGTGATCATTTTCAATTGAAGTCGATCGCCCATCATTCCGAACCAACAAAGTCTGAAACCCCAGGCTGCGGGCGGCATCCAGGTTTACTGGCAGGTCATCCACCAACAGACAGCGGTTTGGATCACTTTCTCCCGCGATCTCAAGCGCGGTATGGTAAGCCTCCGGCATGGGCTTGCAATAAGGCGCCAGCCGGTGGATATCGATGATGCCTTCAAAACAATCCAGCATATTCATGGCTATCAGAACCCGTCGGGCATGGTTGATATCGGCGTTGGTGAAGATGAGCTTGCGTTGTGGGATAGCCTGCAACGTTTGCCGCAAGGACGGGTTGGGCTGCAACAAATCCTCCACCGGAACATCGTGCACATAGGCGAGATATGCCGCCTCATCAACGTGATAGATGGTCTGCAAACCGCGCAGGGTCGTACCGTAGCGTTCGACCATCTCCCTGCGCAGGTTGTCGGCTTCGACCGGTGCGAAACCCATCACCTCGCGCATGTACTGATCGATCCGGCTGCGGATGCGCGACCAAACGCCGGACGTATGCGGGTATATGGTGTCATCCAGGTCGATGAAGATCGTTGTCAGTGACATCGAAACGAGTATACCAGATTCACAACCACGGCTCTTTGCTTTGTAGCGTAATCAAGTAAAATTATTAGCTGCAATTAATGATGATCTTTGTACTTCCAGGAGTTATGGATGTCCGTTGAACTGAGCCAGGAAGAAGTCAAACGATATTCACGC
>JABLXM010000163.1 GCA_013177815.1 Anaerolineae bacterium | reverse complement strand
AGCCCTTTTTCCATGAAGGCGCGCGCGGGGTGGCTGGCATAGTCCGGCACACAAGAGGTTTGCAGGTTACTGGTGAGGTTCTCCTCCAAAGGGATGCGATGTGCCAGCAGGTGATCGACCAACGCAGGGTCCTCGATGGCGCGGATGCCGTGACCGATGCGTTCGGCGCCCAATAAGTCGAGCGCCTGCCACACAGAGCGCGGTCCGGCGATCTCGCCGGCGTGCACGGTGATATGCCAGCCGGCATTGCGGGCGATGCGGAAGTGCGCGGTGAACAAATCCACTGCCCAGTTGGCTTCATCGCCCGCCAGGTCGAGCGCGGTGATGGCGTCGCGCTGGGTGAGCAGGGCGCGCAGTTCCCGGTGGGCGGTTTCGGGACCATAGGTGCGCGAGAGAATGCCGATCAGGTTGGCGCGTGTGCCGCTATCGCGGACGCCGGCACGGACGCCATCGACCACCGCCTCGGTCACGCCGGCCGGGTCCAACCCGTGGCGCTCCGCCATGAACCAGGGCGAGAACCGCAGTTCGATGTAATCGATCCCTTCGTTTCGAGCATCCTCGACGTTCTCATAAGCCACACGGCGGCAGGCATCCAGGTCCACCAGCACACCCGTCATCCACTCGAAGCGGCGCAGGAACGCCACTACGCCGGGTTGCGGGTCGGTCACCTGGACGTGCGGTCGTAAGCCCTCCAGGTCACACGCGGGCAGTGGCAGGTCATGCGCCAAACCCAACTCCAGGATGGTCTGCAAGCGCACGCTGCCATCCAGGTGACGGTGCAGTTCAACTAGCGGGAAAGACGGATCGATCATGTCGGTAACCTCCGGTTACCAGGATTATGTCAAAGATCTCGTATTTTGCAAATGGCGTGGTAAGCACGACACGGTTCGATGGAAAGGATACATGCAAAAATAAATAAGCTAATTATTATGACATTGATATAGTTTATTTACCGTTTGTTGACAATTTTCGGCAAAATTATTATATTTTGCTATAATATAGGCAACAGAGTGGCATATCCACATGCAAAATGAGACGCTCGTTCAAGGGGTTGCTGCCAGAAAGCAGCCTCCCGTCAAGCCGTACCTGCTGGTCGTCCTGTATACCCTGCTAACGATCGGTTTCGGCTTCATTTTGGTCAACACCGACTGGAGCGATTCGCTGATGATCGTGCTGGTCGCGCCGATCATTTGGGCGGCGTTGTATTACCGCCGGCGCTACTGCTGGATGATGCTGACAGCGCTGGCGACGACCTCCATCTGGATTATTTCTCAACACTCCGATCTCTTTCAGTCTGCTTTGAGTACGATCTATATCACCGTCCCGACGCTGGTATTCATCGTCATGATCGTCCATCACATCATCCGCCAACGGGACCGCTATGAACAAGCGCTGGAAACCGCCAAGGAAGAATACCGCATCATCGCAGATTTTTCCTTCCACCTGGTATTCTGGACCAACCCGGACGGCACTTTTCGTTATATCTCGCCCTCTTGCGAGCAAGTAACCGGCTACCCGGCGAAAACCTTCCTGGAAAACCGAGAGCTATTCTACGCCCTGTTGCCGCCGGAAGACTTGAAACGGGTTTTCTTGATCGACGACACACAACAGGCGGTGCAAACAGTCGAGTTCCAATTCACCCGCAAGGACGGCGCCGTGCGATACGCCTCGCTGGTGAGCCGCCCGGTTCATTCCGCCCTGGGCGTTTACCTGGGGCGGCGCGGCACCATCCTGGATGTCACCGAACAGCACAATATGGAAGCGGCGTTGCAGATGAGCAACGAGCGCCTGCGCCTATCCATCGAAGAGAACGAAGGTGGCATCTGGGATTGGGATATCCCCTCCAGTCGCATCACCTTCAGCCCGGAATATGCCAGGCTCCTGGGGATGCGGCGGGAACAGGTGCGTTACCTGAAAAGGGATGACGCGGAGATGCTGCGTCCCGCCATGTTGCGAGAACGGGTCGTGGAGCATCCAACCGGCGACTTTTACAGCCTGATCCACCCGGAGGATATTGGCGGCGTGCTCGAAAACCTGCACGCCTATGTTTCTGGGAAGCTCAACCGTTATGAGGTGGCTTACCGCATTCATACCCGTGACGGACAATGGGTTTGGATGCTCGACCGGGCGAGCATTTATCAACGCGATGATGCCGGGCAACCAACCCGCATCATCGGCATCCATATCAATATCACCGAACGCAAGAATATCGAGCAGGCGTTGCAGCTTTCCGAGACGATGTTCCGGCAGATTAGCGAGTCCATTCGCGAAGTATTCTTCATCATCGAACGCGACACGACCGAGGTGATCTATATCAGTCCGAACGTCGCCGAAATCGCCAGCATCTCCGCCGAGACGCTGATCCAAATGCAGTCGAGTATCGTCAGCCTTTTCCTGCTTGAGGAACAGCCGCAGGCAATAGAGATGTTCAACGAGATCATCGAGCAAGGTCATGTCGTTTGGCGTGAACTGCGTTTTCGATATTCGGATGGTTCGATCGGCTGGTTGCAAGTGCGCGGCTATCCCATCCATAGTGAAATTGGAAAATTCACCCGCATCGTCTTCGTGGTGGAAGATATCACACAAAACAAAGCGGCTGAAGCGGCGCTGCGAGATAGCGAGCAACGCTACCGGGAATTGATCGAACAACAGGGCGAGGGCGTATTGATCGCCGACACATCTGAATGCGTGGTATATGCCAACCCAGCCGCCGGCGGCATCTTTGGCGTGGCGCACACCAAACTGGTGGGGCGTTCGCTGAAGGACTTCTTCGATGAAGAGCAATTCCGCATCCTGCTCAGCCAGACCGCCATCCGGCGGAATGGACGGGAGAGTTCCTTCGAACTCAACCTGCTGCGCCCGGATGGTGAGATGCGCACCATCCTGGTCACTGCCACACCGCGATTCGACCAGGATGGCAACTTCATCGCGTCCATCGAGGTGTTTCGGGATATAACCGAGCGAAAAGCGGACGAGGAGAAGTTGCGCTATCTATCCAGTCACGATGCGTTGACCGACGTGTTCAACCGGGCTTATTTCGAAAACACCACCGACCAACTTGAAACGGGTGGGAACTTTCCGGTCAGCGTGATCATGATCGACCTGGATGGGCTGAAAGGCATCAATGATGAGCACGGTCACCACATCGGCGACGAACTGCTGCAAAGCTTCAGCACGCTTATGAAACAGGTGGTGCGAGATGAGGACGTGATCGCGCGCCTGGGCGGGGATGAATTTGCCATCCTGATGCCCGGCGTCGATGAAGCCAACCTCAAGCGCATCTTGGCACGTCTGAAAGATCAGGTCGACCGTTTCAATAAACGCCAACGGCAGCCCTATACGATCCAATTTTCCGCCGGTGGCGCCACCAGCCTGGAACCGGCGACGCTGCGCGAAACGCTGCGCGACGCCGACCTGAACATGTACCATGCCAAACGGAAACGCAAACGCCAAACGGCATGATTGCAACCGGTTCGCACAGATAACCGTATATAAGGGTGGAGGCTGAAAGCATGAAAGCTCATAAGCGGCATGTGCCGTGGTATCTTGCGCCGTTCCACGCCATCTGGTGGTTAATCTCATTCATCCTGGCGTTCACAGGACGCCTGATCGGCGCCATCCTGGGTATGATTTTTATGGTGGTGGGGGTAATCGTAAGTCTGACGGTGGTGGGCGCCATCGTCGGCATCCCGCTGGCGCTGGTCGGGCTGCTGATGGTGATCCGCAGCCTGTTCTAAAAATCATGAGAGTAAGGGTGACTATAGGGGACAATGATCGCAGTAGCAAGAAAGCCGTTGTGGATGCCGTTGGGCAGGTCAGGCTTTCTTGGAATGTAACTGCCGTTCCAATTCCTGCCGCACGACCGCAGGGTTGGCTTTGCCGCCCGCCAGCCGCATGACCTGACCAAAGAACCAGTTGACGAGCGTATCCTTGCCGGACAGGTAAGCCGCCAGTTCATGGGAGTGCTCATCCAGCACCTGGTGCACCAGACCGGCGATCAGTTCGCCATCCGAAACCTGGCTCAATCCCTCCTGAGCGATGATCTCACCGGCGCCCCTGCCGCTCTCCAGCATCGATGCCAGCACACGCTTGGCGGTCGGCAGGTTGACCGTGCCATCCTCTTGCAGGCGCACCAGTTCCGCCAGACCCGCCGGCGTCAGCGGCAACGAGCCCATACCGCCGCCGGTCTGGTTGAGCCAGGCAAAGACCTCTCCCAACAGCCAGTTGGCAGCAGCGCGCGGGGCGATGCCATGTTGCGGGGCTGCCAGGTGGTCGAAATAGGCGGCGGTGGCGGCGTCTTCGGTCAGCAGGCGCGCATCCGTTTCCGGCAAATCGTATTGGGTCATGAAGCGCTGCAACTGGGCATGCGGCAGTTCCGGCAGGGCGGCGCGGACGCGCGCCTGCCAGACATCGTCCACCGCCAGCGGCGGCAGGTCCGGCTCCGGGAAGTAACGGTAGTCATGGGCTTCTTCCTTGCTGCGCTGGGAGAAGGTGGTGTTGTTCAGGTCATCCCAACCCAGCGTCTCCTGCTGCACCTGCCCGCCCGCATCCAGGGTGGCACTCTGGCGGGCGACCTGGTCGCGGATGGCGCTTTCCATGGCGCGGAAGCTGTTGAGGTTCTTGATCTCGACGCGCGTGCCCAGTTCATCACTGCCGGCTGGGCGCAATGAAACGTTGGCTTCGAAGCGGATGGCGCCCTTCTCCATGTCGCCGCTGCTGGCACCCACCCGGCGCAGCAGGGCGCGCAGCCCCTCGGCATAGGTGCGTGCGTCCTCCACCGAGCGCAGGTCAGGCTCCGAGACCTCCTCCAACAGCGGGATGCCGGCGCGATTCAGGTCCACCAACGAGTAGGATTCAGCGCCGCGCTGGATATGGGTCAATTTGCCGGTGTCCTCCTCCAGGTGCACCCGACGGATGCGAACGATGCGTTCGCCCTGGCTGGTCAGAATGGGCAAGCGACCGTTGACCGCCAACGGCTGTTCGTACTGCGAGATCTGGTACCCTTTGGGTAAGTCGGGGTAGAAATAGTTCTTGCGGGCAAACAGGCTGGAAGCAGCCACCTGGCAATCCAGCGCCAATGCCACCCGCAGCGCCAGTTCCACCGCCGCCTGGTTGACCACCGGCAACACGCCCGGCATGCCCAGGCAGATTGGGCAGACCGCCGTGTTGGGCGCCGCCTGGGTGGGATCGACCACCGCGCAGGCGCAGAACATCTTGGAACGGGTTTGCAGTTCGGCGTGGACTTCCAGACCGATCACAACCTGGTAGGGCATCAGTCACCTTTGGGCGTGCGTGAGAATTGGCGCTATTGTACCACCGGCTTCCGTTGGGTTAATAGACATATCCCGGACATCAAGTCCGGGATATGTCTCCGCTTTTCTGCCGGATCGGCGACCCATTCCAACCTGACAGGTGGCGGATCACAGGAGGAGAAGATGAACTACACTACCCATATGCGTTGCCGGCATGTGCCAGTTCTTCCGACCTGCCTATACTTTACCAGGGACGGGCGGCAATTTCAAGCGTAATTCGGACTAAGGTTGTACATTTTAACCAATTAGAAAGGTTTACCCGCTTGTCATCCGGAAGCCTCTGCCCATCAGGATACGATCTTCATCATGTTACAATTTCTGCCATGAACATTTACTTCTCCTGTTCCATCACCGGCGGGCGCGCCGACCAGGCAGTCTACCGGTTGATCAGTGACACACTGACCACACAGGGCTGCCAGGTGCCGACTGCACACCTGGCAAACGCCGACGTGATGAAATACGAAACCGCCATCGCGCCGGACGAAGTCTACCGGCGCGACACCGCCTGGGTGGAAGGCTGTGACGCCCTGATCGCCGAGGTCAGCACGCCCTCTCATGGCGTTGGTTATGAGATCGCGCTGGCATTGTGCCTGGGCAAACCGGTATTGTGCCTGTACCGACAGGGTAGAGCCGTCTCCAAAATGATCCTGGGCAACCGGCATCCATTGATGCGGGTGCACGCGTACCAGGAGGATCAAGAACTCATTAACTTGCTGCTGGGTTTTTTACCCCAAGTCAACGTTATGGGAGACTTGTCATCACAAAGCGGTGATTTAATTCAATAGAATTCAGCCGGCGGCTTGGGTAAACTAAAAGCGTTACACTGAGACACTCATTGCTGTCTCCTCCTTTGGCGTAAGCCTCTGCCGGATTTTCTCACCGCCTCCGGCGGAGGCTCGCCTTTAACCCCACGAAAGCGCGCAAATCATGGCAAATTGGGTCTTGACAAGTTAGAATTATTGTTCTATAATTAGAACATAAGTTCTTATCCGGTCAAATCAGATACAAAGGAGAATTTGTCATGAACACTTCCGTTTCCCAATCCTCACGTTTTGATCCGTTCAAAGGTCTCTCGAAGATCGGCGCCCGCCCAGGCTTGGTCTTTGCCATCATCATCCTGACTGCCCTGCTGGCGTTCGAGATGTTCAACTATAGCACGACCGACTACGCGCTGCGCGATATGCTGGGCGATTTGCGCTTCGCCGGCGTCCGCTGGTCAACCATCCTGGCAATCGCCTTCTGCGGCATCGATTTCGCCGGCATCGCCCGCCTGTTCACGCCCGAAAGCGGCGAAAGCGAGCCCAAGGAGGTATGGTACCTGTTCGGCGCCTGGCTGCTGGCAGCCACCATGAACGCGTTGCTGACCTGGTGGGGCGTCTCGATGG
>JABLXM010000162.1 GCA_013177815.1 Anaerolineae bacterium | reverse complement strand
GGGTGTCCCAAAAGTGATTAATTTATCATGGCGCGGGAAGGAGTTTTTCATTAACAGGGGAGATGCTTCCCCCTGCGGGGACTTCGCGCTTCGCTCAGCATGACGAATCTGACTTTTGGGACAGCCCAACATTTTTCTTACTTTGTGAGATTCCCCGCCCAACCGTGGCGGGGGGATCGTTTCGCCGGCTCTGCGAGCCTTCTCGCGAAGACCACATGCGCCTCGCATCGACTTTTTTCTTTCCTTTAGATCTGAAAATCTTCACCGTGCCACACGCCGTGCTCCGGCGCTTGCAGATGCGCTGCTTCAGGGTGCGGCTCGCGCAGCGGCGTATAGCCGTTGCCATTGCCGTTCGTCACCACCGCCCCAACCTCGGCTGCCGGCAGGTGCGCTGCCTGCTCCAGCGCCGCCAGGCGGTTCATGACCGACTCCAGCGCGATGCCGATGGTATCCGGCAGCTTGTCGTGCGCCAGGTCGGTCAGCGCCGCCGGCTGCGGATGGCTGCGCACCACCACCTGCCCCGGCACGCCCACCACCACCGAGTTGGGCGGCACCGAGCGCACCACCACCGCGTTGGCGCCGATGCGGCTGCCCGCCCCGATGGTGATGTTGCCCAACACCTTGGCGCCCGCGCCGATGACGACATTGTCCTCGATGGTGGGGTGTCGTTTACCCTTCTCTATCGAGACGACGCCCAGCGTCACCCCGTGGTAGATGGTCACATGGCAGCCGACCTCGGCGGTCTCGCCGATCACCACCCCCATGCCGTGGTCAATGAACAGGCTGTTGCAGATGGTTGCCCCAGGGTGGATCTCGATGCCGGTCAGCGAGCGCCCCAGGTTGGAGATGGCACGCCCCACCAGCTTCAACCGGTGCAGCCACAACCAGTGCGCCAGCCGGTGGAACCACAGCGCGTGCAGCCCGGGGTAGGTCAGCAGCACCTCCAGCGTGGTGCGCGCCGCCGGGTCGCGCTCGAAGACGGCTCGGATGTCCTCCCGCATGCGTTTGAACACATCGCCTCCTAATCCGCCAGGTCGGCGAACAGTGGCGTCGAAAGGTAGCGTTCGCCGAAGGACGGGATGATGACCACCATCAGTTTGCCGGCGTTTTCGGCGCG
This sequence comes from Anaerolineae bacterium, assembly GCA_013177815.1. Lineage (GTDB taxonomy): Bacteria > Chloroflexota > Anaerolineae > Anaerolineales > Anaerolineaceae > JABLXM01. The sequence goes on along the minus strand of JABLXM010000162.1, from coordinate 5,589 downwards.
CCGCGCCACTTGCAGCGCCGCCCACACCGCCGCGCCAGAGGAGATGCCCACCAGCAGCCCTTCCTCCTTCGCCATGCGGCGGGCGGTCTCGAAGGCGTCCTCGGCTTTCACGCGCACGATCTCGTCATAGATGGCGGTGTTGAGGACGGCGGGCACGAACCCCGCGCCGATCCCCTGGATGGGGTGAGGTCCTTTCTCGCCGCCGGAGAGCACCGGCGAAGCATCCGGCTCGACCGCGATCATCTTCACCGAAGGCTTGCGCGCCTTCAACACCTCGCCCACGCCGGTGATGGTGCCGCCGGTGCCCACACCGGCGACGACGAAATCGACCGCGCCGTCGGTATCGCGCCAGATTTCCTCCGCCGTGGTCTGACGGTGAATTTCGGGGTTGGCAGGGTTCTCGAACTGCTGCGGGACGAAGGCGTCCGGCTGTTCCTGCGCCAGTTGGTCGGCTTTGCGGATGGCGCCGCCCATGCCTTCCGCGCCGGGCGTCAGCACCAGTTGGGCGCCATAGGCGCGCAACAACATGCGGCGCTCCTTGCTCATCGTATCGGGCATCACCAGCGTGCAGGCGTAGCCCTTGGCGGCGCACACCATTGCCAGCGCGATGCCGGTGTTGCCGGAAGTCGGCTCGATGATGATGGTCTTGCCGGGGGTGATCTTGCCGGCTTTTTCCGCCGCTGCGATCATGGCGGCGCCGATGCGGTCCTTGACGCTGTGGGCGGGGTTGAAGAACTCCAGTTTGGCGGCGATGCTGGCAGCCGTGCCGGCGCTGATGCGGTTCAGGCGCACCAACGGCGTGTTGCCGATCAGTTCAGTTACATTTTGTGCGATATTCATGATTTCCTCGATAAGTTAATGATAACGACCAACTGTTAAACGAAAACGGCGGATGAATCAACGCCATCACCACAGTGGGTGCGGGGCTGCCGTCCGCCGTCTGCGCCAGTTGGTCGCGAGCGATCGCTCTGTTTGTTTCAGCGAGGCGGAGACATCAAGCCCCGCCCCGGACATATGCAATAATGGATCATGCTACTCCAAATTCGACAAAAGTAATCTTGTTTCGATCATTATAGGGTTCGGAGGCGCATCTGTCAAGATTTCTTACGAGTTTGTCCAGGGGCAAACGTTAACATGGAGTTTACGTTCATCGGATCGTCTTGTTGTATGATGATAAGGCGTACATTGAAAACACAACCCCGCCGCAGAAGATGCGTATATGAAGTATGGAGGCGGTTATGAGAAGAAAGGGCTTGTTTTGGGGAATTGTCATTCTGTTGATTGGTGCGCTGATGCTGCTGACCAACCTGGGTATGCTGCCTGGCAGCGTGTGGCGCTACTTCTTTCCGCTGATGTTGATCGCTGCCGGCTTGTATGTGTTGTTTGGGCGGGGATGGTTGCGTCCCAATCCGAACGAACGTGTAACCGAGATCGAATCGCTCTCGCTGCCCCTGGCAGGCGCCCGCCAGGCGGATATCCGCATCAAGCACGGCGCCGGGTCGCTGACGGTGCGATCGGGCGCCGCTCCTGCCAATATCCTGGAGGGCGAATTCAGCGCCGGTGTGCAACATGAGGTTGAAGATCAGCAGGGTATGCTCAAGGTCGAACTTGAAGCGCCATCGCTGTTCATGCTGCCGCCTATGTGGGATTATGGTCACGCTTGGGATGTGCGGCTGAACGCAGCGGTGCCGCTGCGGCTGAGGTTGAAGACGGGCGCCGATCAGACCGACCTGGACCTGACCGATCTCAACGTGACCGAACTGGAGATCGATACCGGCGCCAGCGCCAACCGTGTCCGCCTGCCTGCCAACGCCGGCTTCACCAAAGTGGATATCGATGGCGGTGCAACTTCCATTGCGCTAACCGTGCCGCTGGGCGTGGCAGCTCACATCCGGCTCGATGGCGGCGCAGCCGGCTTCGAGGTCGATACCACCCGTTTCCACCGGGTGGGCGGTTACTACGAATCGTCGGATTATGCCACCGCCGCCAACCGCGTCGAAATCAAAGCCGATATCGGCGCCGGCAGCATCAAGGTTTTTTAGGAGGGCGATGATGGCTAAACACAACTGGAAGATTGCTGTGGGTGTTGGGTTCATCCTGTTGGGCGGGTTGACGTTGGCGTTCAACATGAACCTGCTGCCGGTCGCCGGACGCGCTTGGGAGTTGCTGGCGGGCGTGGTGTTCGTTGTCGCCGGGCTGGTCTTTTTAGGCGTGCTGGCGGGTGACCGCGAGGCGTGGTGGACGGTTTTTCCCGGCTTTTCGCTGCTGGGCGTGGGCGCGGTGATCATCACCGGCGCCCTGGCGCCGCGCGTGGGCAACTATATCGGCGGCGCGCTGGTGTTGGGTTCGGTCAGCCTGGCGTTTTGGCTGGTCTTCCTGCTGCGGCGCGAATTCTGGTGGGCGCTGATCCCGGCGGGCGTGCTGTTGACGCTGGCTGGCATCACACTGGTGCCAGCCACGGCAACCCACGGTGACCTGACCGCCGGGCTGCTCTTCTTGGGGCTGGCAGCCACCTTCCTACTGTTGCTGTTCGTGCCGCGGGCGCAGGACCGCCAGGCATGGGCGTGGATCCCGGCTGTCATCCTGGGCATGCTGGGCGTGGGGCTGTTCTTCTTCGCCGATGCGCGCTTCCTGAACCTCATCTTCCCCTCGGCGCTCATTCTGGGCGGCGTTTACCTGATCTACCGCTCGCTGCAAAAGTAACCCGTAGGTTGGGTTGGGGCGCCATTCACCCCCATCCGGTTCCAGATCCTCATCCCGGCAACCCCGTTGCCTTCAAACCAACAGCTTCACTGAGGGAGCGTCAGCGACCGAAGAATTTCGTTATATGCTGGCAAAAAAACACTCAAGTGAAAAACTCATCCCCGCGGCGCATACAAACACCGCTCGACCAGCCTAACCCCACCCCTCAGGTGACCTCGATCTCCGCCACGCTCTCCAGGATGACCTGTGGGCGGTACGGATACAGTTCGATCTCCTCGCGTTTGGTCACGCCGGTCAGCACCAGGATGGTCTGCAAACCGGACTGGATGCCGGCGACGACGTCGGTGTCCATGCGGTCGCCGATCATCACGGTCGTCTCGGAATGCGCCCCCAGGTGGTTCAGCGCCGCCCGCATCATGAACGGGTTGGGTTTGCCGATGAAGAAGGGCGCCTTGCCGGTGGCTTTTTCGATCAGGGCTGCCATGGCGCCGCAGGCAGGCACGATGCCCTGGTCGCTGGGACCGGTGCTGTCGGGGTTGGTGGCGATGAAGCGCGCCCCCGCCTGGATCAGCCGCACCGCCTTGGTGATTTGCTCGAAGTTGTAGCCGTGCGTCTCGCCCAGCACGACATAGTCCGGGTCGAGGCTGGTGAGGATATACCCGGCGTCGTGCACTGCCTCGGTCAGCCCGGTTTCACCAACCACATAGGCTTTGCCGATCGGCTGCTGTTGGTGTAGGAACTCGGCGGTCGCCATGGCGCAGGTGAAGATCTGCTCCTTGGGGATATCCAGACCGAACGATTGCAGCTTGTGCGCCAGATCGACCGGTGCGTACAGCGAGTTATTGGTCAACACCAGGAATTTGCGCTTCTTCTGGCGCAGGCGCTGGATGAACTGGTCGGCGCCGGGGATCATCTCCCGTCCGCGGATCAGCACACCGTCCATATCGATGAGGTAACTTTCGATTGTCATTCAAACTCCCATCCTGTGCCCGCCGGCGCATGAAATCCGGCATCGAAAACCGGGGCGCAAGGGCGTAGTGAAAAAATGCGAATAAAATGAAGCAGTCGGGTGGAACATCCGTTTGATATCAATCCTGTTCACCGATTACCAATGGACCACCCATTCTCCCTGTAATTATAGCCAACTTCCGCTATCCCGGTTGAACGAACTGTTAAGATTTGACTATACCTGGATTAATGACCAATAGGAGAAAAATGCCCGCCAGCATAATAGGGTAAAATTCTCGCCATGAGTGTAAGAACCAAAATCATGGTCTCGTTGATCGGTGGGTTGCTGATCGGCGCTGTCGTATCCGCCTTGAGCCCCGGGTCGTTTTGGTTGGGCTGGCTGCTGGCTGGCGTGTTGAGCGCGCTGGGTTGTTTTGCGCTGGTGAGCGCCTGGCAGTGGGCAGGGGGGGGCAAGTTCCTGGCTTGGATGGTGATCCTGGCGTTGCTGCTGCGCCTGGGGGTTGGCGTGTCGCTCAGCCTGCTGCTGCCGGAACACGGTTACGATACCGAAACCCAGAACGCCGGTTACCTGTTCTACGACGCTTATCGCCGCGACCTGGAAGCCTGGGATTGGGCGCAATCGGGCGCCTCTGCCTGGTTGAGCTTTACCCAGGAAGTGGCGTATGACCAGTACGGCGGGCTGCTCTTCATCAGCGTGCTGGTGTACCGCTACCTGAGCCCGGACGTCCACCGCCCCTTCCTGATCCTGCTGCTGGGGGCGTTCACCACCGCGGCTGGCATTCCCTTCTTCCTGCGGGCACTGCGCGGGCGCTTTTCGGAGCGCGCCGCGCGCATTGCCACCGCCATCCTGGTGTTCTACCCGGATGCCTTTTACATCGGCGCTGCCCAGATGCGCGAGCCTTTCTTGCTTGGTTTGAGCGCCATCGCTTTTTGGGGGTTGATGGAACTGAAACAAAACCGCCGCCAGGCGTTGCCGGCGCTGATCGCCAGCATGGTGGGGATGGTGATCATCTCCAGCCGCATTGCCGTCGCGGTGGCGGGTTTGATGGCGCTGTGGTACTGGCTGGAGACGCTGTGGCAGCGTTCCAAAGCCTGGCGCGTCGCCGGTTTCGTTGCGTTGGGTTTGGGCGCGCTGGCGGTCGCCGTCACCCAGTGGGATTGGTTCAGCGAATCGGCCCGCCTGGACCTCTTCGTGACCGCCATGCAATCCGGTCGGGTGCAGGACGCCCTCAAGAACATGGGTGAAGCCTGGCGCGCGCCGTTCATGATCGTCTATGGGCTGGCGCAGCCGGTGCTCCCGGCAGCCATCGCCGAGCCGACCGTGCCGGTCTGGAAGGTGATTGCGGTGGCGCGCGCTGCCGGCTGGTACGCGCTGGCGCCGCTAATCCTCTACGGCGCCTTCACTGCCTGGTTTGCCAGGGATGACAAAAACCGCCGCGTGCTGGGCTGGCTGGCGGCGCTGCTGCTGTTGTGGATCGTCATCTCGTCCGTTCGCGCCGGCGGCGACCAATGGGACAACCCGCGCTACCGCCTGGCATACCTGCCGTGGCTCGCGCTGCTGGCGGGCTGGGGGGTGGACCGCGCCCTGGCGAAGCGCGACCTGTGGCTGGTGCGCTGGCTGCTGGTGGAGGCGATCTTCGTGGGTTTTTTCACCAATTGGTATTTCAGCCGCTACTTCCGCAACTGGAATCGCCTGCCGTTCTGGGAGAACGTGTTGTGGATCCTGGGGCTGAGCGCCATTGTGCTCGCCAGCGGGGTGCTGTGGGATGCCATTGCCGGCTGGCTGCGCCGCCGGCGGGGGCGCCTGCAAGCGCCGCCCGGCGGGCAGGTGAATTGATATATAATCATGGGTGATTTCCAGGCAATCAACTGACGAAAGCCCTTGCATACCCGGAGCGGTGGATGAAGATATCCTTG
>JABLXM010000161.1 GCA_013177815.1 Anaerolineae bacterium | reverse complement strand
TGGCTCTCAATTTGTTAAGGCTGAATAAATCCAAAAAATGTGGTGCGAAGACTAAAAGGATGCTTTGCGCTGTTGACACTAATTTCTTGTTGGAAATATTAAATTCCTGACTTTGCGATTGCCCTGGTAAGGAGAATAACCCGGTTGACGTGACCCATTGGTCATGATAGAATTTCCACGTTTCCGGGTGCGTAGCTCAATGGTAGAGCAGTGGCCTTTTAAGCCATTGGTTCAGGGTTCGAGCCCCTGCGCACTCACTTTTTATTTAATCCCAATCCTGAACAGGCGGCTGGGTGTGACGACCGCCAACCGGCAATCATCCCTGACGGATCTGTTTTTACGTAATATGGTTTTAGGGTAAGAGATGCAAGCTTACGGGCATCTAACCATTACGAGGTGATGATGAACCAATTAGAGCGATTCAGAATGGATAAAGACGAATATTTCCGCCGAGCTTCTGACAGCCCTTTGACCCCGGAACAGCAGGCGCATTTCAACGGGTTGGATTATTTTGCGGCGAATGCCTCGCTGGCGCTTGAATTGGCGGTTGAAATGGATAAAACAGGCGGGGTGGTGCTGTTGCAAACTTCAACCGGGGATGTTCGGGAATACGAGCGCTTCGGGCGGATTCGTTTTGAGGTCGAGGGTGCGCCGGCAGAGCTGACGATCTTTGGAGATGGCGATGATCTTTTCCTGCCATTCGTGGATGCACTGGCTGGTTCCGAGACCTATCCCGCCGGGCGTTACCTGGAACCACGATTGCTGCCCAATGGGAAGGTGCTGGTGGATTTCAACTACGCCTACAACCCGTACTGCGCGTACAACGATCGCTGGTCCTGCCCCTTCCCACCGCCTGAGAACCGTCTCAAGGTGGCGATTCGGGCAGGCGAAAAGATCTTTGCAGAGCACGGCTGATCTGCTAATCATAGGATCACAATCGATCAATAAAATGGGGGCGCAGATAATTGCTCATCGCCAACGTTGGATGCAGCAGGAAAATGCCTGGCTACCCGACCTTAGCGGCGTGATGGTCATCCTGTTGGTAAGCTTCGATGACCGCCAGCAGGGCTTCGAGTTCTTCGCGGCATTCGGGGCAGTGATCGATATGCAACCTCACCAGCGGCATGATGCGGCTGGCATCTTCACCGCGCGCCATGATCTCCGCAAACCCGTCCATCAAGGAATCAACTTCATCGCAGGCGATCTCACCCGGTTGGGTGCCAGCAAGCGAACCGGCAAAACTCGCCACCACCTGTAGCGGCATACCTTTTTGGGGCAGGTCCCCCATAGCAGGCGGGCGTTTGCTGAACAGCGCTATGATCTTATCCAACCATTTCATGAAACACCGTTATCCATTAGATTCTACTGAGACCCGACATCTTACTGTTGGGAAAATGCCGAGATGATCTCATCGGTGGTCAAGCCCTCAGCTTCCAGACGCTGCTTCAGTCGAGACCTGGCGTCGTGCATCATTTTATAGAGTGCGTTGCGATTGGTCTTCAACATGGCAGCGACCTGGTCGCCGGGCAAGCCATGCACACCCACCATCACCAACACTTCACGCTGGCGGGGAGTCAGCACATCGTTCATGATCGCCTCTACCCGCCTGACGACATCATTTTGTTCAGCCAGGCGCTCCGGCTGCGCAACCGGGTCTATGGCAACATGAATTTCGGGTCCTTCCTCGTCCCATCCCGCCTCGATCTCATCCAAGGATATATTCTTCCAGCGGCGCCGGCGCAAGTCGGTAAGCGCCACCCGGACTGCGATCTTGAACACCCAGGTGGTGAACTGGCTGCGTCCCTCAAAGGCGGGGTAGTGTTGCAGCACTCTAAGCAGCGTCTCCTGGACGGTTTCATCGACAAGGGCGTTGAAACGCGGATCATTGGACGCCAGCCAGCGATTCAAGGCGCCGGGTAAATATTTACGCAACAGGTCATCCAGATCGGCAAGGGCATTCTCGCGGTCGTCCCCCGCGTGTGATATGGCTGCCAACCAATCCGCGTTGGTTCGTTTATCCATCAGAGCGATTATACTTTGAACCCGGATTCAGTTATGCATTAAACCAGGAGGGAGCTTATAATAAGATTGCTATGCCCGATTTCAAAGTGATGATCGTTGAAGATGAAGTCACAATCGCATCTCTGCTGCAGGTGAGTCTGAGCGATCTTGGGAACCAGTTGGAGGTGCGCCTGGCACATTCGGGAGCGATCGCGATCGACCAGCACCAATTACAACCGGTCAACCTGTTGATCACGGATTATTACCTGGAGGACACCAACGCCCTTGATCTGGTGACCGAATTGCGCGAGATCGATGACAAATTCATCTGGATCTTGATCACTGCCTTTGGCAGTGATGAAATGGAAGAAAACGCACGCGCCATGGGGGTTTATGCCATCTATCACAAGCCCTTCCCGGTCACGGATCTGAAGCGGGCAGTCATGCAAATCCTACATGCCAACCAACCCGGTTAGTTTTACTTTTTCGACGCGGGCGACCGGCTTTCCTTGACCACAAACCCGGCAAACGGGCGCAGTACAAGGTTGATGTGCGGCACGATCACCCCGGACGCCGAAACCACGATCACGGTCAGCGAGCCCTGGTCGATATGCAATCGTTGAAATTCCCCCAAGGGCATACAAAGGTAGTGGGTCAGAACCAGGCGGATAACATCCGCATGGGTGAAGCAGACTGCCGTCTGGTTATCCTGCAAAGTCGCCAGTATCCCCTCGACAGCAGCCACTGCGCGCTCGCAAGCCTGGGTAAAGGTTTCACCGCCCGGAAAGCGCACTGCCAACGGTTGGCTGGCGAGCGATTTCCAAAGATCGATGCGGCGCAACTGGCGATACGATTTGCCCTGAAAGTCACCATAATCAATCTCGATCAACCCATCGTCGATGCGCAGGGGCAACGATTTGCACCGGCAGAGGGGTTGGGCGGTTTGCTGCGCGCGCTCGATTGGGCTGCTGTAAATGGCTGCGATGTTCAACGGGGAAAGATAGGCAGCAACCTGGTTGGCTTGTTCCTGACCGTTAGCGTTCAAGACAACGCCAGGCAGGCGACCCGCCAAGCGTTTCTTACCAAAATCATTCTCCCCGTGGCGCACCAGGATGATCTGCTTCACCCGCTTCTCCTGTGGGATCAGAGTCGCGCGACCGGATGAAATCCGCCATCATTTGACGCCACCGAGCCAGCCGCTCGGCTACCTCTGCCTCGTAACCGACCCCGGAAGGCTGGTAGAAGACCACCCCTTCCAACCCGGACGGCAGGTATTGCTGCGGCGTATAATGCCCTTCGAAGCTGTGGGGATATAGGTACCCCTTTCCGTGCCCCAAAGCGCGCCCGTCGCGGTTGGCATCCATCAGATGGACCGGCACAGCCCCGGCGCCTTCCTGCCGGATCTTATCCTGGGCGGCGAAGATGGCGCCAGCCGAGTTCGATTTCGGCGCGGTGGCGAGATAGAGCGTGGCTTCAGCGATAGGATAGATGCCTTCCGGCAAACCGATGTAATCAAAGGCAGTGGCAGCGGCGGTGGCGACCATCAAACCACGCGGATCAGCCAGACCGATATCCTCACCGGCAAGAATGATGAGCCTGCGGAGAATGAAGCGCGGGTCCTCACCTGCCAACAGCATCTTCGCCAGCCAGTACAGGGCGGCATCGGGATCCGAACCACGGACGGATTTAATGAAGGCGGAGATGGTATCATAATGCTCGTCGCCATCACGCCCATAGAGGACGGCGCGCTGCTGAATCGAATCTTCCGCGACCGTCAAGGTAATATGCACCGCCTGACCGGAAGCCGGGGGCGTCGTCTCGACCGCCAGTTCCAACGCGTTCAATAAATTACGCGCATCGCCGCCGGATAGGCGAATAAGGTGGGCACGGGCATCGTCATCCAGGATGATCTCGCGGTTACCATAGCCACGTTCCTTATCCGTAAGCGTTCGCTCAAGGATGGTGGCAAGTTGTTGCTCACCCAGAGGCTCAAGTTGGAAGATGCGCGAGCGCGAAACCAGGGCAGGGATGACTTCGAAATATGGATTCTGGGTGGTGGCACCGATGAGGGTGACCATGCCGTTCTCGACGTGCGGCAACAGGGCGTCCTGTTGGGCTTTGTTCCAGCGATGAACTTCATCCACAAAGAGAATGGTGCGCTTGTGATAATACTTGCGGCGTTCGTCTGCCTCCGCGATGACACGGCGCAGTTCAACAACCCCCGCCAAAACGGCTGAAAGCGATTCAAAATGGGCTTGCGAATGAACCGCGATCAGGCGCGCGATGGTCGTCTTACCGCTGCCGGGCGGACCAAAGAAGATAATCGATGAAAAAAGACGGTCGGCTTCGATGGCACGACGAAGCAATTTGCCAGGCGCGATGATGTGTTCCTGTCCAATAACCTCATCCAGTGATGCCGGTCGCATCCTGGCGGCTAACGGCAGTTCGCTGCCGAGCCTCTGTTGAAGGTCATGATCAAACAGGTCCATATGAAAGATTCTACCATAGTGAGAAAACGGGGAAAATTAAGCCAAACCTATAAATTTTGTAAGGTTTTGTTACACATATTCAATTAGAATATTATTTGACATTACTATCATGGAAATAGAGACATTTTGCGGTAATAAAGCAATGCCCGATGAGCATAGGCACAGATCTAAGCACAACTTTTGACGTATCCATGGCGGTCATCCTGGCAGGGCTGGAACTCGCACTGCTGCTCGTCATTGCATTGACCATCCGGTCATGGATACTCAACCAAAACATCCAATCACGCACAAAACAACTTTCAGAAAGTGAAAATAAATATCGTTCCCTGATCGAAACAGCCGCCGAGGGGGTTGCAGTTTCCACCCATCGCGAGATCCTATTCGCCAACCAGCGCACGTCGGATATCTTTGGCTATCCACACGATGAACTACTCAAGATGTCCCCGGCGGATGTCATCCACCAGAGTGAATGGGCAAAGTTGCGTGAAATCGTCAAGTTGAGGCGAACGGGGGACCTGTGGAGCAAGACCAACGTATTCAAGGCGGTGGCAAAGGATAAGCAAGACATCTTCGTCCGCCTCAACTCCACCGAGGTCACCTGGGATGGTCGGAAAGCCATTCTGCACCTGATCTCGGACATCACCGAACAAGTCCAAACCGAGCAAGCGCTGAAAAAATCCGAGGAGATGTTCTTCAAGGCATTCCAAATATCTCCGGATTGCATCAATATCAACCGTCTCTCGGACGGGATTTTTTTGCAAGCCAATGAAGGATTCACCCGGCTGACCGGGTATACGGCAGATGAAGTGATCGGAAAGTCCATCGAAGCGCTCAACCTGTGGGGAAACCCAAAGGACAGGCAACACATCGTGAAGAGCTTGCTGCAATCCGGCGAGATCAACAATTTCGTGACAGGTTTCCGGCTGAAGGACGGCAGCATCCGCATGGGCAGCCATTCAGCCAAGATGATCGAGTTGAACAACGAAAAATGTGTGCTTTCGATCACACGGGACATCGACGAGCAAGTGCGCGCCAACCAAATGCTACAACTGCAACTGGACCGCCTGGCATCCTTGCGAAAGATCGACCTGGCGATCATCATGGGCAACAATATCCGCCATACCATGCAAATCATCCTTGAGCAAGCCCGCATCCTGTTGCAGGTAGACGCCGCAAGCATCCTGGAGCTTTCTGCCGACCAGAACACACTATCCTACCTGGCTGATTCCGGGTTCCGCGGAGATGTCACGTCATACTCGATCATCCCACTGGAAGGCACATTTGCAGGGAAAGCCATCCGAACCCAAAAGATGGTGCTGGTTCCCAACACCCGCACGCAGAAGAGCTTCTTCGTGACGGACTTCTTTCGCAAGGAACAATTCGTCTCGTACATCGCCCTACCTTTAGTCGCCAACAATAAAGCCCAAGGCGTGCTGCAATTCATGCACCGCAATTCCTTTACGCCAGATCGTGAATGGCTACAGTTCGCGCAGGTGCTGGCAGACCAGGCAGCCCTTGCCATTTACAGCCAAAACCTGGTGACGGACCTGCAAACTGCCAACGAAGAATTGGAAAAAGCCTACGACGAAACCATAACCGGTTGGGCGCGTGCGCTGGAACTGCGGGACGGTGACACGCAGGGGCACTCCAGCCGGGTGGCAGACCTGGCAGTGGAGCTTTCGCGGAACATGGGGATGGGGCACGATGAATTGTTGCACATTCGACGCGGCGCCCTGCTGCACGACATCGGGAAAATGGGTATCCCGGACGAGATCCTGCTCAAACCCGGACCGTTGAGCAAAGAAGAATTCCAACTCATGCGCACCCACCCCAGCATGGGATATCAACTGCTCAGCTCGATCAAATTCCTGCAGCCCGCGCTGGATATCCCGCTGTTCCACCACGAACGTTGGGACGGCAGCGGCTACCCGGAAGGGCTATCCGGAACGAACATCCCACTGGCAGCGCGCATCTTCGCGGTGATCGATGTGTGGGACGCGCTGATCTCGGACCGCCCATACCGCGCTGCCTGGCATAAGAAAAACGCGTGGAAATATATCAAAGAAAATGCCGGCGTATTGTTCGACCCGGCTGTCGTTTCGGCATTCGAAAAACTATTACGGCAGGGCAACTTCAACCCGATTTGGGATGAGTCCACTCACGCAGACGCGACGGAATTTCCGCCAGGGTCTCGACAACAACATCCGGCTGCACCTGACCAAAATAAACTTGATTTAACCGCGGTGATGCGCGACGATTGATCCAAATGCTACCTATGCCGGCATTCCTGGCACCGAGCACATCCGCCCCCAACAGATCC
>JABLXM010000160.1 GCA_013177815.1 Anaerolineae bacterium | reverse complement strand
CCATGGGCGAACGGGTGAGCAGGTCTACCGTGGATTGGCAGGGTTGTTCATCATCCACGACGGGGAGGAAAAAGGAATTGGACTTCCGACTGATCAGTTCGATTTGCCGGTGATTATTCAGGACAGGTCATTCGACAATGAAAACCAATTTTCCTATCTTGATAATGGGATGATGGAACAGGTGACCGGGTTCCTTGGTGACCAGATCTTGGTAAACGGATCTGTTGATCGAAATATCTCGGCAGGTAATTGCGCCTATCGCCTCCGAATTTTGAATGGTTCGAATTCGAGGATATACAAATTGGCTTGGGAGGATGGCGCTTCACTTACCGTCATCGGTACAGATGGCGGACTCTTGGAAAAGCCCAAGCAATTGAATTATGTGGTGCTGGCTCCTGCGCAGCGGGTAGATCTTTGGGTCGATTTCTCTTCTATGAAAATGGGTGAATTGAAAAGATTGATCAATTTGCCGTACAATGCCCTTGGGGGAGAGACTGCCTTTTCAATCCTGACCGTTAATGTTTCTAAAGAGGTCGACAACTCCGAGAAATTGCCGGACAAGCTATCAACGATTGTGTGGCACAAGAGCGAGAATGCAGCCAATCATAATTCCCCCAGGTCATTCAAGTTGCAGATGGCACGTGGCATGAATTGGACGCTGAATGGACGCCTTTTTGATAAAGAGAAAGTGGTTGATAACGAGGTGGTTAAGCTTGGGGATTTAGAAATTTGGGAATTTGAAAACAGCCCCAGCAGTGGGATGGGCATGATGGGCGGGCTTAATCTGCCCCATCCGATGCATGTGCACGGATTACAATTCCAGGTCATTCAACGCGACCACACTTTCCTCGCGCCAGATTTATGGGAGTCGTTCAAAGACGGTATCATCGATGAAGGGTGGCATGATACAGTTTTAGTCCTGCCGGGTGAAAAGGTCAGCATCTTACTAAGGTTCCAGGATTATACAGGGCTATATCTATATCATTGCCATAATTTGGAGCATGAGGACATGGGCATGATGCGGAATTATCTGGTTAATGCCTGATAGGGTTATGCAATGATCTTCTCGTTGTGATATATCAGACAGCGATTATTATTAATTTGTAAGGTTTAATCGGACATATTTATCGTATAAAAGATTAAAGTGATGTCCCGATAATGGCAAACCCGTCGAAAGACGGGGACGCAAAGCTATGGGTCTAACAACGCTTTCGCAGCGCTTATGATCGCCAAGCCGCCGAAGGAACACAGATATCCAATCATGTGTCCAAATAGGCTTGGCATTTGCGCCAAGCCTTGTTATTTATTACACCAGCACCTTAAAAATCAAATATCCGATAATGGCAAACCCGTCGAAAGGCGGGGACGCAAAGCTATGGGTCTAACAGCGCTTTCGCAGCGCTTATGATCGCCAAGCCGCCGAAGTATTGATTTTTGTGTACGTAAGAGACAGGGGGGATATCCTCGCGCATATTGGCGTTGATATTCATGGTTATAGTTCGTAATGAATGGGGAGAGACAGGTTGAAGGATTCTCTTTTGCTTTCATGATCTGATACGGTCGAATCCCGGATATCAAGAATGATCCGATCGTCCCTGGGGGCGTGCGGAAGTTCGCGCCTGCCGAAATAGACCATTGTCTAGAGTAATTGTTGATCGGCAAAATATCTCCAACCCGAAAATAGAGGAAGGGAAGGTCATCTCATGAAATTTTTGATCAGGAACATGATCCTGATAATAACTATGCTTATCTCGTTGTTCGTGATTTATGCTTCTGCATCGTCGAGTTTGAATAACCAGATAAGCACGGGCGAGGGCGGCGAAGTGATCAGTGGTTGGAGGGTCTCAAACGTATCCTATGAACTGGCAAACGATCCCCACAAGGTTGGGTCGATCGCGTTCGATCTGGATTCACCCGCGCACCGGGTCTATGTGGCATTCAACGGTCAGCAAGCGCGAGCATATCCATGTACTCTGCAATTTGGGAACCATTGGCAATGTCATCTGTTCGATGTCAAGATCGCTGAAATTGATCAACTCAACGTGATCGCATCAGGCAGGTAATCAGGCTCACCATTGGCAGGTATGCGCCTGCCGCTTGTTTGATGGCTTGTGGCTGGCGCACACCTGCACTCAGATAAAATTATTTTGAGGCGATTGCCATAAAGCGCCTGGATACGATATCAAACCATGGCAGGATTGCCAGTTGATTGGTGGGGTCTGCGGCGAATCCATTTTTCTAAATCCATCCGGACCATCGCCGGTGAATGGCATTTCTGCATCGCCCCCAGGCGACGGGCTTATTTGATTGATTGGCGGACGATCTCAACCGGCGGGCAGGTCGCCCATTATTGGCTCCGCGCTGTCGGCTAAAAGGTACAACTGTCGATTAGAAAGATGGTTTTGTTCATATAACATCTCTTGGTTTAAGATATGTACCGCTAACTTGATTTCCGAAAGTTCTTGATCATTTCGGGTTAAGTTTATGAAAGATGTTACCGTTCGCGGTTTAAATTTGGTATATGTGGTGAATAGCGCATTTAGGCATGCCTGATATGTGACCTGCGCGCAGGATCATCTGTCGGTCAGGTGGCTGTGCGTGAGGCGCGTTTTCGATATTCTACAAAGCGATCCAGATGTCAATCTTTTTCGGCAGGAAGTGGATGCGGACTAAATCATCTCGTAAGCAGTCTCACCGTGGAGGGATTCATCCAGACCTTCCAACTCCGATTTTTCATCCACCTTTACGGGGGTGAATTTATTGATCAGCCAGAGAGCAGCGTATGTGAAGCAAAAAGCATAAATTGCGGTGATGAACACGCTGAGGGTTTCCATCAAGAAGAAGTGCGCGTCTCCAAAGAACAATCCATTTGCCCCGGACGGATTCCACACCTTGGTTGCCAACAGACCGGTGCAAATGCAACCCAATACACCGCCCACACCGTGAACTCCCCAAACATCCAGGGCGTCATCCAAGCGGAGTTTGTTTTTCAACATGACTGCCAGGTAGCATATAGACCCCGCCAACAGACCGATGATGACTGCCCCGGTGATGGACACATACCCGGCTGCCGGGGTGATGGCAACCAATCCCGCAACGGCGCCGGTCAGCAGACCTACGAACTTGGGCTTTTTATCGACGATCCAACTTATGCCCAACCAGGTGAGGGCTGCCAAGGATGCGGCGATATCTGTGTTGATAAAGGCGAGCGCTGTGATTTCATCGACGCGCAATTCGCTGCCGGCGTTGAAGCCATACCATCCAAACCAAAGCAGGGCGGTACCCAAGGCAACCAGTGGAATGCTATGGGGTTCATTGTCGACCACCTTCCGCCGTCCAACGAACAGCACCGAAGCCAGCGCGGCAAACCCGGCTGTGGTGTGAACTGCGGTGCCGCCGGCGAAGTCAAGCACCCCCCACGTCGAGAACAAACCGCCGCCCCAAACCATGTGGGCGATGGGAAAATAGACGAATAATAACCATACCGTCAAAAAGATCATATAAGGACCGAAGCGTACGCGGTTGGCAAATGCTCCGGTGATCAACGCCGGCGTGATGATGGCGAACATCATCTGATAGGCGATGAACACCAGCAAGGGAATGTTGTTGTTGACCGATAATACATCTGTCGGCGCAATGCCCATCAGGAAAGCGTGGTCGAGATTTCCATAAAGTCCCCCTGCTCCCCCGCTAAAAACCAGGGTATATCCGACTGCCCACCAGAGGAAGGTGGTCCAGCCCATCGACGCAAAACTCTGGATCATGATCGAAAGGACGTTCTTGCGCCCGACCAGACCACCATAGAAAAAAGCCAGTCCGGGGGTCATCAACATAACCAGACTGGTAGCAACAAGCATGAAGCCGGTGTTTCCAGTATCGAATTGCATGACACATCTCCTTGAATTGTATGGGGTTTGGAAAGAGTTATCCGAGACAAGCTATATCATAGCAATCTTTGAGACTGGAATAATTGCCGTTGGATTGCAAATTAATTGTGATGAGACCGCAGGATCTGGCACGCCTGCAATCGGGGTGGGCGGGGGGATTTGTTACTTTAGGTGGATATGTATCAGGGTGGGCAGAAGAGATACCCTTTGCCCCTGACCGAGCGGATCAGGCGCGGGTAGGATGGGTCTGTTTCGATTTTCCGGCGTAGTTTGAGGATATGCGGGCGAACGATCTGCACCGCTTCGATTTCAGAAAGGTTGTGGTATTCCAAAGCTTCGCGGGAGATCTCCAGGCTGCTCAACACCTTGTTTGGATGTAGAACCATGTAGGAAAGGATGGCGGTTTGGTGAGCCGTCAATTCTGTGGTGCGCACGACTGGCTGGTGAGGCGTCGATGATTCCCTGTAAGAGATGACCGTGCGCTGCTCAGGGTCGAAGAGCATGCCGTTCAATTCGATCGGTGCTCCCAGCCTGTTCTGTTTGGTGACATCCAGCGGCGCAGCGCTGTTTTGTGCCTGCAAGGTCTCCATTGCTTCCGCCATGATATCGATCAGATGTTGGCGCTGTGCTTGATTAACACCCTTCTTCAATACCCGTTGGATCGCGGCATCGATTTGGGTGATGCTTTGGGGTTTGAGCAGGTAATCTACCGCGCCCGTTTTTACCGCCGTTATAGCGCTATCGAGAGAAGCATGAGCCGTCAAGACGATCATCTTTAATTCGGGATAACGCTCGCGTACGACGTCCATCACCTGGATACCACTCACTTCAGGCATTTTCAAGTCGAGCAGCATCACATCGTAGCAGGTGGTTTCGAGGCGCTCAAGCGCTTGCTTCCCATTTTCGGCAGTATCGATCAGGTAACCTGATAATTGCAATGCACGTCCAATGACCAGCCGCGTGCTTTTCTCATCATCAACGATCAATATTCTCGATGGGTATTTGGGCTTATCAGATTGAGTCATGTGCAGGTTCCGATCTGGTTTGATCCGAGAGATGCTGTATCGGAAGCGTCACGGTGAATACTGCCCCGCTATCTTTTAGGCTGCGCACCGAGATATCGCCGTAATGACGCTGGATGATCCTTTGACTGATCGCCAAGCCCAACCCGCTGCCGCCCTTCTTGGTGGAATAGAACGGGTCAAAGATCAGGTCTATTTCATCCGGGGGTATCCCACTGCCGGTATCTTCGAACGAGATTTCAATTTTGCGATCACGCTCGCATGCCGAAATGTATAATATGCCGCCGCCCGGCATGTGTTCGGTTGCGTTGATGATGATGTTCAAGAACACCTGCGTCAGTTCATCCGGCGAAGCAAGTATTTGCGGCAGGCAGGCTGGTAGATTTTGCTCAAGCCGGATATTGGCTTGCTTGATATAAGTGCCTGATAGGAAAATGGCGCGCTTGATAATGGGTTGGATGGAAGTTTGCTGAAAGTGGACCGCGGAATCACGCGAAAAATCTAAAATTCCGGAATTGATCTTCATCAACCTTTCGATTTCATCACGCATGATTTGTAGATATTGTTGGCGCTCCGCTTCTCCCAGTGAAAATTTTTGCAGCAGTTCGATGCTGCTGTAAATAGTTTGCAGGGGGTTGTTGATCTCATGCGAGAGCGATGCCGCCAATCGTCCGATGGCAGCCAGCCGCTTGGACCGTACCAGGGTATGTTCGACCAGCTTGCGTTGGGTGATATCGCGATTGCTGATCCGGCGACCGAGTACGCGACCATCTTTGGCGTGCACCTGCTGGCAAACGTGTCCGATCCAACGCGTATTGCCGGTTTTTGTTAGGATGCGAAAGTCGAGCGCGTAAGTCTGTTCGGTAGTGATCTCATTCTCCAAGTGATTCAGAAACAGTTCGCGATCATCCGGAATGACGATTTGACTCAAAAGACTGGCATTGTTCATGAAGGCTTGGGGAGGATATTCGGTAATTCGTTCACAGGATGGTGAGTTATATAAAAGCGAACCATCCGGAGCGCTCCAGTATTCCCAGTCATACGTAAAATCCGCCACGGTTCGAAAACGCTCCTCTTCCGTCCTGAGGGCTTGCTCCGTCGCCTGGTAACGCGCAACCGCCAATTCAGTTTGCCGCGCCTGCAGGATGAGGCGAATGCGTTGACGTAAGACCAGCGGGTGGATCGGGCGGGTGAGAATATCGGTGACTCCGAGCTTGAAGGCAGGCTCCACCCAATGGGCGCCATACTGGTCGATGATCATTAACACTGGGGTCGGATCGGGGCTTTGAAGTTCGAATATCTGGGTTACCAGGTTTTCCAGATCAGATAATGCTTCGGGTTGCGCGTATGAAAACCATAAAATTGCCAGGTCCGGCTTGTTGTTGGATAGGGCTGGCAGCGGATAGTCCAACCCAACCAGCGTCTCGACATGATAGCCATCCTGTTCCAATGTTGTCAAGAGCCGGGAAGCCTGGTGCTCATTGCTCACTAATAATAAAAGGTTGGCGGTTGGAAAAGTCATGGATCCTTCACGACACGTATTGATTTATTATACAGATTCACGGTTTGATATATCAATGCATAATGTAATGGAAAACATGGATTGACTGACATCATTAATTTCCACGGCATTTCTTTCACTTTCACTTATTGGGTGTGGACGCATTATTGATTTACGGTGCACCTTTTTCATGTTGGTCCGATAGAATATTCTGAGATTAGTTATTTCAGCTATTTCGGCTCCAAAACAGCTTTGCTTGACAGTGATTTCCCTCTATGATAAACTCGCCCCAACAATTCAATAAAGCCCCCAAGGCGCTTCTATCCAGAGAGGTGGAGGGAACGGCCCTATGAAACCTCGGCAACCTGGGATGTACGTGCAGTAAAACGCCAACCCCCCAAGGTGCTAATTCCGTCAGAAGGATTCTGGAAGATAGGAGGACAGCCATTCCTCGTGAATTGCCCCC
>JABLXM010000016.1 GCA_013177815.1 Anaerolineae bacterium | reverse complement strand
GGCACCTTCTGACCGCAATCGATGACGGTGGCGCCATTCTTCAACACAGTAACGGTGATATTGAGGCGCTCGGGTTGAGCCATTAGTTTTTGCACCAGCGGGTAAGCGCCTTCGTTGATACTGAGCGTGGGGGACCTCCTGAGATGGGTGAAGTGAATGTAGTGAAAAGTAAAAGGGCTACGAGAAACGTGATGGAATTATATCCTTATGAGGATGATGCTCAGGGCAGAGAGGGTCGCCAGCAGCAGCGCCAGGGCATCGGTGGGGGTAAAGCGTAGTTGCACTAGGGCGGTGCGCTGGGGCTGGCTGCCGTAGGCGCGCGAAAGCATGCCATCTGCCAGCGTTTCAGCCTTGCGCAGCGCATTGAGAAAAACCGGCAGGATCAACGGCAGCGCTTGGCGCGCCCGGTTGAGCGGTCCACCGGTGCCGCTGCCCCATTCGGCGCCGCGGGCTGCCTGCGCCTTGGCAATGCGCGCTGCCATCTCGCCCAAAAAGGGCAGAAAGTGCAGCGAGACTTGCAGCGCCAACACGCCATCCATCACCGGCAGCCCCAGGCGCGCCAGCGGTTGCAGCAGCGCCTGTAACGCGCGCGTCAATTCTGCCGAGGAAATGCTCGCCGCCGAGAGGCTAATCAGCAGGATCAGCGCGGCGAAGCGCAGCAGCAGGCGGATCGCCAGCAGCAGCCCCGCCTGGTTGATGCGCAGCATGCCCCAGGTGAACCAGTCTTCCCCAGCGGGGGGGGAGAACAAGACCTGCAACGCCGCGATGATCAGCAGGAATGGCAGGGGCGCCAACAGGCTGCGCAGGGCGTAGCGCAACGGAACGCGCGCCAGCAGCAGCAGGCAAACTGCCAGCGCCAACCCCGCCAGCGCGCCCCACAACGAGGTCGCCGCGGTAACGCCCACCAACAGCAGCACCACACCCAGCAGGCGCGCGCGCGGGTCCAGCCGGTGGATGATCGAACCGGTCGGCAGGTACTGCCCCTGCACCATTGCCTGCAGGCGCTCGAACTCGTTCACGCCGCCTCTCCGCTGCCCGCGAGGATGCAGCACAGCGTTTCCAACCGGGAGACGCCCGGCGGTATCGCCCAGCCCAATTCAGCCAGGCGGTCGGCGGCGAGCACTGCCAGGGGCGGCTGCATGCCAGCTTGCGCGAACGCCGCCGAGCGGAACACCTCGCCGGCGGGTCCGCTGAAGGTGGTTTCGCCAGTCCGCAGCACACTGATCTCGCCGCACAACGCCGCCAGGTCTTCCATCTGGTGGCTGGAGACCAGCAGCGTTTTGCCTGCGGCGGAAAGTTCGCCCAGGTGCGCCAGCAGCTCTGCGCGCGCCTGCGGGTCCAGCCCGGCGGTGGGTTCATCCAACAACAGCAGAGTGGGCGCCAGCGCCAGGATGGATGCCAGCGCCACCTTGCGTTGCTCGCCGCCGCTGAGGGTGAAGGTCAGGCGGTCCTTGTAGGTCTCGAAATCCAGACCGACCGATTGCATCGCGGCGCGCACCGCCTGGCGCAATTCGTCGTCGCGCAGCCCTGCCAGCCGGGGTGCAAAGGCGATCTCGTCGCCGGCATAGGTTTGGAAGAATTGCGCCTCCGGTTGCTGGAACGCCATGCCGGCAAAGCGCCGCACTGCCACGCGGTTGGTGTGCTCATCTGCCAGGTCGAAAGGTCCCACCCGCAGGCGCCCCGCTTGCAACGGCAGCAGCGCATTGAGGTGCTGCAACAGGGTCGATTTGCCCGAGCCGGTGGCGCCCACCAAGCCGGTAATCGCGCCGGCAGGCACACGCAGGCGTGCGTCGCGCAGGGCGGTTTGCGCCAGGGGCGTGCCCTGCATGTAGGTGTAGGCAATACCCTCTGCATCCACCAGCGCCTCGGCAGGGGCGGTCACAGAGTTGTCTGACAATTGCGTTGCGTTGAGGGTCCAGCCCGGCGGGGGAGGGGGCAGCGCCGCCAGCAGCGCCTCGGGCGTCAGGACGCCGGGCGGCAACCCCGGGATGCAGGCTGCCAGGCGCGCCGCCGGCGGCTGGTCCAATCCCCAGGCGCGCAGGCGGGCGCGGTCACCGAAGGCTGCGGCGGGCGGCGCATCCAGCGCCAGGTGACCCTGGTGCAGCACCAGCACGCGCTCTGCCAGGGCGGCTTCTTCCATGAAGTGGGTGATGTGCAGGATGGCGCAACCCTGGCGGTGCAGCAGGCGCATCTGCTCCAACGTCGCCCCGCGCCCGGCGGGGTCCAGCATGGCGGTGACCTCGTCGAAGATGATGTACGCCGGCTGCATCGCCAGCACACCCGCCAGCGCCACGCGCTGCATCTGCCCGGCGGAGAGCTGGTGCGGCGGGCGTTGGCGCTGCTCTGCCATGCCCACCGCTGCCAACGCGGCATCCACCCGCCGGCGGATCTCTGCGGGCGGCAGCGCCAGGTTTTCCGGACCGAACGCCACGTCCTCTTCCACCGTGCTGGCGACCATTTGGTCCTCGGGGTGTTGGAAGACCATGCCAATGCGGGCGCGGATGGCGGACTGGGCGGAAGGCTCGCGGGTGTCCATGCCGTCGACGCGCACACTGCCCTGGCTGGGCAGCAGCAGCCCGTTGAGGTGGCGCGCCAGGGTGGTCTTGCCGGAGCCGTTGGCGCCCACCAGCGCAATCCACTCGCCGGGCTGGGTGTCCAACGAGATATCCACCAGCGCGTCGCGGCTGGCGTTGGGGTGTCGAAAGGTGACGTGTTCCAGTTCGATCATTATTGAATAAACCACAGAGGCACAGAGAAGATACTTAATACATATCTCTGTGCCTTTGCGTCTCTGTGGTTTGCTTCTCCGTTTGTAAGGTTTATTTTCGGGTAACTTCCACGAACCGGGCGGGGTCGAACTGCGCCAGCGAATGCGGCGGCTCGCCGCCCAGCAGCATGGTTGCCATCCACTCGCCCAGCAGCGGCACGGTCGTGATGGTCTCCACCAGGCTGGCAGCCACGAATAGGTTGTTGCGTGTAGGCAACCAACCGATAACCGGTTCCTCGTCAGGCGTGAAGGCGGTAGGGGCGCCCCAGGAACGCACCACGCGCGCACCTGCCAGAACCGGGAACAGGCGCTGCAACTCACGCGAGATCTCCGTCACGCCATAGAAGCTGGCGCCGCGGTGGATATCCGGGCTGCGCGTGACCGCCTCGGTGATGATCAATGTACCATTGGGCTCCGGGCTAAAGCCAATTGCCACCGCACGCTCTTTGCCGTGGATGGTCTCGTAGAAATCCGCCAGCCCGTAGGTGTGGTGGAACAACCCCGGCATTGGCTCGGTGATGTAGGCTTCGGCGTGGGTGCAATGCACCGGCACGTCCGCACCCGCCATGGCGGTCACTTGCGGCGTCCAGGCGCCGCACATCACCGCCACCGCGCCAGCCGAAAGCCACTCACTGCCGGCTTGCACCGCCGTGATGCCGCGCTCCGTGACTTGCATGGCAGTCACCGGGGTGCGCGGGCGCAGGTCAACGCCGTTGCGGTGCGCCGCCTGGGCGTATGCCCAGCAGAAGCGGAATGGGTTGAGCAGCCCTTCCAGCGAGACCGCCGCGCCCAGCATGCCGTCCATGTTGAGATGCGGCGCCTCGCGCTGTAGTTGTTCCGCGCCGATCAACTCCACCGGAATGCCGGCGGGCGTCAGCACGGCGGCGCGCTCCGCCCATGAATCCCATAGACGCTGCGAGCGGATCAGGCACAGGTAAGGCATGCGCTGCCACTCGAAGCCCATGCCCAGTTCTTCTTGCAGCCCGTCGAAGCGTGCCAACCCTTCGCGGATGAGCAATATATTCAGGTCATCCAGGTGCCCTTCACTCACCTGGGCACGACCGGAGCAGGTGGCAGAGGTGCCGCTGCCCAGGTCGCCGGCTTCCAGCAGGCAAACGCTGGCGCCCATGCCCGCCAGGTGGTAGGCGGTCGAAAGTCCCAAGAAACCCCCGCCGACAACAATGATGTCATAGGATTGCATGCGATATTCCTTGATGAGAAGTTAGCTACAGAGGTATGGAGACACGGTGGTAAATCGGCTCTTTTCTTTTTACGCCCTGACGACCTTATACAAGTATAGTTGTCGAAGTTAGAACACCGGCGGGGTGACGACCGCGATCCAGCGGGCTTCCTCCTCTGAATCGCAGGCGAAGCCTTTTAGCGCAATGCCCTCGAAGGTGATGCTGTCGCCGGGATAGAGCGTGTACTCCTGGCGTTCCAGCATTACCTTCAATGCGCCGTTGAGTACGTAGACACATTCCTCGGTGGGCGCACGCAACAGCCGGGCTTCGTAGGATTTGCCGGGCGCTAGCTTGCCCAGGAAGACCTCCACTTTTTGCGCCAGGTTGGGTGTGATGAGTTCGTAGATGATCTCAGAATAGCCCGGCATGGTGATGCCCACCCGGCTGTCAGCCCGCACCACCGGGTCCACCTCCGGGCGGTCGTTGAGGAAGTACAGGATCGATACCTCCAGCACCTCGGCGATCTTACGAAGCGAGTTGATCGATGTGCTCACCAAGCCTCGTTCCACCTGGCTGAGGAAAGAAGAGGTCAGCCCCGTCTGGCGCGCCAGTTCGCGGATGCTGATATCTTTGGCTTTGCGCAACTCGCGAATGCGTTCGCCGATTCCGGTTTCATGCGTGGTATCCATGCGCGTCCTCCCAACAGACATAAGCCTGTGTGTGTACCCTCACTTAATAAAAGGGATGAATGTGCTAGCACAGCGATTATAGCATGGACAAGAATGTCAAAGTGAAGGAAAGATGATGACCGCAAGTCTGGCGGGTGATAATCTGCTAAAATAGGGCGATCCTTGAACTGACATGGAGCAGGTATGATGATTCCACGCTGTATGAGCACGCAACACCCCGATAACGTCCAAATGCCGTTCTTCGCCGAAGATCCGGAAATGCACGGCGAGGACGAGGTACACGAGGCGTATTACGCCTTCTCACACCTGGGCTGTGACGAGCAGATGTGGGATTACGAGGGCAAGGAAGTCGATAACTTCGTCGTCAAGAAGCTGCTGAGCACCTACGATACCTACTTTCACGAAGTGCGGCTGGGTCAGGATGTCTTCCTGACGCCGCGCATCCCCAACCCTGAGATCGAAAAAAGCGAAGCCAAGATTCTGCTGGAGACACTGGGATCGATACCGCGCTCGTTCGATGCTGCCCGGTTGTTCGACTCCGCCAGCCCGCCGCCCATCTTCGAGGTCATCCTGCCGATGACCACCTCGGCAGCCGCCATCAACAACGTCTACAACTATTACGCCAATGTCTTCATTGCGCGCCAGAACGTGCGGTTGCCGGGCACCGACCTGACCATCCGTGAATGGCTGGGCGAGTTCCGCCCGGAGCGCATCAACGTCATCCCGTTGTTCGAAAGCACCACCGATATGTTGAGCGCGCCGGATGTGATGAAAACTTACCTGAGCGACAAAGATTTCGAGCATCAACGCGTTTTCCTGGCGCGCTCGGACCCCGCCATGAACTTCGGCATGGTCAGCACAGTGCTGGCGAACAAGGTGACGCTGCGACGGCTGGAAGATATGGCGCATCAACTGGGCGTGGCGCTGTACCCTATCATTGGGCTTGGGACGGCGCCCTTCCGCGGTGGGCTTTCGCCCTATACGGTGGCGCAGGTGGCGGCGGAATATCCCAGTGTGGCAACCTTCACCATCCAATCCGCCTTCAAGTTCGACTATCCGCCTGCCAAAGTTACTGCCGCCATCCAACAACTGAAGGACACACCGCTGCGCCCGGCACCGGAAATCGACACAGAGCGGGCGCTGATGATCATGGAGAAGTACACCCGCGCTTACCAGGCGCAGGTGGTGGAACTGGCGCCGGTGATCAACAACGTAGCCGCCTACGTCCCGCGCCGGCGTAAGCGCAAACTGCACATCGGGTTGTTTGGCTATTCGCGCAACGTCAACGGTATCCATCTGCCGCGCGCCATTGGGTTCACCGCTGCGTTATATTCGATCGGGCTGCCGCCCGAACTGCTGGGGCTGAACGCGCTGGATAAATCGGATATCGCTTTCGTGCGTGAGAACTACATAAACTTCGATAGCGATCTTCAGGCGGCGCTGCGTTTTGCCAACCCACGCAACAATCGCTACTTCCCGCGCGAACTCAAAGATGCCATCGACGCGATTGATCTGCCGGTGGACTGTGTCCAGGAGCATTGCGATATCAGCGCCAAGGTGCTGGATGCGCTCAAGAACAACCAGTACAGCGCGCTGGATGGGTTGATCCTGCGCGCGGCGTATTTGCGCAGGTTTTTGGGGTAGTTGGAGGGTTTACTTCGCGAGGAGCGCAGCGACGAAGCGATCTCATGGATCGATATGCTCACACATGCGGGATCGCTCCGCTCGCGAAGTGGGAGAGCCTACTTCGCGAGGAACGCAGCGACGAAGCGATCTCATGGATCGATATGCTCACAGACGAATATTATAAAGAAGTGCTATAGGCTTGCTGATAGATCCATCCATTCAGGATTCATAGAATTTATCAGATCAATTTTCTTCTGCCTTGACCCACCTTTTATTTGTTTTTCCCTAAGATAAGCTGCATTTGAATCATTTGTTGCTTCATAGTAGACAAGTTTATGTACCTTGTAGCGACTGGTGAATCCGGGAACGACATTATTTTGATGCTCCCAGACGCGGCGTGATAGATTGCTGGTCACGCCGGTGTAGAGAACGGTGTGGCTCTTATTTGTCATGATGTAGATGCAATATTCTTTTTCCATACCAATTAAGAGTGTACAAGAATATTGTATTTATCACATACGTCGCAAAGTTGGGTAACACCACTTCGTGAGATCGCTCCGCTCGCGAAGTTGGAGAGCCTACTTCGCGAGGAGCGCAGCGACGAAGCGATCTCTGGGAATAACCACAAAGTCACCGAGGCACAGAGTCTTTTACAAAGAGACCGCAAAGAGCGTAGAGAAAAATAAAATATCTAATCAAGCCTAAAAATTCCATAAAATCGATTCCGATTATTTATACAAATCAGAATCTATACCAAGATACGCGTTCTCCCCATTTGCTCATCCTGACAATTCCCCATAAAATCTGTCGAATTCACTGCCAATTACTGTACAATCGATTCACAGGGAGGAACCTATGAACAATGACCATTCATTCAACAACCTCCGTTGGCTGGCGCGTGCCTGCTTTGGCGTCCTGCTCTACGGAGTGATGCTTTTCCTGCCCGCCGCACGGCTGGACTGGTGGGCAGCCTGGGTGTACATTGCGGTCAACCTGGCAGTGGTGCTGCTGACGGCTTTCTGGCGGGACCAGGAACTGCTGGCGGAGCGCGAATCGCGCCGCAAGACCAATCAGAAAGGCTGGGACAAGATCGTTTTTGGCGCCTACGGGCTGCTGACCGCCGTGGCGATGCCGCTTTTGGCAGGGTTCAACATGCGCAACGGCTGGCAGCCGGCGGTGCCGCTATGGCTGCAGATACTCGGTCTGGTGGCGATGGTGACTGGTTGGGCGATTCACCTGCGGGCGATGCAGGTCAACCACTTTTTCGCCAAGGTGGCGCGCATCCAGTCTGACCGCGGTCAGACGGTGTGCGAGAGCGGTCCCTACCGCTGGGTGCGCCACCCGGGGTATGTTGGTGGCATCCTGCTTGCTCTGGGCGCGCCGCTGATGCTGGGCTCCTGGTGGGCTTTCCTGGCTGGATTGGCGGGCGCGGTCGCCATGCTCGTGCGCACCGCGTTGGAGGATAAGATGCTGCAACGGGAATTGCCCGATTATATCGACTATACGAAACAGGTACGCTACCGGCTGCTGCCGGGGATATGGTGAGCAGCTACAACCCCACCGGTGCTTTTTTCCCGTACCGCCAGCATAATCACGACGACCAAAGTGAGCGTTGAAACGACCGCGCCAATGACCAGACTGGTCACATAGAGCGGATCGTTGTAGTTGCTCACCCCATATTGGGTCAGGTCAAGTTGGAACTGTTAACGGATGAAACCAGTACCAGGATGACGAGTTGTCAGGTTTTTTTACGCTCTCAGCTTCGCCCGCCATGGAACGGGCGGCGGCGCCCGCCGTTATAGGCACGCGGCTGGTGGGAGCGCACCGGGCTGGCTGGCGACAAGGTCGTTGCCAGGGCTTCGGGCTGTGCCGCCGGGAGTGGCAGGGCTTCGATCTGACCAACCGGGTGCCGTTCCAGCGGGCGCCCCAGCAGCCGTTCGATCGAACGGATCATGGGCAGGTCTTCACGGGTGGCGAGCGTGTATGCCGTGCCGAGCCTTGCCATACGCCCGGTGCGACCGATGCGGTGGGTATAGGCTTCTGCCGTGTCCGGTGTATCGTAGTTGATCACGTGCGATATCCGCGAAACGTCGATCCCGCGCGAGGCGATATCGGTCGCCACCATCACCTTGACACGACCGCTGCGAAAACCATCCATGGCGACCTGGCGTTGATTTTGGGAGAGGTTCCCCTGCAGTGATGTGGCAGTGTGCCCGGCGTTGGAAAGCTGCATGGCTAGCTTCTTGGCGCGGTGTTTGGTGCGTGTGAAGACCAGCACCTGCCCGGCGCCGGTGCGTTCGAGCAGCGCCAACAACGCCGGATATTTTTCAGTCTGCTCGACCGGCAGGACTGCCTGGTGCACGTTCTCGACCGGACGTGAATCGCCGATCTCGACCGTCACAGGGTTGTGGAGCACCTCCAGCGCCAGCGTGCGGATCTCCGCCGGCATGGTGGCAGAAAACAACAGCGTCAGGCGATCCTTGGGCAGCGCTGCCAGGATGCGCCGAATGGACGGCAGGAAACCCATGTCGAACATCATGTCGGCTTCGTCGATCACCAACACTTCGACCTGCCGCAGGTCGACGACGCGCTGACCCATCAGGTCCAGCAAACGTCCCGGGCAGGCGACTGCAATCTCGCTGCCGGCGCGCAGGGCTTTGATCTGCGGGTTGGCGCCCACCCCACCGTAGATGGTGACGCTGCGCAGCCCGGTCTGGCGACCCAGTTGCCGGATGACGGTGTGGGTCTGTTCCGCCAGTTCGCGGGTTGGAGATAAAATGAGAGCGCGCAGGCGACCGCGCTGCCCTTTATACAGGCGTTGCAGGATGGGCAGCACGAACGCCGCCGTCTTGCCCGTCCCGGTCTGCGCCAGCCCGATGACATCGCGACCGTCCAGGATGGGCTGGATGGTCTGGCTCTGGATCGGGGTTGGGTCGGTATATCCAGCCAATAAAATACCCGCCTGGATGTGCGGGTGAAAAGCAAACGTATCGAAACTCACAGCATGTCCTTTTACACTATTCAGGGTCAGGGAAGTCCCTGACCCATCGATCTTCAAAAAAACCGATAAATTGTTGTCGAATTAACACTCAACAGTATACCACAGCGGCGGGCATCCGTGTTGGTTGGTAGCGCTACTTTGGCGGGCAGCGCAATCAGTCCCGCGTTCGGCGCGCCGCCTCGCACTGGCGCTGGAGGACCGCAGGCTGCGGCAGGAACTGCCGGTCACCCGGTGCCCGGCGGCGGGGGGTTGGTGATCCATTTCTGATACGGAGAATTGGATAATTCAGTAACTTTGACTGCCGCTGAAGGAGCGCCGCTGTCCGGAATGGCAAGCACGACCAGGGGCACGTTTTTTTGGCTAACTTTTAAGAATTAACCATCCTTATGATGAACTCTATTACGGTACTCTCTGACTTCACTTTCAGACAAATCATCAGGATGTACCAAGAGATAATGTCTTTCGGTTAATATCCTTACACCTTCATCGGTTAGCACAAACTCGAACAAAATAATCGTTTCATCGTCCATAAATTGAGCGGCTATCGGTCTTCCAATTGCATTGGCATATTTTTCTGAACATACGGAAAAGTCTTGTTCAATTTGAACAGCTCCGAGTTTGTCCGTACTGCCTTTTGCCTGAACCGGAAATACATAGTGAATGCCTTGCTTGTCAATTCCTACATAAATCTCATCGGTTTCTACTTGCCCAATTTCGGATAAAGTGGTTCGCAGGTGGTTTTGGAGTGAATAGCAAGTTACACCGGTAAAAATATCTATCAATCTGTTATATCGTATCTTTGCTAATAGTGCTTGTTCATCATCGAAGGAATATCTACTTACAATTCCGGGGGTGGAATCAGGAATTTTAATTTTTGCTATATTTGGATTTGGTAAAAAATTTGCTTCTTTCGTGAGCACAAACTTGTATTTCCCGCGCCCTGCGGAACGAATCATCCATTCATAGCCTTCTTTTGCCTTTTCTGATATAGTTTCTGGAAGATCAGTACGGTATCTGAACGAATAAACCACATCGCCCAGATTTTTGGGCAATACTATTTTTAGTTTTTCTGCCATTTGAACGATTTCATCACGACTAAAAGTGATTTCAGAATCACCTTCTTTAAATTTCTCAAAGAAGATGCTTTCGATCAATTGAACATATCGATTTTTCTCGCGTGAAATCATGTGGTCATCCTTTCCAACGTAAAATGACAACTTCTTCGCGCAATTGCTCTCTTGTTGCAGTTGCAAGGCGAGTACGGAATAAATCAGTGCGGACTACATCATAGCCAAGTTCTTTTGCGATATCGCCTAAAATCTTTCCAGTTCGGATCATTACTCTCAGATACGAGGCTTGGTCTCCAACCACATAAGCCAAATGGGCATTGGGACGCAAAGCAGGTCGAAGGGATGCTAAATGACGCGCCATTCCGCCAAAATATAATTTTGTTACTCTGGCATATTGTTTTTCAAAACCAGATGTTTTTCCTAATTCCATACGCTTAGTTTCTATTGTGTTGGCTATTTGCTGTATCTCGGCATTATCTTCTACCCACTTATCATCATCGTCGCCTTTATACACATTTCGCGTATTGGAACGTAAAAGCCCTTTTTTTAATTCGCGTAAATCGGATTTATTATTAATGAATCCTAAAATAACGGATTCCAAACGTGTAATCCTTGTGTAATCTTTCTCATTTGGATATGGTGGTGAAGTAATGACAACATCCACCGATTTTTGTTGCAGTACTTCATCAAGATTTCTTGCGTCTGCAAGTTCTACAACTGAGTTGGCATGAACCTTGTCTGCGACAAGGCGCAAATCATCCACCATTTTTTTTATATCAGAAAGCCAAATTGAAATTACAGGAATGTCAGATTTTGGCTTTCCCACACCTACTTCGGGCCCAAAATGCAAATTACTTATCTTGAAGACCAAAGCATTAGATAAAGCAAGTAACTGATGTTCATAAACTCTTGTTGATTCAAATGCTCTTAGCGTTTCAAGTAATACAATAATTTTATGTAAGGGAAGTGGACTTATTGAGCCAGTTAGAATTAGTTTGTTTTCGTCTTCAGGCAATTGTCTCAAGCATAAACTATCAATATTGCCCGTAAAAGGAACTTTGTCATTGATCCCCTGTTTTTGAAGTTTACTTATAGCAATTTCCGCAACTTCTTTTGACTGATTCAACAATAAATCAGGGTCAATTTCCCAATTAGTCTTAATTTTGCTGGCAAAGTGCGCAAATGAATTTGCTTCAATTCCAACAGAAGAAATCCCACGAAGTTTAGATTCAACCAAGGTTGTTCCCGTGCCACAAAATGGATCCAAAACCACGCCATTCTTTTTAGTGGCAAATTCATCTAAATAATCACGGACTAAATGAGGAGGGAAAGAAAGTACGAATCTGTACCAATTATGAAAAGCACGGTCTTGTGCATCTATTTTATTTGCGTTGCCATTCGTGCGCGACTTTTCTTCTACTAAATCCTCAAAGAAGGGTAAGGGAAGTGTCATGGAATAAGTTTAACTCTAAAACGATGAGAATACCAGTTTGCATCATCCTATTGCGGAACCCGCGGGCGGCGTAGTACGAGATTGTGCCGTTGTGGTACACGAAGACCTTTCTGTTCTATCAGCCTGCTGATGGCTTTTTCTTTCGATCGATGAATGCTGCCAAGTTTACCCATCCTCCCCCCGCCCCACCGCTCGCCGCCGCGCCAGGTTGCGGACGAGCACCTCCCACAGCGTCATCAGCACCAGCCGCGCCAGCGCGCCGAACGGCACGCCTTGCAGGATGCCAAAACCGCCTTTGGCGGGCACCACCCCCGGCGCGCACCAGGCTTCCATAGTCCACTCCGAGGCGCGCCCGGGCATGACAGCCCGCACCTGGAAGGCGTAGCGCTGCCCGTTGCTCAACCCGGCGAGGTGATGCCGGCTGGCTGGCGGGATGCGTTCATCCTGCCAGGTTGTTTCACCTTCCCGCCGCCAGCGAACCTCATAACCGCTGACGCGCGGGTCCGCCGCCTCGTCCCACACCAGGTCGACCGCCCCGTCGGAGGGGTTCGCCAAAAACGAGCACGGCGGCTCCAGCGGCGCGGGGTCGCGCAGCGCCAGTTCACGCCAACCGGCTGCGATGAGCGCGTCCATATCTTCGGGTAAGAGCACGTCCACACCGGGCGGCGTCTGGCGGTAGATGACTGCCGGCGGGTGGAACCAGGCTTGCGCGGCTGCCTGCAACTCCGCCGGCGGCGCGTCACCCTCGTAGGGCGCCAACATCAGGCTGAAGCGCACCGTTTGCCCGTTGTACGAGGGCGCGCTGGAGCGTAGCGAGCCGCTGATGGCGCGCGTCAGCGCCGCGCCGATGCCGTTGCCGCCCAGGTGTGAATAATCCAGGTCGTGACCAAAGTAAGTGCCGAATGGGTTCATGAAGACCTGCTGCGCCCCATCATCCGCCAGGCGCAACCGCATCGGGCAAAACGCCATCGAAGTCAGGCGCTCGGCGTTTTCCGCCAGCAGCAAGCCCTGCCGGCGATCGCTCAACGCCACCCAACCGGCGGTGACCTGGTGGTTGAAGCTATCCAGTTCGGCGTTGCGCGGGTTGATCTGCCCATAATCCAGGTCGTACCAGGCGGTCACGCCCAGGTGGTTGTGCTTCCACACTCGCAATGGCTGTCCCGGGTTGGCGCGCAGGCGCGGGCGCAGTTCGAAGGGCGCCACCTCCTGCCATTGCCGGTCGATCAGCCGCCGCAGCCGCTGCTGGAAGGTCTCCAGCATTTCGGTTTTGGGTGTGGCGGCATAAGCGGCTTCGATATCCACCAGCAGGTAGGGCAACGCATCGAACAGCGTGAAGGTATAAGTAAAGGTGCTGCGGCAAGTCTCACCGCGCAACGGCAGGTCGATGGTGGTACGCATGCGCATGCGCTGCACGCCCTGCCACTGTTCGCCGTCCAACGGCAGCAGTTCGTATGGCGCCGGCTGGTATGTGCGGGCGCGTCCACCGCGACCGTAACTGATGAACGGGGTTAAAAAGTCGTGCCCGCCCAGCGGACGACCGGCATAGGTCAGCCCCCCCACCCCGCTGACGGGATCGTAGCGCAGCACGATCCAATAATTCTCCAATTTGCTCAGGGTGGGCACGGCTGCAATGGGCTGCGGATCGGCGTGGATGTGAATGCGGTGCTCGGTTTCCCCTCCCCTGGCGAACAGCAGGTGCAATTCGGTGGATGTGGTGTGGTTGGGTTGGTTGATTTTCTGGGTGGTGTAATAGGGATGGTTGGTGGATGAATAAATGGCTATACGCATATTATCAAATGACAACACCAGCGGCACCCGCGCCACCCCGGGCGCGCCCGCCCCACCACTCACTTCGAGCGTATACAGCGCGCCTTTCTCACCGCGCACCCGCCCGCGTGTGGCTTGCGCTACTTCCCGTTCGAGCGCCAGCGCGCCTTCCCACGCCCCGCTCAACACCGCCAGCGCCCGCTCCTGCCGCTCCTCATTGATCACCGGTGTGCTCATGCCAAAATGGGTGGTGCTGAGACCCACCATGCGCCGGAAGAAGGGCGATTCCACCCCTTGCCACAGCCGTTGTTGCACCTGGCGCTGTTGGCGGCGCGGCAGGCGCTGCGCCAGCGCCTCCGCCCGCGCGCTCGCCAGGCGCGATTGCTCCACCAGCGTCCAGGTGCGCAGGCTGGAAACTTTCTCCGCCCAGGAGGCGTTGCCATCGAAGGCGCCATCCGCCAGATCCTGCCGGCACAGCACCTCGCCCTGCGGTGGGTGCGCCTGCGCATACACCCACGGCGTGGCGAAGCTCGCCCAATCGTAACGGTTGACCACCCGGATGTACTCATCCAGACCACCGGTGTTCGGTATCCAGTCCAGCCCGCGTGGCAACTTCGCCGGCAGCCAGATATCGTTGTCCGCATCGGCGTTGAGGTGCACCAGCACGTCCTCGTCGATCTCGCCGCGCACCTGCGCCTGGCGTAATTTCAGCAGCAGCGTATCCAGCGAGCCTTGCTCCACCAGGTCGCCGGTGGAAATGCACGGCAACAACAGGATGGGCGGGTCTTCTTCCCGGCTGCGATACCACAGCGGATTGTAGCGCCGCGCCACCGGCAGCGGCGGGGTGAATGCCCCCAGCGTGTTGAAACCGGTGCCGGCGTAGAACATCAGCAATCCCTGGATGCCCTCCTGCATGAAGATGGCGTTCTGTCCGCCGGTGTACATCATCTCCTGCGAGCGGTACAGCGGCGCCACTCGGCTGAAAACCTGCTGCAACCCGCTGCCGAAGGGGTTTTCCAGCGCCCAGCCCACCGCGGCGCGCAATTCCGGTTCGGTGGCAGCGTGGTTGGCGCCGTTGTTGTACGGACCCACCAGCACCTCGTCCAAACCGGCGTCCACCCGCCGCCGGATGCCTGCCAGCAGGTCGGGGGCATGGCGCGGCAGCAGCGTTTCGACGGAGTAATAGATCTCGAAGTCCCAGTAGCCGCGCGCGTCCAATCCGGCAGCGTTGGCTTCATCCAGCCGGCGCAAGATCTCGCGCATGATGCGGATATCGGTGCCGAAGCCGGCTTCATCGGGCGTGTCGCCGCGCCACGAGTGGTACAGGTTGACGTGAAATCCGAGCGAGACATAGACGTGATGGTCGTTCATTTTTTCCTCTTTTAGGGCAACTTTATTATAGAGCAAGTCCAAAAGCAGTCACCACACGAATTTATTATTTATTTATACCTGCGCGTGATCCATATATTTTTTCTTTATTTTTGCGCGCTACCATGAACTCGACCTGCATGCTGCGAGCATGCGCACCAGAAAGGATCGATGGACTGCATAAGCAGTCTGTTTTTGATTTGATATGATCACAGAAACAACACCCGGCGCAACCGTCATCAAACCGGATGTCCCTTACAAGCCCCGCCGCACCTGGCGCAACCTGTTCATCGGAAACCCGCTCTCCAGCGCCGACGCGCACAAACAAACCATCGGCAAGGCGGTCGGTCTGGCTGTGTTCGCCTCGGACGCCCTGTCCTCAACTGCCTACGCCACCCAGGAGATCATGATCATCCTGGCGGCTGCCGGCAGCGCGGCGCTGGGATATGTGTTCCCCATCTCGCTCGCCATTGTTACGTTGATGTTGATCGTGACGATATCTTACGAACAAACCATCCACGCTTACCCGGATGGCGGCGGCGCTTATATCGTCGCGCGCGACAATCTTGGTGAAATTCCCGCTCAGATCGCCGGCGCCGCACTTTTGACCGACTATACCTTGACGGTGGCGGTCTCCGTTTCTTCCGGTGTGGCGCAGATCATGTCCGCCTTCCCACATCTATTGCCCTACCGTGTTTTGATCGCGGTCGGTCTGGTCTTCCTGGTGATGTTGATCAATCTGCGCGGCGTCAAAGAGTCGGGAGTCACCTTCGCCATCCCGACCTATTTCTTCGTTGCGGTCATGTTCATTACTGTCCTGACCGGGCTGGTCAGGCATTTTACCGGCACCCTGGGGACGGTCGTCAACCCGCCGGCGCCATTGGTCGAGGGCGCCCTGGTGACCGTTACACCTTTTCTGCTGCTGCACGCCTTCTCCAGCGGCACCAGCGCTCTGACAGGCATCGAAGCCATCTCCAACGGGATCACGGCTTTCAAGGAACCGCGCAGCCGCAACGCCGGCATCACCCTCATTTGGATGTCAGCCATCCTGGCGACGCTCTTCCTGGCAATCTCCTTCCTCGTCATCCCGATCGGTGCGGTCGGTTCAGATAGCGAAACCGTCATATCGCAACTGGCGCGCACGGTCTACAACGGGGAAGGGGCAATGTACCTGGCGGTGATCGCCGGCACAGCCATCATTCTGATCATGGCAGCCAACACCGCCTTCGCCGATTT
This sequence comes from Anaerolineae bacterium, assembly GCA_013177815.1. Classification (GTDB taxonomy): domain Bacteria; phylum Chloroflexota; class Anaerolineae; order Anaerolineales; family Anaerolineaceae; genus JABLXM01. Next base: position 15,744 of record JABLXM010000016.1, on the reverse strand, counting down.
TCCACGCCTGAGCGCCTTGCAAGCCAACGACGGCTACCTGCCGCGCCAGATGACTTTCCGCGGCACGCGCCTGGTCTTCTCACGCGGTATTGTGTCCCTGGCGGTGTTGGCATCCTTGCTGATCGTCCTTTTCCAAGCCAGCGTCACCCGCCTCATCCCGTTGTACGCCATCGGGGTGTTCTTGTCCTTCACCCTTTCGCAAGCCGGGATGGCGCACCGTTGGTGGAAATCCGGTCATCTCAAACCGGAGCAGGAGATCAAGGAAGCCGGTTCCACCATCCGCTATGATCGCCGCTGGATGACCAAACTGGTCATCAACAGCCTGGGGGCGGTTGTCACGTTCATCGTTATGATGGTGTTCGCCATCACAAAATTCAAGGATGGCGCCTGGATCATCATCCTGCTGATTCCAACCATCATGATGGCTTTCTTGGCAATCCACAAGCATTACAAATCGCTCGCCGATAAACTTTCGCTGGAAAAATTCACCTCAGCCCGCCCATATTCCCGTCAGCGTGTGATCGTTTTGATCGCCGGGGTGCATCGCGGCTCACTGGCTGCCCTGGCGTACGCCAGGGCGTTATCGCAAGATATTACCGCTGTGTATGTCTCCATCGATCAAAACGACGCGGAAAAAGTGCGTGATAAATGGTCCATCTATGGCGAAGGCGTGCGGCTGGTGATCCTGGATTCGCCATATCGGCACCTGATCGAACCGATCATGCTGTACATCGAACAAATACTGCAACAGCGCAAACCGGGTGAAATGCTAACGGTTGTTGTGCCGCAGTTCGTCCCCAGTCGCTGGTGGGAAAACCTGCTGCACAACCAGACGGCGTTGCTGCTGCGGTTCAGTTTGCTGTTCAAACCCGGTCTGGTGATCGTCGAAGTGCCCTATCAAGTCTGACCGAATTTCCCTACAGTTGAGTTCAAAGCCCGGCGCCCGCCGGGCTTTTTGGGTACAATTCTACTTAATGAAAAAGTTGCCTCCGCCCCTGAACCTGTTGTTGGGGGTCGTGTTATCGTCCGCCATCGTGCTGATCTGCAGCCTGGTTTTGTTGCAGTTACGCGGTACGCTCAACACCGCCATCATCGCCCTGCTCTTCCTGATCCCCGTCGTCGTGAGCGCCACCGCCTGGGGTTTGCCGGCAGGCGTGACGGCTTCCATACTATCCTTCTTGATCTTCAATTATTTCTTCCTATCCCCATTCCTGACCTTTCGCGTCGAGCACCCACAAGATATCCTGGCGATGATCGTCCTGCTGGGGGTCGCCATCCTGATCAGCAGCCTGATGGCGAACGCCCAGCGGCGGCTCAAACAGGTTCAGGCGCGCGAACATGAAGCCCTGATGCTTTATGAGATGAGCACGGAACTGGCTGGCAGGAACGATGAACCTGCCATTGCCCGCATCCTCGCCAACCACCTGGCGCGGTTGTTCAACACCCAGCGGGTGGAAGTGGCGGTCATGTCATCCGGGAAGCCCTTCACAGCCGCTGCGCCGGAAACAGAGGGAACCCCGGCGGGGGCAGTGCTGACGGAATTACCGCTGGCATCACCACGCGGCAACCTGGGCACCATACGCATCTGGAGCGTGCCCACCGAACACGACCCCCAGGCGGAGCAATTGCTCAAGACCATCGCCAGTCAGGCTTCCCTGGCGTTGGATACCGCGTCGCTGGACGCCAGCGAGCGCCGCGCCCACCTGCTCGAGGAAAGCGAGCGCATCCGCAGCGCCATCCTGTCCTCCGTATCCCACGAGCTGCGCACGCCGCTGGCATCCATCCAGGCAGCCGTGACCAGCCTCTACAACCCAGCGCTCGAACTGGAACCAGCCGCGCGGGCAGAGTTGGAAACGCTGCTGCAGGAAGAAACCGACCACATGATCCAACTGGTGGGCAATTTGCTCAACATGTCGCGCATCGAAGCCGGCGCCCTCAATTTGCAGCGCCAGTGGAACTCGCTGAGCGAGATCCTGGATGGCTGCGCCAAACGACTGCACCGGATGGCGGAAAAACAAGGCGTTCGCTTGGTGATGGACATCCCGGAAGAATTGCCGCTGGTGGCGGTTGACGCTGTGCTGATGGAACAGGTCTTCTTCAACCTGGTTGGCAACAGCATCAAATTCGCGCCCGCGGGCAGCGAAGTGCGCATCAGCGGCGAAGCGGATGACCAGGTCATGCAGGTCACCATCAGCAACCAGGGTCCACCCATAGACGAAGATCACCTCCCGCATGTCTTCGAGAAATTCTACCCATCACCGGGCAAAGAAACCGTGCGCGGCGCAGGCATGGGGCTGTCCATTTGCAAGGGCATCCTGGAAGCCCACGGCGGCAGCATCAGCGCAACCAACCTGAATGGCGGCGGGGTGGCATTCACCTTCACCCTCCCGCTGGTTTGGGAAAATACCCGCCCAACCCTGCCGGCGGGGGAAGGCGCCCCATGACCACCCAACCGCATATCCTGGTCATCGACGATGAGCAGCAAATCCTGCGCGCCCTGCGCACCATCATCGGTCAGCAGAACTACCGGGTGACCACCGCCGAAAGCGGCGCAGAAGGTCTGGCATTAGCCGCCGCCACCCAGCCGGATGTCATCATCCTGGACCTGGCGCTGCCGGATATGAACGGCGTGGAAGTCTGCCGGCAGTTGCGCACCTGGAACAACACACCCATCATCATCCTCTCGGCGCATGATCATGAGACCGAGAAAGTGGCGGCGCTGGATGCCGGCGCGGATGATTACCTCACCAAGCCGTTTGGCGCGGAAGAACTGCTGGCGCGCATCCGGGTCAGCCTGCGCCACCGCAGCCACAACAAAGGCGAGAAAAACAGCCTGGTGACCGCCGGCGCGGTGGTGATCGACCTTGCCAATCAATGGGTGACGCGCGACGGCGCCCCGGTGAAATTGACCGCCACCGAGTTCAAGCTGCTGGCGTACCTGGCAGCCAACGCCGGCAGGGTGCTGACCCACCACGCCATCCTGCAGCATGTGTGGGGTTACACCGAAGGCAGCCCGATGGAATACCTGCGGGTGTATATCCGCCAACTGCGGCAGAAGCTGGAAGCCGACCCGCACGACCCGCAATTGATCCTGACCGAATCGGGCGTCGGCTACCGCTTCATGGTAGGTCATTAGACAAACGCCAACTTCATTGGTCAGCCCCATCCCCACCAACGGCATATGACATAGCAACTGTATTCCTGTATAATCAGAATCGAATGAACGACCTGCCCGCCCCCAGGCACACCCCCCAGACACTGCTGCCCGAGCAGCGCGCGGGCGCTGTGGCGCAAGCCGCCGATCGCGCCGCCGCCCGCTCGCGCTTCAACGATTACCGCTCCCGCCGCGCCGCGCACACCCTGCGCCGGCAGGAAGCCGATCTCTCGCTCTTCGCCGGCTTCCTGCAAGACCTGGGCGTGCCGGCAGACGACCTGGCGCGCCGCCCCGATGGCTGGCGGCTGATCACTTGGGGGCTGGTGGAAGCCTTCATCAAGTGGCAGCTAAAGGAAGGCTATGCCGTGCGCACCGTCAACGTGCGCCTTTCGACCGTCAAATCCTATGCCCGCCTGGCGCTGCAAAGCGGCGCGCTTTCACCGCAGGAATACGCCCTGATCCGCGCCATCCTGGGCTACAGCCTGCGCGAACAGAACCGCGTCGATGCCCGCCGCACCCGCACCCGCCGCGGCAACAAGAAGATCGAACCGGTGCGCATCACGCCCGAACAGGCAGCGGCGCTCAAAGCCCAGCCCTCCACCCCCCAGGGGCGGCGTGACGCCTTGCTGCTGTGCCTGCTGCTCGACCACGGCTTGCGGGTCGGCGAAACCGCCGGCTTGTTGGTGGATAATATCCATCTAGATGAAGAAGTTGTACGGTTCCACCGCCCCAAAGTCAACAAAGTGCAAACCCATCGCCTCTCGGCGGATACGCTGGCGGCGCTGCGCGCCTGTGCCGCATTCAATGAACTGCCCGCCGAAGGACCACTGCTGCGCCGTAGCCGCAAGAACGGCGAACTGGCAGAAGCCGGCATGGGCGAACGCGCCATCACCGCGCGCGTGCGGGCGTTGGGTGCAGTCATCGGCTTGCCCGGGCTTTCAGCGCACGATTGCCGGCACTATTGGGCAACCAACGCCGCCCGCCATGGCACCGACCCCTTCGACCTGCAGCAAGCCGGCGGTTGGTCCTCGCTCGCCATGCCGCGCCGCTACATCGCAGATAACGATATCGCCAACCAGGGCGTGGAACTGGAATAAGTACATAGTCAGACCATTTGAAGGTTACCGCCCTGCCAACGGGCGGGCGAATCTTCCACTTGAATTTATCCAGACAACGCAGTATTATAAAAAAACAGATAAAAAATAAGGGGGATTTGATCATCATAGCTCGCCGTACGCCATTGGATGTACAAGGAGGTAATAATGTTCCAGATCATGTCCAAAACCCTTCGCTGGTCGGTGGCGTTGACATTGGCACTTGCGTTAGCGCTGCTCATCACCCTCAACGCCCAGGCGCAGGATGAGCCCCCGCCGCCAGAAGCGCCCGCCCTACCGGCAGTTGTACCCACCACCATTGATCAAACCACACAGGCAGAGGGAGAACCGCAAGCTCCCGCAGCCACACCGCTGGTTGCCAATGAACTGCCCTTATATAGCGGACCCGACCCTTGGTTCTACTGCTCCGGCGCCGAACCGACCGGCGATCCATTTCCGGGCAACGGCAAATGCGAGTATGTTGGTGCTGGTACACTGACCACCGCCATCAACGAATTCGCCTTCCGCGGCGGCAGCGGGTTGATCACCTGCGAGAATGGCGCTTATACCGCCAGTCCTTTCATTAACGGTATTCCTCTCCTCACCGGCATCGTCAGCGCCAACGGCAGCGGCGTCACATCTATAAACGGTAGAGTTGAGATCACCAACCAGACCGCCGGCTTCATCCTGCGGGGATTCGCCATCGGCGTTGCCACCGACTCGAGCTTCCCGCTGCTGTATTTCCACGAGAACAGCGGCACGATCAAGCTGACTGATATTATCTTGAACGACAACCTGTCCGGACCGGGGTTGAGGATCGAGAACCACACTGGCAGCGTCCTGCTGGAACGGGTGCAAGTGGATAACAACCGCGCCATCGCCACCCTCAACTATATCGCCAGCATCATCGCCAATGGCAACATCACGATCAACAATGGCTCCTTCGACAATAATGGAGATATCACGATCGACTCCGGCACCACGCTTTATATCGAAAGTCAGACCGGCAAGGTCAGTCTCAACGGTGTCTCCGTCTCCAACAATACGGTGGGCGATGGCATCGCCATGCAAGCCGCCACCGGCATCACTGTCAAGAACAGCCAGATCAACTATAACCAGGATGGACTGGCAGCGAATGCATACGGTTATGGAATCTATGTCTTTGACAATACTCGTGGCAGCCTGCTGTTCGAGAATGTGACTGCCAATTACAACCAGGAATGGGCAGTACGGGTCAAGGACCAAGGCGTAATCACGCTGCGCAATTTCACCGCTGAATGGAACGCCCGCGGCGGGGTCAATGTGGATAACTGCTACTTCGACGGTGCCATCTGCAACCCGGGCGGCGCATTCAACGTTTCGATTTTCAACTCATATTTGAATGAGAACGGCGGCACAGGGCTGATGATCAGTTCCAATGGCAGCGTGTTGCTGGATGGCGTCCGGTCGCTTGATAGTGGTACCGCTGGCGCAAATATCTACAACCATTTTGCAGCCAGCGCCAAACCGGTCACCATCCTGCGCAGCCAGTTCATGGATACCGACAACGGCACCGGGCTGTTGATCTTGACTCGTGGCAGCGTCCAGTTGAACAACGTCTTTGCCAGCGGTAATCTGGGAACCGGCTCCGGCGCCATTATCGATAACTCCTACAGCGCCAGCGCCGGGGTCAGCCTTCTGAGCACTTATGGATCGAATGATTTTAGTTTCAACACCAGCGGAGGATTGGTGTTCATTACAAATGGTTCGATCTCGCTGAAGAACGTGAGCGCCAGCAGCAACGTCAACGATGGCGTTAGCATGTTATTAGGTAACCCACGCAACGTTACCATTGATGGGTTTTACGCCCTCTTCAACGGTTCAGGCGGCAGCGGCTCCGGTCTGTTACTAACCAATACAGGAACCATCAGCCTGAAGAACTTCAGTCTGATCGCCAACTACGATGCCGGCGCCGGCTTGAACAACCTGGGCGCATCCGCAGCTTCCTATCCGGGCGTGACGCTGGTGAACGGCACCATCATCAACAATACAACCGGTCTGGACGTGGATACCCGCGGCGCCATCAGCCTGACCAATGTGAATTCCTATGGCAACACAGGCGCCTTGGGCGGCGCGGACCTCGATAACTGCCAGGGCATGCCGTGCATTGGCAAGGGCGGCGTGACGGTGAAGGATTCACAATTCTTCTCGAACACCACCGGCGCAGCAGGCGGACCCGGATTGAAGATACAAAGCGGCGGCGCCATCAACCTGACCAACGTAACCGGGAACGATAATTACAATGCAGGAGTCTATGCACATAACAACAACGCTGTTGGCTCACCGGGCATCACCATCCGGAACGGCACCTTTTCCGGTAGCCTCAATAGCTACGGCGCTGATCTGCTGACCAAGGGCGCCATCAGCCTCACCAACATCACAGCCTCAGACAATCACCTGTACGGGTTGTATGCCTGGGGACAAGGAAGAAAAAGCATCACCATGAGCGTCGCCGCTGGTGGTCGCAACACCTTTTCCGATAACGGGAACACCGGTCTCGCGTTGTACACCGAGGGCAGCATCAGCGTACGCGGCATCACCAGCAGCAACCCGACCACCACTGGCATTGTGCTTAACAATGCGTTTGGAACCGGCACTGCGGGCATCACGCTGCGGGATGTGGACGCGCATGGCAACGATGGGATTGGCATCATCGTAAGCACCCACGGCACCATCATCGCTGCCGGACTGGTGGCATATAACAACGACACCGCGGGGGCATCCAACTACTATGCAGTCTACCTGGATAACTGTGATTACGACGGTACAGTTTGCACCTACGCCGGACCGGTGCGCAACGTTAACCTGACTGCCTATGGCTCGATCAACAATTCAATCAGCAGCAATGCCAAGAGCGGGCTGGGTATTTTCACCCTCGGCGCAGTTACCATACGCGATGCTTGGGTTTACGGGAATCTCGGCACCGATCGACCCGGCACATTTCTCTACAGCGCCGGAGCGAACGGCACCATCACAGTCCATAAAAGCCAATTTACTAACAACGGTCACACCGGGCTGAGAATCAGCACAAATGGGAGCGTCAGCCTCAGCGACATTGAAGCCCATGACAACGACACCAGCGCCACCTCTTCGGGCATCTCGATCAATTCCGACAGAAATGTGTCCCTCACCAACATCGACACCCGCGCCAACCGATACAGTAACATTAATATCTCTTGTGCAGGGACGGTGATATTGCGCAGTGTGGTGGCAGATTCCAGTGTGACTTCTGCCGGGATCGCCATCGAAAACACCGCCCCGCCGGCAGGGAACAATGTAATCCTGAACAAGGTCACAGCGACCGGCAACGACCAAGACAACATCCACGTCGTCAGCAACGGCGCTATCAGCGGCAGCGGCATCACCTGCGATGGGTCAGTCAGCGGTTACGGTTGCTTCTTCCAAAACACGGACGGTGTCGCCGGCATTACCCTCAGCACAAGTTACGGCGTCAACAACGCCAACGGCAATGCCCTCGATGGCTTGTGGCTGGATACCTTTGGCGCCATTACGCTCACAGGGGTTACCGCCAGCGGCAATCACGCTGTTGGCATCCATAACGGACCCGGGATTGCACCCGCCGCCGGTCAGATCAAGCTGACCAACGTGCGGGTGGAGGGTAACTGGAATGACGGCATTGCCATCTCCAGCAATACCACCCCCATCCGCATCACCAACAGCATCGTGATGGGAAACACCCTGATCGGCATCAATGCCACCTTCATCGGCGGAATTGACAACCAGTTGATCCTCAAGAACACCTTGTTCTTCGGCAACGACCGCATCGACGCCGGCAACCCCAACATCAACGTCACCAACGGCATCGTGGTCATCCAGTAATCGTTTGGGGGGCTGTACCATTATTACGGACCTTCCGAAGGTTTGAAATCTTCGGAAGGTTCGCGTTCTAGGTTATAATCCACCCACCCTGCTGCACCGCGCCAGTGATACCCCAAGCCGTGGACAAACCCTCAGACACCCACACCTCTCCCCGAGCCCGCCAGGGCGCCCAAGCCGTCGCCATCGGCTTGATCACCAATATCCTGCTCGCCGCGCTCAAGACCAGCATCGGCATCATCGCCCACAGTCCGGCGCTGCTCGCCGATGGCATCAACTCCACTTCGGATGTCGCCTACTACATCATCGTCAGCATCTTCGTCCACCTGGCAAACAAGCCCGCCGATGAGGACCACCCCTACGGGCACAGCCAGTTGGAGAGCATCGGCGCCTTGCTGGTTGGCTCCTTCGTCGTCACCACCGCCGTCGCCATCTTCTGGAACTCGCTCGATACCATCTTTGATCTGATCTCCGGTGTGAGCAATTATCAAGGCGCATCACTTATCGCGTTATGGGTAGCGCTGTTCACCGTGCTGCTCAAGATCGTGCTGACGATCTACACCCGCAGCATCGGGACGCGCACCCGCAACTCCGCTATCATGGCGCTGGCATATGACCACCGCAATGATATCTTCTCCGCCTGCGCGGCGGTGATCGGCATCACCCTGGGACGCGCCGGTTACCCCTGGGTCGACCCGTTGGCAGGCGCCCTGGTAGCATTCGTCATCCTGCGCACCGGCATCAATATCCTGCGTGAATCGACCTCGGACCTGATGGATACCGTTCCCGGCAAAGCCCTGCGCCGGCAGGTCGAGGAACTTATCCTGCCGGATGGTCGCGTGCGCCACATCGACGCGGTGCGCGCCCACCGCTTTGGACCTTACCTGGTCATCAACATCACCGTGTGCGTCGACGGCAACCTCACCGTCCGCGAAGGCGACCGCATCGCCACCTGGGTTGAGCAGCAATTGATTGCCAACATCCCCAGCCTGCGCACCGTGCACGTCCACTATCACCCCTACCCCCACCCGCAATAACCCCTTGCGCCAGCCTGTCCCGGCTGCCAGTCGTTACGAATGTAACCCGGCGGCGGTGACCAATTCAACTTCCAACCGGCTGATTCGTTGGTATAATCATATTCAGAATGTCGAATGTATTATCTTCGTTCCAGCCTCCGGCTGACCTGTACAAACTGCTGGCGCACCCCGCCCGCCTCGCCATCCTCACCGTCCTGCGCGAGGGCGAACAGTGCGTCTGCCACATCGAAGCCATGCTCAAACTGCGCCAGGCGTACATCTCGCAGCAGCTCAAACTGTTCAAGGATGCCGGTATCGTCAGCGACCGGCGCGACGGCTGGAACATCTACTACCGTGTGACCCGCCCTGAGATCTTCACAGTGTTGGACACCATGTACAGTCTCACCGGTCAGCCGCCTGCCATTCCGCACGTGCACGCCAAACGCACCTGCCCTTGCCCCAAGTGCAACCCGGAGCAGGTCGCCGCCGCTTGCGGGCGGGGCAGCCAACAGCAGACCTGACGCCTGTCATCGCCCAAAACGACGCAGGCGTTCTTATTGATAAAATTACATTCAATAATTGGAATAAATATGAAAGGCTCGGCTTGAACATCCTCCAAAGCATCACGCATTTGCTATATGCCGGTTTGGGCAACCTGGCAGCCTACCTGGCAGCGCACGTGCTGCTGTGCCTGCTGCCGGCTTTCTACATCGCCGGCGCCATGACCGCCCTGATCCCCAAGGAGGCGGTCACGCGCTTTCTGGGGCGCAACACGCCCAAATTCATTTCTTATCCAGCCGCCGCCGCCGCGGGCTTCCTGCTGGCGGTGTGCTCCTGCACCGTCATCCCGCTGTTCGCCGGCATCTACAAAAAGGGCGCCGGCATCGGTCCCGCCATCACCTTTTTGTTTGTCGCGCCCGCCATCAACATCCTGGCGCTGGTCTACACCGGTGGCATCATCGGCATGGACCTGGCAATCGCCCGCCTGCTGCTCTCGCTGGCGTTCGGCATCGGCATCGGCATCCTGATGGCACTCATCTTCAGCCGTGCGGACGCCGAGCATGATCGAGCCACCGACGCGCTCTTTGCCGGGCAGGCTGCCATGCGCCGTGTGACGCTCATCTTTCTGCTGGCGCTGCTGGCGCTGCTGGTGGTGGGCACCTTCCAGATCGAACCGCTCAGGCACACCTATGCCCAGGTTGAACTGCCCATCCACGGCATGGATACCTTCCAGGCATTCCTCTACCGTCTGGTGCCGTTCGATCCGGCGCGCGGCGAAGAGGGCATCACCGTCCAGGGTGCTATTTTGATCATCATGCTGGCGCTGATCGGTCTGGCATCCTGGCGCGGCATTGAGCACATCCACGAACACTTCACCACCTGGAGCTGGCTCTCCACCGCGCTGGTCGGGGTGACTTTGCTGATCGCCGCGCTCGGTGTGACCCCTCACGCCGGCGGGTTGACGCTTGCGCTGACCGGCAAGTTCTTTGGTGTACTGGCGGCGGTTATTGCGCTGGGGTGGTTGCTCCGATCTGGTCTGACGCGGGACGAAACGCGCGATTTCCTGTGGGAATCCTGGCGTTTCGTCAAGCAGATCTTCCCACTGCTGGTCGTGGGCGTCTTCGTGGTCGGCATCCTGCGCGAATTGATCCAGCCGCAATGGATACAGGCAATCGCCGGTGAAAATACCTTCCTGGCGAATTTCGCCGGGGTGGTGTTTGGCGTCTTCATGTACTTTCCCACCCTGGTGGAAGTGCCCATCGCCCGCATGTTCCTGGACCTGGGCATGCACCGCGGACCGTTGCTGGCTTACCTGATCTCCGACCCGGAGCTCAGCCTGCAGAGCATCCTGATCACCGCCGCCATCATCGGGCGCAAGAAAGCCTGGGTCTACGTGGGCTGGGTGGCGCTCTTCAGCACGCTCGCGGGGCTGATCTACGGCGCCTGGGTGGACGGCGCCAACATCCTGCTGGTGGCGTTTGGTGTGGCGCTGCTGCTGGTTGCGTTGGTTGGCATCATGTGGCTGGTTAATCGCCGTAACACGGCGATGGCGGCTTCCGCTTTATCGCAATGATATTTGGAGGAATACATGCTTACAATCAAAGTTCTTGGTTCGGGCTGCGCCAACTGCAAACGGGTGGAGCAGATCGCGCGCGCCGGCGTGGCAGCGCAGGGGATCGATGCCGAAGTGATCAAGGTCACCGATTACGCCGACATCCTATCCTACAATATCCTATCCACGCCGGGTCTGGTAATCGATGAGAAGGTGGTCTGCTATGGGCGCATCCCCACGCCGGACGAGATGGCTGCCTGGCTGACTGAAGCGCAGGCAGGCGCCTGATGCCGCCGCGCAAAGTGCTCTTCCTGTGCACCGGCAACGCCTGCCGCTCCCAGATGGCGGAAGCCATCGTCAATGCCCGCCTGGGCGAACGCTGGCAGGCGGTCAGCGCGGGCACCAACCCCGCCGGTTTTGTGCATCCCAAAACGCTGGCGGCGCTGGCAGAGATCGGCATCCGGCACGATGGACGACCCAAATCGGTGGATGAGTTCCGCGGCAGCGATTTTGACCTGGTGGTGACCGTGTGCGATTCGGCTGCCGAAAACTGCCCGCTGTGGCTGGGGCAGGGCGTAAAGGTGCACCACGGCTTCCCCGACCCCGCCCGAACCGACGACATGGATGATTTTCGCGCCGTACGCGATGCCATCGCGCGCGAGATTCCGCTCATCCTCACCCAATTCGAACAGGAGCAATCATGACTGAAGGCTCACCCAAACGATTGTCTTTTTTGGACCGCTACCTGACGCTGTGGATCTTCCTCGCCATGGCGGTCGGCGTGGGCATTGGTTTCCTCTTCCCCGCCGGCGTGCAGGCGTTCAACAGCGCCGTCTCGGTCGGCACCACCAACATCCCCATCGCCATCGGGTTGATCCTGATGATGTACCCGCCGCTCGCCAAAGTGCACTACGACGAACTGGGGGATGTCTTTCGTAACTGGAAGGTGCTGGGACTTTCGCTGCTGCAAAACTGGGTGATTGGACCGGTATTGATGTTCGCGCTGGCAATCATCTTCCTGCGCAACTACCCGGAATACATGGTCGGTCTGATCCTGATTGGGCTGGCGCGCTGCATCGCCATGGTGATCGTGTGGAACGAACTGGCGAAGGGCGATACCGAATACGCCGCCGGACTGGTGGCGTTCAACAGCATCTTCCAGGTATTGTTCTACAGCGTCTACGCCTGGGTGTTCATCACCGTGCTGCCGACCTGGTTCGGGTTGCAAGGCAGCACCGTCGCTATCACCATCGGCGAGATCGCCAGGAGCGTCTTTATCTACCTGGGCATCCCCTTCCTGGCAGGGTTCTTCACCCGCCTGGTGCTGGTGCGGCTCAAGGGCAAGGACTGGTACTACCAGACCTTCGTGCCCCGGGTCAGCCCGCTGACGCTGATCGCGCTGCTGTTCACCATCGTGGTGATGTTTTCGCTCAAGGGCGAGTTGATCGTCACCATCCCGGGCGACGTGGTGCGCATCGCCATCCCGCTGCTGATCTACTTCGTGGTCATGTTCCTGGTTTCGTTCCTCATGGGGCGCGCGGTAGGCGCAGATTACGCCAAGACCGCCACGCTCTCTTTCACCGCTGCCAGCAACAACTTCGAGCTTGCCATCGCGGTGGCAGTGGCGGTTTTCGGCATCAACAGCGGCGCAGCCTTCGCAGCGGTCATCGGTCCGCTCATCGAGGTGCCGGTCATGATCGGGCTGGTGAACGTGGCGTTCTTCTTGCAGAAGCGGCTGTTTGGCGGATCGCTTGCCTCAGCGTAGGGGCGAGCTTGAAACCCGCTCCTGCTGCTGCCCCCGATCTTAACCCGCCCGGTAATCGACCTTCGGAAGGACAGTTTTCAACCACTACTCCCAACTTTACGGTCAAATCAATCTTTCAAGACCTGTTACCAATGGAGGCAAGTCATTCTTGATCGTATCCCACATCAGTATTTCATCCACTTGGAAATAAGCGTGCGCCAAGCGGTTTCGCATGGCACGCATCAACTGCCACGGGATATCCGCATGTCTTTCAATGACTTCCTCAGGAATCTGGCTGGCTGCTTCACCGATGATAATAAAGTTCATTTCAACCGCACGGATAGTTCGATCATCATTGCGAAAAGCATCCCTATCCATCCCGTCTGTAAATTGCTGAATCTCCTCAATGGCATCCGGAATATCTTGCACACACTCCTGCCAACGCCTAGGCGACACGGATGCTCTCTGCCATCACGCGTTCCCGTATCCGTGGCTTTATGCTATCAACCGTGCCCAGGTCAACCGAACACCCCAACAAACGCTCCAGTTCGCCCTGTAGCGAGAAGAGCCCAAAATAGCCGGCAGGTCGATTGAATGCCACCAACAGATCGATATCACTGGCAGCGTTCGCCTCATCTCTGGCGACTGAACCAAAAAGCAGCAACGTCTCCACGCCGTACTGGCTGCTCAGCCTGGCACGCTCCCGCTTTAGTATCTGGATGACATCATCGCGCGTCATAACCAAATTATACCCTGCGCAAACCCAGGCATGGTTGCCTCCGAGCCCAAACCGCTGGAGGAGACCGCGCTGCATGAGTGCATTAGAAAGATCGCTTCTAACCGCACCCCGCCCTCTGTGGTGAAAACCTCATCTTTTTGCCTGTGGTTGCCCCCTGCCAGGATTACAGGTCCGCTCCTTGCTTCTTGCCGACTTGCAGTTGCTTCCACGCCGCCACCACCGCCAGCACCAGCACCGCCGAAACCAGCGCCTCCGGCAGCCCGTTCACCAGCGCGATGGGTGGCAGCGCCGCCCAGGGCAGCAATCGCAACAACCCAATCGTCCCCAACACCAACACGGTGTTGGTCAGGCTGCCCGCCACCCCCGCCGCCGGCAACCCGATGCCAGGCTTGCGCTCCAGCGCCTTCCACACCAGGTAAGCCACCGGACCGATGAACAAGCGCGGCACCACCGCCAGCAGGGGGTTGGTGAACCACACATCCGACGGACCGGTCGGCGCCACCGCCGCCTGCACCATGCTGAAGATGCCAAAGATCAACCCCACCCCTGCCCCCACCAGCGGTCCTTCCAGCACGGCAGCGATGATGACCGGCACGTGCATGATGGTCAGCGAGACCCCGCCGAACCACGGGATGAACCCCCAGTGGGTTACCCCCAGTAATATCGAAACCGCCCCCATGACCCCTGCAACGACGATCTTACGTACACGATCCTGTGGCATTTAGTGCTCCTGAGTAAATTTGTTGGTCTATTTTAGCATGGGTAGGGTTGGATACATACTACGTTCGAATAAATGGCTATGCGCATTTACTGTCTAATTAACCACAGATGGCTACCGGTCGCTTCACGGCAGGGGAATCGGCACGAATGCCGTGTAGCCATGCTTTTCGGCTGCCGTCAGGCGCGCGTGCGAGGGTTCGGCGCAACCGGGTTCGTCGATGAAGGTGATGGCGTTCATATCGCTGCCCAGCGCTTCGAAAAGAATCTGCCCGTCGCGGCACACCCAGGCTTCCACCACGTAGGGCGTCTGGAGCGAATCGTCGCCCGGACGCAGCACGATGCCCGTGAAGGTCACCGTCACGGCGTCGCCCTCCCGCACCGTCGAAAGGACCGCCGGCGGGGCATAGTAAGGCGAGCGCGGCAGGTTGAAATCGTCCGGGTCCACCGGCGCCACGCTCATGATCTCGCCATTGGGCGCCATCAGGTCAGCTTTGACCCAACACGGGTTGTTCCCACCAATGGCACGCACCTCCAGCCAGGTGCCGGCGTCATTGCGCCCGATGATCTCCAGGTTGCTGCCCGGCACCAGCCCGTACTTGTAGAGGTAAACCGCGCCGGCGCCGTAGCGGCAGTTGGCGCGCTGCAACACCTCGCCGCGCAGCACCGCCCAGGTGGCGGTGACGGTGGGCGTGCCGGTCTGGGTGGGCGCGGGTGTGCGGCTGGGTGTGGCGCTCGGCAGTGGTACGGAGGTACCGGTGGGCAACCAGGTTGCGCTGGGAAGGTCCGCTGTCAGCGTCGGACGCGGCAACGGCAGGCAGCCCGCCAGCAGGAGCAGCAGCAAGACCAGCAGGGCGAGTTTCCAGGCGCGTATGCCAGGATTATACAGCCCATTACCGTCAAGGCGGCGACTTGTCAGGCGCCTTGCTCGTCCCCCCGGAACAGCTCTTTCAACATCCTATCCGGGTTATCGAGAAAAGCCTTGGTAACTTCATAGTGCTCGGTTTCTTCGTATTTTACCGATTCAATGCCGGCTTCGGTGATATGGTAGATCAATGCCCCCGGATAAGCCATCAAGATCGGTGAGTGGGTAGCGATGATGAATTGTGAATCCTGCTGCAAGAGTTGATGCATCCGCGCCAGGACGGTCAACTGTCGCGTCGGTGATAAAGCCGCTTCGGGCTCGTCAAGGATATACAACCCGTTCCCAGCAAAACGATGCAAGACCAAAGCAAGGAACGACTCCCCGTGCGATTGCTCGTGGAGCGAAGAACCGCCATAAGAATCGATGATCCGTGCCCCGCCGGGTTCCCGATCCAACTGCTCGATATGGGTGGCGACATTGAAGAAA